>WFMZ01000016.1 GCA_015484555.1 Hydrogenovibrio sp. | reverse complement strand
TCATATAACTGTCATTTTTTATTAATTTGGGTGTTATCTGTAAGTTGAATAATAGAGCTCGTACAAATTAGCGACCCAATTTACCAATTAAGGAAATGATATGAAAACTAAATTAATGTTAGCAATGGGGCTGGCAACAGCTATGATTTCAACACAAGTTTTTTCTGCAGCAAAAGTAGATTCAGCTATTCCAACTTATCATAAGGTTTCAGGTGTATCGGGCAATATTTCATCTGTGGGTTCAGATACACTCGCCAATTTAATGACATTGTGGGCGGAAGACTTTAAACGCACTTATCCTAATGTAAATATTCAAATTCAAGCAGCAGGTTCTTCAACGGCCCCTCCCGCTTTAACAGAAGGAACTTCTAATATTGGTCCTATGAGTCGTAAAATGAAGCCCAAAGAAGTGGCCATGTTTGAAAAGAAGTATGGCTATAAGCCGACTAGAGTTGGGGTGGCAATTGATGCTTTAGCGGTTTATGTGAATAAAAATAACCCGATTGAAGCCTTAACTATTCCACAGGTAGATGCTATTTTTTCTGAGAATCGAAAGTGTGGTGAAGCTCATCAAATTAAAACTTGGGGGGAGGCAGGTGTTAAAGGTGCTTTAGCCAATAAGTCTATTCAATTGTATGGTCGTAATTCAGTATCAGGCACTTACGGTTACTTTAAGAAAAAAGCGCTTTGCAAGGGTGACTATAGTGCAAGTGTGAATGAACAGCCCGGTTCTGCTTCTGTGGTACAGTCTGTCACTGCTTCTTTAAACGGTATTGGTTATTCAGGTATTGGTTATAAGACGGCAGGAGTAAAAGCAATAAAGTTAGCTAAAAAGCCAGGTAAGCCTTTCATTGCGGCAACGCCTGAAAATGCATTAAATGGTTCCTATCCTTTAGCGCGAGTATTGTACGTGTATGTGAACAAGGCGCCTAATAAAGAGCTTGATCCGGTTACTAAAGAGTTCTTAAAGTTGATTTTGTCGAAGCAAGGGCAAAGTTCGGTGATAAAAGATGGTTATATTCCTTTACCAGCTAAAATGGTGAAAGCTTCACTAGCAACCATTGAAAAATAATGATGATTTAGTCTAACTTATTAATAAGCAAACTTTTAACAGCTCCTTTAGGGGCTGTTTTTGTTTGTGCTAAGGAAAAACCTTAAAGAGAAAGGTTAAATAAGCTCGATTTCAATATCTGAAGTAGGGATCACACTGCAGGTTAAAATGTCTTTGCCTTGTACATCATAGCAAGGGTCTTGAATCCATTCGACTTCCCCTGACAGTAATCTCACTTCACAAGCGCCACAGTTTCCCCCTCTGCAGCTATAAGGGATATCTATTCCGGCATCATCTAAGCAATCTAGTAAAGAAAATTCATCACTAAACTCACATTCTCCTTGGCCTGCAATCGTAATTTTCATGGTGCTTATTCCTATTAGAGTTATTTTTCAAAATAGTTTACCAATTATGATCTAAATATTCACTATTCAATCTAGCTTTAAACATTAGAATAGGCACTCTTTTATCCATGGGGGTTATATGAACCTACAGTACCGTCTTAAAATTGTTCGAGATAACAAAGTATTTGAGTTATTTGTTATTTCAATTATTATTTTTTCATCTGTGATGATTGGCGTAAAAACATATCCTTTAGCCAACTGGGTGGATACAGTTTTTTATGTATTAGATTATGCCATTACTATTTTCTTCTTAATTGAAATTTCTATTCGAATGGCCGCAGAAGATAAGCTTCGTCACTTCTTTAAAAGTGGTTGGAATATTTTTGATTTTACCATCGTCTTAATTAGCTTAATTCCTTTAGATGATTCAGAATATGCTTTGATAGCCAGAATGTTGAGGCTGTTTAGGGTCATGCGTTTGGTATCATTTATTCCCGAACTTCGTGTTTTAGTGAGTGCACTTATTTCTGCTCTGCCTAGAATGGGATACGTGGCTTTATTGATGTTTATTATTTTCTATATTTATGCTGTTATTGGTAACATGCTTTATGCTGAAATTAATCCCACCTTGTGGGGAGATTTAGGCGTTTCATTATTAACGCTGTTTAGAGTTTCGACCTTTGAAGACTGGACGGATGTCATGTATGAAACCATGTCAGTTTATGGGTTGAGTTGGATCTATTTTTTAACCTTTATCTTTTTATCGGCTTTTGTATTTTTAAATATGATGATTGGTATTGTGGTAGAAGTATTAGATGAAGAGCATAAAAAAATGAATGCAGAAGTCGAGCAAGAAGAGCACGATAAAGTTGAACAACGCCAAGTAAATATGGAACAACAATTGTTAGAAGTGAATAAAAAGCTAGATCGACTATTGCAGCAACAGCCAAACTAGCGCTTATCCTAAATTTAAAATAGGAAGGGGGTTTTCTGAATTAGGATGCTTACCAAACTAATAGTTCAAACCCGTTTTCTTGTAAGACCATGAGCGCGGCAGCACCTACCTTGGCATATTCCGCAAAAGGGCGCATATCTTTATCGTCCCAATGTAAGGTTTTCATGGTGTTACCACAGGCAATCCAACGTACATTATAATCCTTAGCGAAGCTTTCCACTCGCTCGTAAGTCAGAGGGACTACTTTACGTTTTGGGTGCTTAGCGAGTACATGAATCCCCGGGCCAATGGCGACCACGGCAATTTCGATATCATCACCATAAAGCGTGACCAATGCCTGCATGGAATTTAAAATAGCATGCTGGTATTCAGGGCTAGATTTATTCCACATAAAAACAGCTTTGTGGGTAGGGGGATCCCCCGGAAAACGGTCGGCGCTAGGCGGGGTTAATTCAGGCATAGGCTTTAACTTCTGAATGGCTGAAGCACTGGCATAAGTTGAAAAACTAAGCAGGGAAAGGAGTAAAATGGCCAATAGGTTATTTTGCATAAATTGTTTAAACATGAGACACTCCAGTTTTTTAAATGATGAATTCATTATAAGGGAATTATGAACTTACAGCAGAAAATTGAAACAGAAATTTTAAATAAGCTTGCCGTGAAAAAATTGATACTAGAAAATGAAAGTCATCAACACTCGGGTAATGCACCAGAATCACACTTTAAAATGATTTTGGTGAGTGATGATTTTGATGGCTTATCGAAAGTGAAACGACATCAAATGGTTTACAAAGTTCTGAATGATCTGATGCCATTATTTCATGCCCTGGCGTTGCACACGTTCACCACAGCAGAGTGGACGGTCAATATCAATAATTTAGACTCACCAGTTTGTAGCGGAGGTTCGGCTACTTAGATTTCTTTTTAGCCTCTTCAATTAGTTTGGCTTCCACATATTCAGGGTCGGTCAAAGGATATTTTAAATGCCATAGCTTGGTAAATTTATCTTTATCTAGTTTCGCCTGTAGTAAACGAATAGCATAGATATATTGTTCAATATACTGAAAGTTTTTGTGGCGCACAGATTGCCATAAATGACGATATTTTGTGGGTAAAAATTCTTTAAAGTGGTAAAGCAACCCTAGCTCACCTTCGATTTCTTCAATCCTTTTCATCATCACGACCCTAGCCTGTCTTAAGTAGCCTTGCTCATAGGTATCGACAATTTTAGCAAACGAGTAAACTATGCCGGCTGAAACAATAAAACTGATAATAAAATAGCCCGTTAAAAATGAGCCGAGCAATGTTAGCAGAACCAGTAATATAGCACTGATAGGGGCGGTTAAGATAAAAATCCAGGCATTCGTTCCTTTTAACTCATCTGCACGTGCATTAATATCAAAATAGCTTAAGTCAATGTTATGTAAACGAGCCAACATGAAGTCGGCAGTAGGTAGGCTAGATTGCGCTTCCTCGACATCATTAGCAACATCAGTATCTTCACTAGCGTTTGTATTTATAGGTTCTGAAGTCATGCTCTTTATATTTTAAACTTAAGGAATACTGCAAGTTACAGTTATTCGTTTGTGGGTTTCAATACAGTAAGCTGTTAGCTTTCCGCCCCAAAGGCAACCTGTATCGGTTGAATGTACATGATAAGCATCGATTACGCCAAGCGTTGACCAGTGACCAAAAAATATTTGGTAGTCAGTGTTTTTTCTATCAGGCCAACTAAACCAAGGCTCTAGTTTAGAAGGTCTATTTTGCTGTTCAGGATTTTTTTTATTTTTGAAATCAAGTGTTCCATTTTGTTCACAATAGCGCATTCTGGTAAAACAGTTAATGGCATAACGACGTTTTTCCAGTTTATTTTGGCAGAAACTCCATGTATTAGGGGTATTACCAAAAAAATGATTTTTAAGCGTATGTTTCCAACCTTTGTGCTGAAGTAGTTTTTCTACTTTAGAGGCTTGTTTAAGAGCCTTTTTAATACTCCAGTTAGGAGGGACTCCTGCATGAACCATCACTATTTTTTCTTTCGGGTGTTTAAAAACTAAAGGGCAGTGCCGTAGCCAGTCCATCATGACTTCTACATCTGGGTGCTGTAATATAGGTTGTAAGGTATCTAATTTGTTTTGGTATTTTTTTAAACCTGCGTGGGCTGCCAATAAATGAATATCATGGTTTCCTAGCACCATGGTGGCAGCCTTACCCAAGCTGATAAGGTATTGCAAACACTGTAGTGACTGTGAACCTCTGTTAACCAAGTCACCTACAAACCAAAGGTGATCATGCTCTGGATTAAACTCAATTTTTTGAATTAATTGTTGCAGGCTGTCATAGCAACCATGAACATCACCAATGACATAGGTAGCCATTTTAAGTAAGCCCGTATAAGAAGTTAGCCATGATCACAAACTGTTCTACACTTAACCTTTCTGCACGAATACCTGGGTCAATACCGCATTCTTCAATTTGTGAAGCGTCTAATAAACCCTTTAAGTTGTTACGTAAGGTTTTACGCTTTAACGAAAAGCTTTGCTTGACTAATTTGGCAAACGTTTTTTCACAGTCTGCTACAAAAGGTTTTTGGTGAAAGGGCGTTAAACGAATAATGGCAGACTCAACTTTTGGTGGTGGGTTAAAATTTTCAGGTCCCACCGTAAATAAATATTCTGTTTCACAGGCATATTGCATCATGACACTTAAGCGACCGTAAGATCGTTTTCCGGTCACAGAGGTAATGCGTTCAACGACTTCTTTTTGGAGCATAAAATGCATATCTTGAATTTTATCGGCATAGGTAAGCAGGTGAAACATTAAAGGGCTAGATATGTTGTAGGGTAGGTTGCCGACAACACGTAAACTTTTTTCTTCTGGTGCCAGTAAACTTAGGTAGTCAAAGGTTAATGCATCGGTGTGGTGTAAGTTAAAGGCCGGTAGGTCACCAAATTTATCCGTTAAAGGGCCTATTAAATCATTGTCAATTTCAATAATATCTAACTTTTTAACCTTGGCCAAAAGGGGGGCTGTTAGCGCGGCTTCCCCTGGGCCAATTTCAACGATATGTTGGTCTGCCTTAGGGTAAATACAAGCCACTATTTGATCAATAATACGACCATTGTTCAAAAAGTTTTGGCCAAACTTTTTCTTATGTTTATGTTTTGAATGACTCATGAAGGTTGCTCCTGAGGCGGTTGCCCTGTTGTCATTTCGATGGCAACGTTCATGGCATATTGAAAACTATTAATATCTGCTTTTCCAGTTCCTGCAATATTTAAAGCTGTACCATGGTCAACAGAGGTGCGAATGAAAGGTAAGCCTAGTGTAATATTGACGGCTTTACCAAACCCAACATACTTCAAAACAGGTAGGCCTTGGTCGTGATACATGGCTAAAAAGGCATCGCCTTGCTCACGATTACTTGGGCTGAAAATGGTATCGGCGGGTAAACACCCTTTTAAATTCATGCCTTGTGCTTTCAGCTTTTCAATCACTGGCTGAATGATGTCAATTTCTTCTCTACCTAGATGCCCATCTTCTCCTGCATGAGGATTTAATCCCATAATAAAAATTTTAGGGTTTGGAATACCAAATTGGTGTTTTAAGCTGTGATGACAAATTTTAATAACATCTTGTACCAATTTAGGGGTAATAGTATCAGCAATATCACGCAAGGGTAAGTGGGTGGTGACTAAAGGAACGCGTAGCCCTGGCGTGGCTAACATCATCACTACTTGGTCTGTGTTAGAGGCTTCAGCCAATAATTCTGTATGCCCTGTGAACTTTAAACCCGATTCATTAATAATGCCTTTATGAATCGGACCCGTCACCATGCCATCGAATTTTTTATCCATGCAAAGTTGAATCGCTTGGTGCAATATGTTGAGAACATATTGTGCATTGTGCACGTTTAGTTTTCCAGGAATCGACGGGCTATATAAAGGGACATGAATCACTTTAATTTCGCCCTTTCTATTACAAGCAGATTTTTGATTTATTTGATAGCTGTTGATAATAATGGGTAGGCCTAAAAGCTGAGCACGTTCTTTTAATAGTTGTTGGTCAGCTAACACAACCCACTCAAAATTATAATCTACTTGTGCCAGCTTAATAATTTGTTCAGGGCCTATTCCGCTAGGTTCTCCAGAGGTGAGAAGTAATTTTTTGATGGGAATCATGACTTATAACCCCTTTTTTTCGGGAGCTAATCGGTTGTCAATTAAGGCATCATCTTTTAATCTGCGTAACCAAATTTCATAGGTTTCATTTGCTTTTTTGCGGCGTAAGGTTTCCATCGCCTGTTGACGCTTATTGGCAATGTTCATATCTTGTTCTCGGGTGCCATCTAGGAATAAAATTTCCCAGCCTCGTTCAGAGGCAATCGGGATAGTGGCATGGCCAGGGGTTAAGTTCGAAATGGCATCGGCATAAGATAAAGGCATTTCTTGTAGGGTTTGCCATCCTAAATTCCCGTTAGCATTGACGTCCGCGGGAATATCAGAAAACTGACTGTTTAATTTTTTGAATGCCGCTAAGGTATTCATTTTTTGAGATAATTCCAGCAGTGCTTTAGGCGGTTTTTTGGCTTTAGCCGTATTGTCTGATAGCAGGATGAAACGGTATAGATGATACTGCTTCACTATGTTTGAATTTTTATCACGCTTGCCAACTAATTTGATAATGTGAAAACCAATAGGGCTCTTGATTAGCTGGCTGTGTTCACCTACCTTTAAAGATTGGACTCTGTTGGCAAAAAAAGTAGGAATTTCATCATTTCCTAGCCAGCCTAAGTCCCCACCGAGTAAAGCTTTCCCCCCTTCTGAATAGCGAACGGCCATTTGAGAGAAATCTTCACCACGGTTTAATTTTTCTAGGATAGTCTTGGCTTTAGCTTTAGCGGCCTCTCTTTGTTTTGGTGTGGCAGATTCTGGAAGATTGATCACAATATGTTTAAGGTGATATTCTTCATTATGGTTGACTAAACTTTGGCGTTGCAAGTAATTGTTGATTTCACCTTCGGTGACTTGTGTACGAGAAAATACTTCAACTTGTTGTAGCTTTCGGAATAACAGCTGCTGGCGGATATTTTGGCGAAACAGCTTAAAACCATTAGGTCTAGCCAGGTTTAACTTTTCTCTAAGTTGTACTAGGGTGAGTTTATTTCGTTGCGCAATGTCTCTTATTCGATTGAGTAGCTCCTCATCCGATATTTGCAGACCACGTTGCTTAATCTTTTGCATTTGAAGCTTTTCAATAATCATGCTATCGAGTACCTTTAATGCAAAGGCGGGGCCAGGAGTGGTATTAACATGGCGAGCTTGTAAGTCTTGTTTCGTTTTAAAGATACGTTTCTGTAGTTCACTGTTTAAAATAAGTTCATCATTTACAACGGCAACAATTTTGTCTAGTAACAGGCCTTTTTCAGGCTTTGGTTCAGCTTGTACTGAAGATGAATACCAAAGAATAAGGCTGAAAATAAGGGAAAAGGTAATGTGAGAGTGGTATAAATTCATAAAATTATCGATAGCTTTCTTAGGTTAAAAATTAAGTTTATTGGTTAAATATCGACTAAAAGGTGTACCCATAGAGCTTAACCCTTTTAGTTCAATGAAGTATTGAATAGAGTAATTATACAGGCCTCCCGCCAATTGTGTTTCTTTGACAGATAATTCTGAAGCCCAGCAGCAACTATCATAGCGAATAGCAGTACGATTTTCAGTTTTTCGGTTAGCAATAAAGTCATAATCACTATAATAACCTAGCGCCCACTGATTGTTCATTTGCCAGTTAAACCCGACAGACATATCTTCTTTTTTACTCGGTAGATTATGGTTAGTTAGGGTGTGAGTCATCAGGAAAATAAAGTCTTTATTCATTTGAGTTTTTAAACGGCTATTTGCATTGGTCAGCTCATAGTTCTCATTAGAAAATTGTGCCGTCGAGTTTAGGCTAAAACTGCCCAGCTGAAGCCCCCCTTTTACAAAATAATCTGAAACACGGCTTGTATCAATATTAGACCCTGTTAATTGTACTTTTCGATCTTCTAAATAAAATATTTGCCCCAGTCCTGCTACCGCAATTTGTGCACCTGTCGTATCTAAAAGTTTTGTGGTTAAGGCGGCAGATACTTGGTTAGTATCGCCAATTCGGTCATAACCAGAAAAACGGTTGTAGGAAAATAAGTTACTAAAATCTAAACTTTGGATGCGGGTGTCAAAGACGGGTATATTCGACTGATTTTGATAAGGCACATATAAATATTGTATTTCAGGCTCTAGGGTTTGAGTAATATGGCTGTTTCCCCAGTTCTTTTCAAACGTCAGCCCACCACGAATAGCGAACTGCGGTACGCTAATGTTATGAGTGTTTGCCCCTGTATTATTGTAGCCATTGTCTTCCATTCCGTAATGCACCTTGTTATAAACTACTTCGCTCTTAAGATTACCGAAAGGTTTAATGACACTGTATTCGACAGAAGGGGCTATATAAACTCTTAAGGCTTCTGGCTTTTGAGCCTCGGCATGAGAAGTTTTAAATTGTGTTGCCTCTGTTGCCATATTAAAGCCTAAGCCGACTAAGGCTTTCTGTTCAAAATAGTGTCCATACTGTAGACCTATTTCTGGACGTTTCGTATAGTTGTAAGCGGCATTGTTACGAAGCCTTAAGTAATCTAACAGGGATATATGGGCGGTTAAATCATTGGCGTTATAGGTTAGATTAGCATTTCGTTCAACGGTTGAACGGGTACTTAAAGTGGTATCAACAGGTAAGTCAGCATAAAAGTTTTTGTCAGAAACTTCTCTCCAATTAAGGGTGCTGTTAAGTCCTGGCCCCCAATTTTGTTGGGCAACTAATTTGGCATCCCAGCGTTCAGAGACGGGCGCGCTATAAATAATATTGCCATTGCTATTGACAGAGGCAATACCTTCTTTACGAGTAAGGTTGTCTTGAATAAAATTAGTGGTTAAAGTAGCAGAGTGTTTTGGCTGCTTATAGCGAAACTCGTTCCCAAAGAGGTTACCACGGTCTTGCATGCGGGTATAGGTAACCGTATCATCCATTTGTGGAGAAAGATTGATGTAAACAGGAACCGAAAGATAAGTTTCAGGGGTATCTTGCGTAATAGATTTATAAGAACCGAATGTCGGGAACAGTAAACCAGAAGCTCTGTCGTTTGTGGGAAATGAAATATAGGGTGTGTAGAAAACAGGAATATCTTGAAAACGAAGTACCGTATTTTTTCCATACATACGTTGCTTGGCATCATCTATTTCCAGTAGGCCAAAGTTTAATGTCCAGTCATAAGTTTCTGCTGTTTTTAACTGGTTTGGCCGAGCCTGCCAGGTAAGTTTATCTAGTTTACAAGTAGTAAAGCTAGACTCTTTTAGAAAGGTTTGCAGGTTATTTTTTTCAATATCAATCTGCTTAGCAGAACCATGAGCAAAGCTGTTAGGAACTTGATACTGAGAGCCTTGTAACTTTGCTGTATTATCGGCTTGATTAATATCGGCTTGTTTACCCGTCAACACTATGTCTTTGGTGTGTAATTCGACATGGCCAATTGCTTGTATAGTTTGTTGTTCTCGGTTAATGTGAACCTGGTTTGCCTTAACAACCAGCCCTGGCTGATTAATAAGCACATCGCCTTCTAAAGTATATTTTTGTCCAGATTTTTTGCTAATAGCATCCGAATACGCTTCGTTTTGAGTCCCCTGATGTGGGATCAGTGTTGGCGTGGCAATAAATTCAGGCTGACAATCATTTTCTCTAACTTGTGAAACCGCGATATTGTTGGTAGTATCAGCCTTTGCTAGCTGAATGAAACACGCCGCATTTACCACGAAAATGGTTAGCACCGCACGTAAAGGTAGTCTGAACGCTTTGCTTATAAGCAAGCGCAAACGTATAAATACTGTGCGGAAAAAAGAGAGCATGTTAATAAAATATCAATCGCTTATTCATAAAGCTGTATTTTACCTGACATAGCTCCGATTCCAAAAAAATAAAGAGAGTTTTTCATGGACGATAGATTTGACCGAATGCAAACTTGGCTATCAAGGCTAAGTATCTTAACTAATACCGGTTTTAGCACGCCAGAATCCGCCTCTAGTGATGCCAGTTTCAGACGCTATTTCCGCATAAATTTAAGGGAACCTGCCGCCAGTGAAGCCAGTAGTTTGCATAGCCAAAAATCTTTAATTATCATGGATGCTCCGCCAGAACATGAAGACTGCACCGCCTTTATCAGTATTGCTAAATCATTTAAAGGCATTGGTTTAAATGTGCCTGTCGTGCTCGCAGAAAATTTAGCAGAAGGTTTTTTGTTATTAACCGACCTAGGGTCACAAACCTATCTTTCTGTCTTAAATGACCAAAATGCAGATGGCTTATATAGAGATGCACTTTCTGCTTTAGTCACGCTACAAACTAAAGATGCGCAGCTAGCCGATACCTTGCCAGACTATAGCCGAGAGCTGATTACTTCAGAAATGAGCTTGTTTGATGACTGGTTAGGCAAAGAATTTTTAGGCGTGTCTATGGATAATTTGCAAACGAGTGCTTGGAAAGACCTCCAGGCTAGCCTAAAGCAGTCTATTGTTCGCCAACCTAAAACAGTCGTTCATCGTGATTATCACAGTCGAAACCTCATGTTTTTAGAACAAGGCAACCCTGGTATTTTAGACTTTCAAGATGCCGTAAAAGGCCCTTTAACCTATGATGCCGTTTCATTGTTAAGAGACTGCTACATTACCTGGCCGGCCGAGCGAATTGAAGAATGGCAACGAGAATATTTCTTAATGTTGACCCAAAAAGGGCAATTAACTAAAGATGAGTGGCAAGGCTTTCAACAAAGCATGGACCTAATGGGCATTCAGCGCCATTTAAAAGCAGCGGGTATTTTTGCTCGCTTATCTATTCGAGATGGTAAAACAAATTATATAGACGATATTCCAGCCACCTTAATGCACATCTTAAATGTGGCGGTTCATTACCCAGAAATGAAGTTTTTAGTCGATTGGATTGAGAATGTTTTATACGCAAAACTGCAAGCAATAGGCAAAAGTTAGTTGCCTAAAAAACCGAGTATGAGAAAGCCTTTATGAAAAAAGCCATTATTTTATCCGCGGGCCGAGGAGAAAGGTTAAGACCATTAACTGACACGCTCCCTAAGCCTTTAGTGCCTGTTAATGGTAAAGCTTTAATAGTTTACCACCTAGAAAAATTAGCCAATTTTGGGGTAGAGCAGGTTATCATTAACCATGCTTGGTTGGGTAAGGTTATTGAAGAAACCTTAGGAAAGGGTGAACAGTTTGGTTTGCAAATTCACTATTCACCAGAGCCAGAAGGCGGGCTAGAAACCGCGGGTGGTATTGTGCAGGCTTTGCCTTTGCTATCCGATGGTGAAGAACCTTTCTTAGTGATTAATGGTGATGTTTATACCGACTATAATTTCCAAAATTTACTTCAGTTAGACCTGGCGAAAAATCAATTAGCGCACCTGGTATTGGTCAATAACCCAAGCTTTAAAGCAGAAGGGGATTTTGGTTTGCAAACAGAATTCTCTCCTGCACAGGTGACGAGATCACCAGATTTCACTTTTTCAGGCATCAGCCTACTAAGCCCTAAATTATTTACGGGCGTTGAAGCTGGGCGCTCTAAGTTAGCGCCACTTTTCCGACAAGCCATTGATAACGAGCAAGTAACAGGCGAACTGTATTCAGGTTATTGGAATGATGTGGGTACACTAGATAGATTGAAAGTTGCTCAACAACACTTATCATAAACATACCGCGTTAAGTGTGTTTAGAATTTTTAAAGAAGGATAGTTATGTTACTGGTCGTCTCTCCCGCAAAAGCATTAGATGAAACACCACTAGAAGGGTTGCCTGCTAGTGAAGCACAATTTTTAAATGATGCTGAAACGCTTGCCACCATTTTAAAAGCTAAAAGCCCTGTTGATATTGGGGAACTGATGAGCTTAAGTGAAAAGCTATCAGAGCTAAATTATCAACGTTTTCAAGACTGGCAGTTACCTTTAGGCACTAAAGCAAAGCAGGCCGTATTCTTGTTCAAAGGGGATGTTTATCAAGGCATTGCCCCTTGTGCTTTAACCGAAGCCCAAATTCAATACCTACAAAACCATTTGCGAATTTTATCAGGCCTTTATGGTTTACTGTCTCCATTGGATAAAATATTGCCTTATCGTTTAGAAATGGGAACTAAATTAGCAAACCCTGCAGGAGAAAATCTTTATCACTTCTGGCAACCAAAATTGGCGGAAGCTTTAAACGAACAGTTGGTAAATTCTGGATCTTCGGTGTTGGTTAATTTAGCTTCAAACGAGTATTTTAAAGCAGTACAAAAAAAGACATTGAATGCCGAAATTATTACGCCTATTTTTAAAGACTATAAAAATGGCAAGTATAAAATTATTAGTTTCTATGCTAAAAAAGCACGTGGCTTAATGGCACGATATGCGGCAGTAGAACAGATAGAAAACGTACAAGATTTAAAGCAGTTTGACTACGAAGGCTATGCTTTTTGTGAAGTAGATTCAACAGAGACAGATTGGGTTTTTAAACGACGCCTAGCAGAAAAATAAGGTAAATTTAAATCTAATCAAAGCCAAAAATCGCCAGGGGTGGTCTTGTTACTAGACACCACCCCTGGCGATTTTTGGCTTTGAAAGTAATGTAAATTATTCAGTAGCCGTATTTAATTCATTTTTAGCGATATGTAAGCTCTCTTCAAGTGTTTGGGTGAAAACAAGCTTGCCTGGTTCTGAACAGATATTTACCCGTTGTAATTTTTCAGTAATGCGAGGGTGCAGTCCATGAATAATTAAAGCAATATTTTTAGTTTGCAGGTCACTCTGAATTTCTTTCATGGCCATCATGGCGCTCATATCCATCAACCCCACTTCGGTCATATCTAAGATAATAATATTTACCTCTGGTCGAACAACAGCAATGGTTTTAAGGGCTTTTTGTGCACTGCCAAAAAACAGCGGACCATCAATATCATATATAACAATATTATCAGGTAAGCTTTGCCCTGTATGATCATGTTCTATAACAGAATTATCGGTTAAGTCTATGGTTCTTTTGATAAATAGAACCGCCGCTAATGCCATGCCTATTGATACCGCAACGGTCATATCAAATATAACCGTTAGAGAGAAGCAAGATAGCAATATAAAAATATCATCACGAGGAGCGACTTTGAGCGTTCTAACAAAGTGCTTAGCTTCACTCATATTCCAAGCCACAACCAGTAATAAAGCGGCCATGGCCGCCATGGGAATATAAGATAAAATGGGTGCAATAAGTAATATGCTTAATAAAATAAACAAGGAATGTACGACAGATGATAGTGGTAGTGTTCCGCCAGATTTGATATTAGCCGCTGTTCTTGCAATGGCTGCAGTTGCAGGAATACCTCCAAATAAAGGGGCAATAATATTTCCTATCCCTTGACCGATTAGCTCATCATTTGAGTTGTGTTTCTTGCCAGACATGCCATCTGCCACCACCGCACACAGTAAAGATTCCAGCGACCCTAAAATAGCAATGGTAATGGCAGCGGGTAAGAGTTCTTGAATTAGGTCAAAGCTCAATCCAAGGGGCTTTCCATCTGCCCCTGGTAAGTTCCAAGGCCATTCAAACATGGGTGGGATAGGTGGGATGCCGTGTCCAATAACGCCATCTAGTTCAAAAGAAAAACGGCTGCCGACGGTTTCGACTGAAAACCCAGGTACAAAATGCGACAACAGCCAAGCCACTAAACTACCCACTAATAGCGCAATAATATGTCCTGGTATTTTGGAACGGAATTTAGGCCAAATAATTAAAATGGATAGCGTTAAAACGCCAATAAAGGTTTCTTGCCAATGCAGTGTTGGAAAGGCTTGAATAATATGGAATACTTTTTCGAAATAGTCTCCTTCACTGGAAGTAATGTCTAATCCAAAGAAATCTTTTATTTGAAAGGTGGCTATTACCATACCAATTCCTGCCGTAAAACCGATGACGACGGGATAAGGGACGATTTCAATTAATTTTCCGAGTTTCCCCACGCCCATTAAAATAAGAATAATGCCTGCCATGAATCCGCTTAATAATAAGCCTCCCAGACCATATTGATGAACAATCGGTAATAAAATGACCACAAAGGCTGCAGTAGGCCCAGATATGTTGACCTTTGATCCACCGGTTAGTGCAATAAATACACCTGCAATAATAGCTGTATAAAGCCCATATTGGGGTGGTACACCACTGGCAATCGCTAAAGCCATAGAAAGCGGCAGGGCAATAATACCGACGGTTAAGCCTGATAAAATGTTTTTTTGAATTTCTTGTGAAGAAGGTTTGCTTTGAAGAGATTTTTTGAGCGCATAAAACATTAAATAAATCCCTGAATAAACTTTTGATGATGGAAAGAGCGATGTTGGAATAAACTTTTATGAAAAAGTAAGCGATTAATTTTACAAGGTTCGTCGCAATCTAGCAAGATAACTTGAATATAAGCGGAGTAGACATTTTATAAAAAGGGGTAAATCAGTGACCGTAAATCAGCTTGATTTGTCTTATAACCTTTGATTGACTTGTTCCATAAACGAGGCAGTTTCTTTTTGATGGTTATCTTTTAAATGCTCTATTACGCTTATTCTATCTTCAGGTGATTTGTTTTGATTAAATTTAAACTTGGCTTTCAAGCGGGTTTCAGTTATTTCTATAAAACGAATATGTGCGGTTAAATCTTGTAATCGATCTGTTTTGGGCAGTGCCCAACCTTCTTTCCCTTCATATATTCCAATCAATTCTTCTAGCAGTTTCCAGGTGGTTTTTACATCATCAATATAGTTAACCTTGCCATAAATATGCACTGCTGCATAATTCCAAGTTGGAACAGTTTGTGTATTTTGGTAGTAGTTTGGCGAAATATAGGCATGAGGGCCATTAAAAATTAAACACACTTCTTGCACGGGTGAAATATGGGCCTGCGGATTTGCTTTGGCGACATGGGCATAGAGCTTACCATCGCTAAAACGGTTAATAGGAAGATGAGTCGCTTCAATTTTTTCAGCTTGCATACTGGTGAGAATAGCAAAAGGATAGGCAGCAATAAAAGCTTCGATAGTGGCCTTGTCGGTTACTTCAAAGGGGGCGGGGTGTACACGATTTAGTTCCTTTTGTTGGTAATACCATATTTGTATAGTGATGCCATAGACCACCCCTGGCGAATTTTGGCTTTCTAGCTTAATCTACCTATGTTAATAATATACCCACATTTCATATTCTTGAAAGTTTTTAAACGATTGGTATATTTTTACATTAGGCGTGTAGACGGCTGAATACTTATTACAATTAATTGGACTTGTTATGCAAGTTCAAGAAAAATACTTAATATAGGCGTAACCTTGCATTTGTAAATCGATCATTCGAGTATAAGCATCAAAGGCGCGTTTAACACCTGGCAGTAAATCTTTTTCGTTCCAATGGTGTGCTCGTAGGGTCACATTACACACCTCAATACTCACGCCATGGTCAATCAACTCTCTAACGACCTTGTCATTCGGGTTATTATCAAACGGATTTCCTGTATGATCTTGATAAGCTTTATCATCAAGCAGCCAATAGGCTGCTGCACCATGAACCATCACGACAATATGTAACTGTTTCATGGGAACCCCTAATTTTTTATAGGATTCTAACAATCCTCTTACAAAATAAAGTCCTTCACCAATGCCCGCAGTAATTTGATTTTGATTAATATCATAAACAACTTTAATGTCTTTTTTATGTGTAATGGTAATTAACGAAGGGGATGCAAAGCTGCTCGTTGAGACAAAAATAGACAATATCAATGGTATTAACCATTTAAAATTTAAATTTTTCATATCATTCTCCAATGTTTAAAGTCTATTCAATGGTTTAAAACCTGTCTCTTATAC
>WFMZ01000015.1 GCA_015484555.1 Hydrogenovibrio sp. | reverse complement strand
GGTGAAATTGGTCCTTTTCGTATTCAATCTGAAACCGGTATCGCTTCAGGTGTTCGTCGTATTGAAGCCGTCACAGGGCTGGGTGCTTGGGAAATGATTTATCAAGATGAACAAGCCTTGTTCAATATTTCTGAAGCCGTTAAGTCAGACAAAAAAATGGTTCAACAAAAGGTGAATCAGCTGGTTCAAGATCAAAAAGAACTTGAAAAACAGTTAAAGCAAATGCAATCTAAAATGGCCTCTTCACAAGGTGATGAGTTAGCCAGTTCCGCAATTAAAGTGGGCGAAGCAAATGTGCTAGCCGCTAAGCTAGAAGGTGCGGATGTGAATACTTTGCGTGATACCCTGGACAAGCTGAAAGATAAGTTAAACCCTGCCGTGATTGTGTTGGCGGCGGTAGATGGCGATAAAGTCAGTTTGGTTGCGGGTGTGTCTAAATCTCTAACGAGTACGTTTAAAGCTGGTGAGTTGGTTAACCATGTTGCTCAGCAGGTAGGCGGAAAAGGTGGCGGTCGTCCAGATATGGCGCAAGCCGGTGGTAAGGATTCAAGTAAATTAACAGAAGCGTTAGCTTCTGTACAAGCATGGGCTGAGAGTAAGTAGATGGCACTAATTGTTCAAAAATATGGCGGTACATCCGTTGGAAATGTTGAAAGAATTCAAAATGTAGCGAACAAGGTGTCGAAATTTGTCAAAGATGGACATCAAGTTGTAGTCGCCGTTTCTGCCATGAGTGGTGAAACCAACCGTTTAACCTCATTGGCAAATGTGATTACAAGCGAGCCAAGTCGTCGTGAAATGGATGTTTTGCTGACAACAGGTGAACAGGTCACGATTGCTTTGTTAAGCATGGCTTTACAAAATATTGGGCATGAAGCGATTTCTTATACGGGTTGGCAAGTACCAATTAGTACCAATAATATTCACTCAAAAGCCCGTATCGAATCGATTGATGGTGACAAAATTAAGTCACAGCTTAACCAAGGTAAGGTAGTGGTCGTTGCAGGTTTTCAGGGCATGTCTGAATATGGCGATATTACGACCTTAGGGCGTGGTGGTTCAGATACCACAGCAGTTGCCTTAGCGGCGGCGTTGAATGCCGATGAATGCCAAATTTATACCGATGTAGATGGTGTTTACACGACCGATCCAAGAGTCGTGCCAGAAGCCAAGCGTTTAGACGTGATTACTTACGATGAAATGTTGGAACTGGCTAGCTTAGGCGCCAAAGTATTGCAAATTCGTTCGGTTGAATTTGCCAGTAAATATAAAGTCCCTTTAAGGGTGTTGTCTTCAATGAAAGAAGGCGGCGGAACATTATTAATATCAGAAAAAGATTTTGAGGAATCAGACATGGAAAAACCATTAATTTCAGGCATAGCATTTAGTCGAGACGAAGCTAAATTAATGATTTTAGGGGTGCCAGATAAGCCAGGCGTTGCCTTTCAAATCCTAGGGCCTATCTCTGATGCTAATATCGAAATAGACATGATTATTCAAAACCAAGGACAAGACGGTACCACCGACTTTACCTTTACCTTGTCACGTTCAGAGTTAAGTGCTGCGAAAGCAGTATTAGAAGCAACGGCAGCTAAGCTAGGGGCAAGAGAAGTACTGTCTGATGACACGATTGTTAAGATTTCAATGGTTGGTATTGGTATGAAATCACATTCGGGTATTGCCAGTAATATGTTTAAAACCTTAGCGGATAACAATATCAATATTCAAATGATTGGTACCACCGAAATCAAAATTTCAGTGATTATTGAAGAAGAAGGTTTGGAAACAGCCGTGCAAGCTTTGCATGCTGCTTTTGAGCTGGATAAGTAAGTCTTTTCGACTACTTTTTAGCCCAGGTTAATAGGGCTAAAAAGTTTCTGAACGAAACAACCAATTTTAGATTTACAAAAACTTTAAATAGCGGTATTATACGCGCCATCTACAAAGCTTACATTCTTGTGAATTTTATAGATACTATGTCCGGTGACGTGGCCGAGAGGCTGAAGGCGCTCCCCTGCTAAGGGAGTATTGGCTTTAAACCCAATCGAGAGTTCGAATCTCTCCGTCACCGCCATTTTCTTTCTTTATCCTTCAGTATCCACCTAATCTAATCATTCAATTAAGCGAATACTTGCTTGACGGTTTTGCGCTGTCTAAAAGTCGTAGATAATACCAAAATAAGTTTCTGAATCTTCCTTCACCTTGTCGACTGCTGGGTTGGTGTTATATCGATACTTGTAACTCATTTTTAGTTTAAAGGCATCTGAAACAGAAGCTTGTATAGAGGTATTACTCTCAAATTTTGCTTGGATAGAGCCGTAATACTCGGTAGCATCTTGTGAAAACTCAACACTATCATTAAACTTATAGCTGAAATCACCGCGTAATTTAGACATGGCCTGGGAAAAATTCGGCGTTGGAGTATTAGGCGTATAGTTTTCAGCTTGATATCCCACACCAATTTCTGCATGAAGTTTTATTTTCTTAGATTTGATAAAATGATAGCCTAAGCCCGCAATGTAGTAGCTGTTTAAATCAATGTCTGCAAGTCGATCATTTTCCCAGCGACTTTGTGCAAATCCATAAGCTTTTGGCTGGTTCGGAAAGTATACATCCCCTTGTAAACCTCCTGCATAACGTTCTTTGATTTGAATGTTATTTTCTGACTTATTATTAGCTTCAATTAAGATTTTTAGCTTGTAAGTTTCTTGGCTATAGTTTAATTTTAATGCTGTATAGAGCGCTGATGCTACGGTATTGCCTGTGCTGGCAGAATAAGCGGCTTCACCTGAACCTGTTAGGCCTAACTGTATATTTTTAGCCCAGCTTAATG
Organism: Hydrogenovibrio sp.; assembly: GCA_015484555.1. Taxonomy (GTDB): domain Bacteria; phylum Pseudomonadota; class Gammaproteobacteria; order Thiomicrospirales; family Thiomicrospiraceae; genus Hydrogenovibrio. The sequence continues at coordinate 21,631 of WFMZ01000015.1, read as the reverse complement.
TAGGAACTAATAATGTTGCAATGGCGACTATTTTGATAGCTTGTTTTAAGGGAGCGGTTGAAAGGGTTGTCATCGGTTTGTCCTTGGTACTCTTCGGCTCATAGGGTAAAAATATTTATTTTAATGCGGTATAACGGGGTAATAATTTGGGTGGCTGAGATCCCTTAAATAAATCAAAGAGGGGTAAGCCATTTTTAAAATCCATTGGCTTTTCACCCTGAATAAGCGGTAATAAATAAGCTTCTGCAGCAGGGGTTAGACTGAACGTTTCGGGGTTAAAAAACTTGTTAGGAACATTTTTATCTAGGTTGGCGACTCTGTCGAGGGGAATATTTTCAAAGCTCCATTCAAAAGGGGTGTCGTGAATTTTTTTAATAATAGGTAGGGTGCCGTGTTCATTATTCACAGCCGCTTTGACAGCTTGTTTTCCTGCCTCTAATGCCATTGTCCAGTCGGTTTTGGAAACAAAATGGCTGGCAGAACGTTGTAGGTAATCAGGAAGGATACTGTGCGATTTAACGTGTAGTTTATCAGCAACCCAGCTGGCCAAGGTATGTCCGACGCCACCTAACTGAACATAGTCTTTTGAAAAAGTATGTTCGATATTTTTAGTAGATAAATAATCTCCTGATGAGTGGCGAAGTCCTTCGGAGACGACACAAACACAATAGCCATACTCTTGAATGAGCTGAGTAACCCGGTTCATAAACTTGTGTTGATCAAATGGTTGTTCTGAAATTAAAACAATTAAAGGGGTATCAGGTAGCACTTGTTTGACCAAACCGCCTGCTAAGGCTAACCAACCTACATCTCTTCCCATGGTTTCCATGACCAAAAATCGAGTGGAGGTTTTGTGCATGGATAAAATGTCCATGGTGGCTTCCGTTAAACTGGCAGCAATAAATTTAGCCGCACTGCCAAACCCTGGGCTACAGTGAGAAATAGCCAAATCATTATCAATTGTTTTAGCAATACCGATACAAGTAACAGGGTGACCTTGTTGGGTGCAATAGTCGGCTACTTTTTGTGCCGTTACCATCGAACCATTGCCACCGTTGTAGAAAAAATAACCAATATCATAGGTTTTAAAAACAGCTAATACACGTTCATATTGAGCAGGGTTCTTTTCAAGGGGCTCTAAATCAAACCGACAAGATTCAAATGCAGCGCCCGGTAAACTGGTTAGTTTGTCTAGCTCCGTTTGTGGGGTGGCATCAATATCAATTAAGTTTTCTTCTAGCACTCCTGCAATGCCATTAATGGCGGCATAGGTCTTGCCAAACACAGTCGGGTGTTTTTTGATTTCTTCAAACACGCCATAAGCACTAACGTTAATAACGGCGGTGACACCACCTGATTGGGCATAGATTATATTTTTAGACATGGTTGTCATCGACCATTAAATGGAGCTTGCCTTGCTTGACCTGAAAAGGTTGTTCAGCCAGTAGTGCTTGGAAAGGTTGTACAAATAATAGCTTTCGCCAGCCAATTAAAGGGACTGTTGTGTTTTGTTGAACACAATTAAATAACTGTTGTTTATTGGCAATGTTATGGGGGTTAATGCCATAGTCAATCGCAATTTGTTGCACCATAGATTGGCCTATGAGTAACAACACTTCTTCTTGAGGGGTTGGCTCAGCTTCTTTTTTAGGTTTTTCTGGCCAGCTATCAGGGTTGGCAAAAATAGTGTCAATCAACGCAATCCATTCCGCACCAAATTCCTGCACACTGGATGATTTTATATGCGGTACTTTATAAAGTGCTTGTGCTGTTTTTGGTGGACGTTTGGCGATGGCGACAATACAGTCATCTGCAAGCGTCCACTTTCTAGGCTTGTTGTGTTGTATGGCATAGCTTTCTCGCCAAGAGGCCAACGCATTGCTAATGGCTCGCTGTTTAGAGGGCAGTTTTTTAGCTTGTTTAATACGCTTGCCAGCTTCTGCAATATTGTCGTCATAAAGTGCAGGGTTTAGCATGGCATTAAAATCTTCTTGCAAGGCTTCTTGTTGCGAAGTACTTAGTGTCTGAATGATTTTTTCATAGAGAGGGGCGAGCGTTCTAACGTCATTAATTGCATATTCTAGTTGTTCAGCAGTGAGCGGACGTTGATTCCAGTTGGTGCGAGTTTGATCTTTAGGCAGATGAATGTTAAGTTCAAGGTCTAATACCCTTGCTAACCCTGCTAAGTCGCCATGCCCTAAAAATAAGGCGGCAATTTGCGTGTCAAAAATTGAGACAGGCATTTGCTTGGCAACTTGATACAATATCTCAATATCCTGTCGAGCAGAGTGGAATACTTTGCGAATAGCTGGGTTGCCTAGCACAGCCCAAAGCGCGCTTAAATCTTGGATAGCAATAGGGTCTACAATAGCGGCCAAGCCTTGTTCAGATTGAATTTGAATTAAGCTAAGCTCTGCATAAAACGTATGGGTTCTAACGAACTCCGTATCAATAGCAATCCAGCTTGCTTGCTCAGAAATTTTGTGACAGAATTCTGATAAGGCGTGGGCAGTTTCAATGTATAAATAAGACATGCGCAAAGTGTATCGGTTAGACCCTATTTGAGCAAGTTAGAAACACGAAATAAATAACATTTTGGAGTAGTTTGAATTGAAAGTTCATATTTTAGGTATTGCCGGTACTTTTATGGGGGGCATTGCGCAATTAGCCAAAGCATTAGGACATGATGTTACCGGGTCGGATAAAGCTATTTACCCACCAATGAGTACGCAGCTAGAAACCGCCGATATTGGTGTCTTAGCCGATGATGATAAACAGTTTTTAGACAATGAACCTGATGTTGTAGTGATTGGTAATGCGCTTAGCAGAGGCCATGTATTGGTTGAAAGCACGCTCAATAAACAGCAGGTTTATACGTCAGGTCCTCAGTGGCTAGCAGAGCATATTTTAAAAGACCGCTGGGTCGTTGCTGTTGCAGGAACCCATGGTAAAACTACTGCCGCTTCTATGGTAGCTTGGATACTGGAATATGCTAATTTGAACCCTGGGTTTTTAATTGGGGGTGTGCCAGGTAATTTTGGGGTGTCGGCTCGCTTAGGAGACTCGCCCTTTTTTGTCGTGGAAGCTGATGAATATGACACGGCTTTTTTTGATAAACGTTCTAAGTTTGTTCACTATCATCCTCGTACCTGTGTGCTGAATAATCTTGAATTTGACCATGCGGATATTTTTGAAGATTTAGCCGCCATTCAAAAACAGTTTCATCATTTAGTCAGAACCGTGCCGGGCAATGGTTTGATTATTACGCCAACGGAAGATAAAAATTTAACTGAAGTGTTGGTACAAGGTTGTTGGACACCGGTAGAAACACAAGGTGAATCGGGCGATTCAGGGCAGTCAGACTGGTCTTACCAACTGATTAATGAAGATGGTTCTGCTTTTAAAGTATCTTTTCAAGGCAAGTTAAGAGGTGAGGTGCATTGGGAAATGACGGGCGAACACTCTGTTCGCAATGCATTAGGGGCGGTTGCCGCGGCACAACATTGTGGCGTTACCGTGGAAGTGGCTTTGGAAGGGTTAAGCCAGTTTAAAGGGGTCGCTCGTCGTATGGCATTAACTGGTGAAGTAAATAATATTACAATTTATGATGATTTTGCACACCATCCAACGGCTATTAAAACTACCTTGGCGGGCGCGAAAAAACAATTAGATTCTCAGGCTACAACAGGTCGTTTAATTGCCGTATTTGAACCCAGATCAAATACTATGCGCATGGGGATTCATCAACAAACTTTACCCGCAGCCTTTGTGGATGCAGACGCGGTATTTGCTTTTATTGACCCTGCTTGGCAATGGCAGTTAGAGCGCGAACAATTTACTCAGCCACTCTCCGTTACCCATACTTATGAAGCTTTATTAGCAGACTTGTTAGCAAAATTACAGCCTGGTGATAGGGTAGTGATGATGTCGAATGGTAGTTTTGGTGGACTTCATCAAAAGCTATTAGCGGCTTTGCAAGCACAAGTAAAGTAAGCGTTTATGTGGGCACTGCTAGAGTTAGGTATATTGCTGGCCATTATTTTAGGCATTGTCTGGGCAGTTACCAGCCGTCCTAAGTAAGAGCTGGCGTACTTAAATGAAGTTAAGTTAAGCTGGCTCATCTGTGTAAACGCAGACATTCCAATCTTCGGCTAACCCCTCTTCTGCTTTACAGTAACGTTCAAAAAATTCAACTATTTCATCTCTTAAACAATGCTTCTCAAAAGCATTGACATCTTGCCAAATTTCATTAAAAGCCAACGGCATACTTTTTCCATCTGCAAATGGTGAGGTAATATGGCGGGTGACGCGATATTGAATACAACCATCTTCACGTAGCGTGTTTGGTTCTAAAGCTTGAAGTACTTTAAAAAGCTCGGCTTCTTTGCCAACTTTAGGCTGAAATTGGGCGATACAGTAAAGACGAGATGACATGTTATTTCTCCAGTTGAAAATCGTTTGGGCTAAGTTGATAACCAGGTCGATAATGTTTAATTAATCTATTAGACCAAATAGCCGCATCTTTGGGTAGCCCTTTGGCTAAGTAATCGAGCACTTGTTTTTGTACATTTGTTTTAAAGCTTGGTGAAGCCCCTAACCTCGCCTCTAAATTATCGGCACTAAATTCAAAAGGTACGTTTGCTGAGACTGAAAAAATCCACTCTAAGGCTTGGGGTTTGATTTCAACTCGCTCAAATTCAGCTTGTCGTTCAGCAGAGCGCCCATCGGGTTGATACCAGTAACCAAAATCTTCAAGCTTTCGCCTTTCTTGTCCTGCTACACACCAGTGTGCTATTTCATGTAAGGCTGAAGCAAAGAAACCATGGGCAAAAATAATACGATTTAAAGCATGTTCATTATCTTTTGGAAGGTAAATAGGTTCGTCATCTCCACGAACCAATTCGGTTTGGTGTAAGGGGATAAAGGCAGTGTTAAATAAAGAAATAAGTGGGTTGGCTGGCATAGAGACGTTGGTGATATAAATGAGAGAAAGACTATTTTAATCTAAAAAATTAATCTGTGGCAAGTTCTATGGTGAAACGTAAAAAAGTTATAGCTGACATGTTATAGTTCTTCAAAATTTAAATGATAGTGAGACTAAAATGAAATGTTTAACCGTGACTAAAATAACCGCTTTGACCTTAGGCCTGTTTTATTTGGGAACCAGTGCGGCGGCAGTTGATCGTGAAGGTAAGTGGTACGGTTATTTTGGTTGGAACAACGCTGACTATCAAGATAGTAATATTCATTTTAAAGGTGCTGGGTATGACTTTACTTTAAAAGGTGTGAAAGCCCAAGATGACCAAACTCCTGTAACGTTAAATAAAATTACCTCTCGTTATTTGTCACCTGACAATATTACTATCCCGCAATACAACTATCGTTTTGGTTATTTTTTCACTAACAATTTCTCGCTTTCTTTAGGGTGGGATCATATGAAATATGTGATGGAACAAGATCAAACGGTAGAAATGACGGGCTATATCGACCCTTCAGCCAGTGTAACCTATCAAAAAACAGCGGCATCAGGGACGATCAATCAGCAATTGACAAACGACTTCTTAACCTATGAACATACAGATGGGTTTAACGTTATTTCACTAGAAGGTGAATATTATCATTCTATTTGGGCTCCCTCAAAAGGGTTTGACCTTTCCTTGATTGCTGGTGGCGGAGGGGGGATTGTCTTGCCTAAAAGTAATGTAAAATTATTAGGGAATAGTCGAAATGATGAATGGCATCTTGCCGGTGCGGCCTTAACCGCTAAAGTAGGGTTTGAAATGACAGGCTGGGAGAACTTCTTTTTTAGAGGTATGATTAAAGAAGGCTATGCCAATATGTATGATGTGCTGACCACAAAAGATGGTGGAAAGGCAGATCAAGAAATTATCTTTACCGAATACTATGGTGTGTTTGGTTACCGTTTTTAAGCATTAACCTTAAAAGGTAGCAATAAAAAAGGGAAGCGGTCGTTTAACGATAACTTCCCTTTTTTTATGCTCGCTTTAGCATGAGACCACCCCTGGCGATTTTTAACCTTCAAAATCGCCAGGGGTGGGTGTCTGTATTAGAACTGTGTTTACAGCGTTTTAAATACCTTTGTAGCGGCCTTAATGGTGTTTTGGATGTCTTTGTCTGTGTGAGCTAATGACATAAAGCCTGCTTCATAGGCAGAAGGGGCTAGGTAAACGCCTTCGTTTAACATGCCGTGGTAGAACTTTTGGAAGTGATCCATGTTCCCCTTTGTTACCTGTGCAAAACGGCGGATGTTCTTTTCTTCATTAAAGAAGAAACCAAACATCGCCCCAACTTGGTTGGTGGTGAAAGGCACGCCTGCTTCATCCGCGGCGGCTTGTAAGCCAGACAGTAACTTAGTCGCTTTCGCTTCCAATGCATCAAAGAAGCCTGGCTCACTAATTAGTTCTAATGTTTTTAGCCCAGCTGCCATCGCAATGGGGTTACCTGATAGTGTCCCTGCTTGGTAAACGGCACCTAGTGGCGCGATACATTGCATAATTTCTTTTTTACCGCCGAAAGAACCAACAGGCATACCGCCACCGATTACTTTACCAAAGGTGGTTAGGTCTGGTGTAATGTTGAAACGGCCTTGTGCACCAGTCAGCCCTGCGCGGAAACCACACATCACTTCATCAAAAATTAATACAGTTCCATATTCATCACAAACGGCTCTTAGGGTTTCTAAGAATCCTTCTTCTGGTGGAATGCAGTTCATGTTACCCGCAATAGGCTCGACGATAATGCAGGCAATTTCAGAACCCACTTCAGCAAACACTTTACGAACTTCATCAGCATCGTTATGGGTCAATGTTAAGGTTAGTTCTGCTAATGCCGCAGGCACACCTGGAGAAGAAGGCTCGCCTAAGGTTAAAGCACCTGAACCCGCTTTCACTAATAGCGAGTCGGAATGCCCGTGGTAGCAGCCTTCAAATTTTACGATTTTATCGCGTCCGGTATAACCCCGTGCTAAACGAATGGCGGTCATGGTGGCTTCAGTACCTGAACTGACCATTCGTACCATATCCATAGAAGGAATCAGCTCGCAAACCTTGTCTGCCATGTTGGTTTCTAGTTCAGTTGGCGCACCAAAACTTAATCCAAGTTCGGCTTGTTGTTGAACCATTTTAATCACTTCAGGATGTGCATGTCCTAAAATAGCGGGCCCCCAAGACGCCACATAATCAATGTACTGTTTGCCTTCGGCATCAATTAAATAAGCGCCTTTGGCTTGTTTAAAAAAGACGGGGTCTCCGCCCACACCTTTAAAAGCGCGAACAGGTGAGTTAACGCCACCGGGGATATGTTTTTGAGCTGCGTTGAATAGGTCGCTATTAGAGGTCATGCTTTATCCTTCTAGAATTTTTTATAAATCTGGGGTCATTTGTTGAACTTTTTCTTCCACAATATGAAAGTCTACTTCGCCAATTTTTCGATAAACAATATTACCATTTGGGGCAATTAAAAAACTGGTTGGGGTCAGTAAAATGTCACCGAATGCCTTGGCTATTTCCCCTTTAGTATCCCTTACAAAAGTAAATGGATAAGGGTTTTTGGCAATGAAGTTTTTGACCTGGGTTTCTGGGTCATAGTTCATGGAAACAGAGATAATTTCAAACTTGTCACCAAACTTGTTTTTAATCTTGGCTAGCTCAGGCATTTCGGTAATGCAACCTGGGCAAGAGGTGGCCCAAAAATTAACCAATACGGGTTTAAGGGGTTTGCTTAGCTTAGTTTCACCAATAATTAGGTCGGGTGCTTTACCTAGGCCATCAGAAAACAGGGTTAGATAGGCTAGGGTTGAAAGTAGCGCGATGATGACTAGGCTGAAGATTTTTCGGCCAAACGAAGAGGGAGCTGTCATGTATGAAAATCCTAATAGGTTAAACAATAAAAGGGCGTAAAGCCCTTTTTTAAGGTATTAACTGGGTATTATGCCTCGATAACTTCTACACCAGACTGGCTTCCACAAAGGAAAACGTCAGCCTTACGAGCTGCAAATAAACCATTGGTGACGACACCCACGATGCTGTTTAATTCATTTTCCATGGACACCGGGTCGGTAATTTCTAGGTTGTGAATATCTAAGATTAGGTTGCCATTATCGGTTACAAAATCCATGCGTAATACCGGCTCACCGCCAAAACGTTTTACAATTTCACGGGCGACATAGCTACGAGACATAGGAATAACTTCAACCGGTAGCGGGAATTTACCCAATACCGCTACTTTTTTACTGTCATCAGCGATACAAACAAATTTCTTGGCCACAGCCAATACAATCTTTTCACGGGTTAAAGCGCCACCCCCTCCTTTTACCAGGTGCAGCCCGCCATCTGCTTCATCGGCACCATCAATGTATACTGAAATTTCAGGGACTTCATTTAGGTCAAATACGGGAATACCGTGGCCTCTTAAACGCTCGGCAGAAGCTTCAGAACTGGCAACTGTTCCTTCTATTTTTCCCTTGATTTTAGCCAACTCATCAATGAAGAAGTTAGCGGTTGAACCGGTTCCTACACCAATAATACTGTCTGGTACAACGTGTTCAATAGCCGCTTTAGCAACTTGTTGCTTTAATTCATCTTGTGTCATGTGAGTATCCTTAAAATTATTTTGTGCGCTATTTTAACAGAATCTAATTGGATTAGAACCCTATTAAAAATGGCTTACATAAACCCTTATTAAGATAAATGGACTGTCCATTTACCTAGCTGGTTTTTAATGCATTGGTTGGCCACCAGGGGCGATAAAAGTAACAGGTGGCCCCTGTACTTTAGGCCTTTTGACAGATAGTTCTGGTGGAATAGAATCTTTTGTTCTAGGTAGTTTTTTTATGACCAGACCCATTCGAGTCACATAGTAGTTGTTTGGATAAATATGTACGGCTTTATAAGCCATTGTACTGAGTCGCTTAGCTTGTTCCTTAATGGGCTTGCCTAGTATCATGTACATGCCACACATAGTGTCGCTAGGTTCGACAATTTTCTTTTTTAAGTTTTTATGGTCTTTTTCACTTAGCTGAATACGTCTGTCTAATTCTTTAATAGTGGCAACTTTTTCAGCTTTCGTTTTAAGTGTGGAATAATTTACACACAGTTCAAGTGTTCCTTTTTCAGAAATAGGCTTATTTATTTTTTCAGGACTTGCCATGGCCGGTACAGTAAGTGAACTGGTTAGTAATGCTAAGCATAATTTACTTTTAAAGTTTGTCATAGTGAGTGCTCTCAGTTTTTAATTAATTTAGTTTAAATGGGGGTAGCTTGACCTTTTTCAAGCCCAGTTATTCTGTTTAATAAGGAGGTTCTCTCAACTTCATATTTCTTTTTTTAACGGGTAACGATAGAAGTTGCGTGGAGTGGTCTTTAAAGATGAGGTCAAGCGATACTGTCTTGACCTGGTTAATAGTGGCAGAAGGTTCGATTAACATAATGTGGTAACCACCGGGTTGTAAGGCAATAGAACCTTTTGCAGGGATTTTTATTTCAGGAACTTGAAACATTTTCATCATGCCATTTTCAAAACGATGTGCATGGATTTCCACTATTTTGGCCAGGTTTGTCTTGGCGCCAACTAAGTAAATATCTTGATTAGAGGTGTTATGCAAGGTCATAAATGCGGCGGTAGCATAGGCTCCTGGTGGAGATTCACGAATATATTCACCTTCTACAATAATACGATTGGCTTGGCTTTGTTCAGTGTTTTTGTTGGCTGGCGAAGCTTGTGCTGGGAGACTACTAATTAGCAGGGTTAAGAAGAATAAGGATAGGAATAAATAGACCACTTTTCTATTTAATTGAACAGAGTGCTCTTGAACGTGAGCTAGGGAATTAACCTGTGGTAAACGGTGGTTTTTCATTGTGTATGGCCTTGTGTTCGGTGGTTAAAGTTCATTTTACAGAGGTATTTTGAAAGCTCTGTAAAAATAGTTTAGGTGTGGTGCCATGTGGAAACATCTTAATTAACTTACCTTCAGGGTTAATTAAATAGGTAAAGGCAGAATGGTCGACTGAATAATGTTTTCCTTCCTGCTTGTTGACCACAAATGCAGCGCCTAAGTCTTTTGCTAATGCTTTTAGTTGGGTGGGCGTCCCAGTTAGCCCTAGCATGTTCATGTCAAAGTAGCCTGCATATTGTGCTAGCCTCTTGGGTGTGTCTCGGTCGGGATCAACAGAGACAAAAATAATTTGAATCGCTTCCTTTTCTTTTAAGGTTAGCTGTTGGTAAGCCAATGAAAGGTTACCTAAGTTAGTTGGGCAAATATCTGGGCAAAAGGTGTAACCTAAATAAAGATAAACTCTTTTGCCAGCAAAATCCTTTAAGCTCACTTGCCCTTGATCACTTTGTAAGCTAAATGACAAGCCGTTATAAGCACTAGGTTGGTCAGTAAAGCTAGGATGATTTTTTTTAGTTAATGAGTTAAAGGCAAATAATACCATACCCAAAACCAGTAACCCTGACACAATCATGAATAGCTTGGACTTTAGTTTTAGTTTGTTTTTTTTGCGTGTACTTTTGGTCATAAAAATGCTCATTGTAAGTGGCCTGGCTGCGTTGAAACAGACAGGCCTTTAGTCAAGTTATAGTTTAGCAGAAACCTGTAACCAGAAATTTCTTCCCGGTTCGTTAATTTTGTAGGTTTCGCCTAAAGATCCACGATTAATGGCTTGGTAGTAAGCTTGGTCAAATAGGTTGCTAACACCAGCCGCTAATTTCCAGTTTTTAGTCACTTGGTTTGCGATAGAAATATCCACTGTGCTCCAAGCTGGCGTTTTACCATATTGGCTAATCGGCGTGTAAGCTTTATCAATGTTGGCTTGTTTAGCTGAAAAAGTAAACTTGGCACCCAAGGTTGTTTTCTTTAACTGGTATTCTGCTGCAATATTGCCGTTTAAAGGGGCAATGTTAGCTAGATTACGGTGATCAGATTCATTGGTTCCTTGGGTGTAACTTACCTGTCCAGATACTTTTAGCGATTTGTTTACCAAGTATTGGAAGTCACCTTGAGCGCCCATTAGCATAGCGTTAACATTCACATACACTTCGGTTTTATCTTTAGCGGTGGTGTTAATGCCATTATGGTATTGGTTAATGGCTAGGTCTCTTAAAATATAGTTATCCACCTTATCTAACCACGCCGATAGATTCCAATTAAGGCGAGATTTACCCTGACCAAGCCCTATATCAAATTGGTTGTGCTGTTCAGGTTTTAAGTTAGGGTTACCGACCCAAAATATCTGCTGTCCATTCACTAAACCGCCTTTCGCATTGTAGCGTTCGGTGGCATTGGCAGTGCGCTCGGTGTGGCTTAGACCGGCAAACCAGTTAATATTTTTATAGCGTATATTGGCACGAATTAAGCCATTAATATTTTGTTCGTTTGCTTTGTTTTGGCCTTGGTAGTCGGTATAAACCGTGTTGTATAAATCAGATGCTTTGGTATCATTATCACTAGCTTGGTTTGCTTTTTTGGCTTGGGTGTTTACAACGTCGTAACGTAATCCTGTGGTCAAGGTGAGCGCAGAGAAGTCGGTGTCAGCTTCTACAAACAGGCTATTTATCTGGGTTTGAACATCTGGCCACATTAAAAATAAAGATTGATCATTTTCACGGTTATAGAAAGTAGCATTTTGTTGAGTGGCTTGAGTTTGTAAGCCATATTTAAGGTCCGTATTGCCAAACAGGCTAACCATTTTAAATTTTCCACCTTGGGTTAAGGTATCTGCTAAGGTTTCCTTTTTTTGAGTAGCGCCCATCATGGTCGGTGGGGTTCTTAAGGAAAAGTTGTTCATGACATGGTCAACCGAAGATTGGTATAAACTAAAGTGTACATCTTGTTTAGATTTACCTAGCGCCGTTCCGTCATAGACTAGGCGAGTAATGGTGCCATCTGATTTAGGGGAGTCCATTCTTGCACCAGGGTACAAAGCATCACGAGTGTTGCTTATTTCATGAGATAGTTTTAGAAGTTGATTTTTTGAAGGTGTCCAGCCTAAATCAATATGACCTTGGGTTGTATCATAGCTTGTATTAACCTTGGCGCCATTCCCATCAGTGTAATTATTTGCCTGTTTTTTATTGGCTTGTAAACTGAGATAGCCTTTTTCGGCTGTGGCACTAACGTCTGCATTGGCATCGTAATTCATCACATTTGATTTCATGATCGACACCTTACCTGAAATGGGCTTATCTTTGTGGTAGGCTGGTTTCACGCGCTTTAAAATAATGCTACCACCTGAGCCTCCAGCACCATTTTCAACACTGGCGACCCCTTGAATAACGGTTATTTCATCATAGCTTCCTAGTTCCGCGTAAGAGGTAGGCGGATCCATTCTATTAGGGCAAGCACCTACAATACGTGCATCATCTAAGATAATATTGAGTTGAGATTGGCTTTGACCTCTAATAATAGGATCTAAGCCATGCCCACCCATGCGGCTGGCTTCGACCCCATTTATTTGACGTAACAGTTGGCCTGTTTCGGTGTTACCTGTTGGGTTATCCTGTAAGGTTTTTGGTTTTTCTGGCGTAGTGGTTGCTTCTACCTTTAAAGGTGGCAACGTTTGTACGGCCTGAACCTGTGTCGTGCTTAATATTAGGGTGCTGAGTAATGCTTTCTGCAAGGCAGAAGTAGCTGGAAATCTATATTTCATGTGAAAACCTGTATTTGTTATTTTTTAAATCAATAGGCGATCAAACAGGTGAATCTGTCTTGATTGACTAAGAGTTTATGCTTTAAGTGTTAACGGAATGACAGGGTGGGTGGTGCGCGAATAGCGCGAATGAGAGCCTTGGTAGGTGGTAGAGTGACGCTGTTAAAAATAGTCGGCGTCGATATAAATAAGTCAATTAGGGTAAAGCTAAAGGCGGGTAGAGCAGGAGAGGCATGAGCCAGTAAATTCGACAACTGCATCGCAGCAGAGTCCGCATTATGTTGTTGAATTTGGTGTGCAGAAGGCAAGCCATCTTCATCTACTGAAATAGCTTTTAGACCATTAAGCGTACACATAATGACGGTTTCACCAGAAGCGGTGGTCACCATTGTCGTATGCGCTTGCAATGGCATGGCATTTTGTAACACAATAAACAAGGCAAGCAGCCAAGCTATTTGAGCAGAGAATGTTTTGTTGTGTCGTAAAACCATTGTTAGGTAGCGCGCTCGGTTTGGTAATAAAAACAGATTATATTGTACTATGCTTGCTCCCAAAATGTTTGGGAGACTATGTATAATACTTACTTACCTTTTATGGAAAATATAGAGTTTCATGCCTGAAAATATTTTAAAACAAGTGCTATCAGTTCCTGTTTATGATGTCGCTAAAGAAACGCCTTTAGAAAAGGCTTGCCTAATTTCTCAGAAGGTTAGGAATAATGTGCTGTTGAAGCGAGAAGACTTACAGCCGGTATTTTCCTTTAAGTTACGAGGCGCCTATAATCGGCTTCTACAGTTGTCAGATGCCGAGAAACAACAAGGCGTGGTGGCGGCTTCGGCTGGTAATCATGCTCAAGGCGTGGCATTGGCAGCCCAAAAAATGGGTATCCAATCGACTATTTTTATGCCCGTTACGACTCCCTCTATTAAAGTAAAGAGTGTTAAAGCTTTAGGGGGCAAAGTCATCTTGGTTGGGGATGCCTTTGATGAAGCGGCACAAGCCGCGATGGCTTATAGTGCTGAAAATTCAGCGACCTTTATTCCTCCCTATGATGATGAGGCGGTCATTGCAGGGCAAGGCACCATTGCTTTAGAGTTATTTAGACAAACCAAACACCTAGATATTATTTTTGTTCCCGTTGGTGGCGGCGGGTTAATTGCGGGTATTGCCTCGGTGGTCAAACAAGTCTCTCCACAAACGAGAGTGATTGGCGTAGAGCCAGAAGATGCAGCCTGCATGACAGAGGCGTTAAAGGCCAATGAAAGAATTATTTTAGACTCGGTAGGTCTATTTGCAGATGGCGTGGCCGTTAAACAAGTGGGAGAAATTCCTTTTCGCATCGCCAAAACCTGTGTCGATGAAATGATCACCGTTAAAACAGATGAAATTTGTGCTGCCGTAAAAGATATTTTTGAAGACACACGTGCCATTGCAGAGCCAGCAGGTGCGTTAGCTTTAGCAGGTATGAAAAAATTTGTGGCTGAAAAGTCCGTATCAGATTTAAACATTGCCGTGATTGTAAGTGGGGCAAATATGAACTTTGACCGCTTAAAGCATATTGCCGAACGTACCGATATAGGTGAAAAAACAGAAGCTCTTTTTGCTGTCACCATTGATGAAGCCCCAGGTAGTTTTAAACGGTTTTGTGAACTATTAGGCGCAAGGCGTTCCATTACAGAATTTAACTACCGCTATTCTAATGTGAATAAAGCGGTCGTCTTTGTGGGTATTAAAACAGAAGGTGGCTTGGCAGAAAAAGATAAATTAGTGCAAAGCCTAGAGGAAGCAAACTTAGCCTTTGTTGATATGAGTGATAATGAAGTGGCTAAGTTACACCTGCGTTATATGGTCGGTGGGCGCGCACAAGGTGTGAGCAATGAACTACTTTATCGCTTTCAATTTCCAGAACGACCAGGTGCTTTATTACAGTTTTTAAGTCATATGTCTAATGAATGGAACATTAGTTTGTTTCATTATAGAAACCACGGTGCTGCCTATGGGCGTGTTTTGGTAGGGGTTCAAGTTGAACAAAAAGAACAACTTAATTTTGAAAACTATTTAAATAATTTAGGGTATCCCTTCGTATCTGAACAAGATAACGAAGGCTACCAGTTATTTTTAAGATCAGATTAAAGACAATGCTTAAATAGATTTGCACTTAATATGCGAATTCAAGATGTTTATTAACTTTTATCAGCAAGGGAATCCCAAAAATCGCCAGGGGTGGGTAAGATAAGATGATTCATATTTTTAGATACTTTGAAACCAATACTAACGATTTCTTAGAGTTTACAGACGAAGATTCGTTGGTAGAAGTCTATAAAACAGAGCACAATCCTTATATTTATAATTGGACAACCATGCCGATAGAGATCGCTTTAAAAAGCGAAGAATCGATTATTGAACACCAAAAATTAAAAAAAATGGTGGCTCGTGGTGATAAGGCCGTCATACAAGCTGTGGTAGCAGGCAAGAAAACATGGTATTCTCCATCTGGACAATATTCACAAGGTATTCCTTCTGAACGCAGCGTGGCATTTAAGTATTTTACGGATCCAGCGCAGTATTTTCAGGTAACCACCCAACACCATGAAGTGTTTGATGTCTTAAAAGATGAGCGTTTTAATTCCTTAAGTAAACGTGTGTTTTTTAATATTTTAAAGTTAGTAAAGGATTCTAAGTGTAATGTACGGCTAGATAAATACCTAAACTACAACTTAAAAAAACTACAACAATATGGTGTTACATTGCCACCCTTAACCGGAACCTACGTGGATGTCAAAGAAAGGGTGTTACAAGAAAATATTTCTTGTGAATATTACGATGAGTTCTTTCATAAGTTAATCGATATTTGTATCGATAAAGAATTAGAACTATTGGGTGAACATCAAATTCACGAAAAGAAATTTAACTAAAAAGTTGGCTTTTATGTCTTTAAATTGTACCAATTGAAAGGTCTAAAAAACTTTGTTTTCCTTAGTAAAATCTATTTTTGCTCCTATTCCCAAAAGCGGGTAGAATACCCCTAATTAAATCCAGCCATTATTCCTTATTTTATGCAAAAAATTATCCAAAAAGTAACCTCTTTTTTCTCTTCTAAGTCAGAAGAAAGTTCCCCCTGTTCTCATTCAGAAGATTGTCATATTATCCCCAGGTCAGAACACGGTATTTCTCGTAGCCAAATTGACAAGGGTGCGTTAGATGTTTTATACGGTCTAAAACGTGCCGGTTATGAAGCCTACTTGGTGGGTGGCGCAGTAAGAGACTTGATGTTAGGGATTGAACCAAAAGATTTTGATATCGCTACCAATGCAGAACCAGAACAAATTAAGCGTGTGTTTAAAAGCCGTTGCCGTTTAATTGGCCGCCGTTTCCGTTTAGCGCATGTTCATTTTGGTCGAAATATTATTGAAGTCGCGACCTTTAGGGGTGATGGCGAAGGGGCTTCATCAAAAGTTTCTCGTAAAGAATTGAATCATACTCGTGCGATGGATGGTGCAGGAAAGTTGGTTAGAGACAATGTTTATGGCACGATTGAAGAAGATGTTTGGCGAAGAGATTTTACGGTTAACTGCCTTTATTATGATATTAAAAACTACACAGTAGTCGATTATACTGATGCTATGGCTGACTTAAAAAGTGGTCAATTACGCTTAATTGGTGACCCTGAAACCCGTTATAGGGAAGATCCCGTTCGCATGATTCGTGCTATTCGCTTTGCTGCAAAGTTAGGGTTTGAAATTGAAGAATCCACCAAAGCGCCTATTTATGAAATGGGTGCTCTGTTTAAAGATGTTTCGCATGCTCGTATGTTTGAAGAAGTATTGAAGCTATTTCATGGTGGTGCTGGTGTTGAGGTTTTATCACAATTGCGCCAATTTGGTTTGTTCCAGTATATTTTTCCGCAAACCAATGAACTGTTGGAAGACGATGAAGATGAGTTTGTTGAAAAGTTAATTATAGAAGCCTTAAAAAGTACAGATGCAAGAATTCAATCTGGTAAAGGGGTTAACCCTTCTTTCCTATTTGCCGCCATGTTGTGGGAGCCGATGCTAGACAGAATGGACGATCATCTTGAAGAGGGTGCAACCCATCAAGATGCCTTGTATGCCGCGGCCAATGACGTCATTGGTGCACAAATTTCAGCGACGGCTATCCCTAAACGTTTTACGGCACAAATGCGTGAAATTTGGAGCCTACAATTTAGACTGCCAAGACATTCTGGTGCGAGAGCGCAAAAATTAAGAGAGCATGTACGTTTTAGAGCGGCTTATGATTTTATTGGTGTCAGAGTCTCTGCGGGTGAACAAGAGCTAGCAAAAGTATTTGATTGGTGGACAGAGTACCAAGAGCAAAACCCCGTCGACCAAGTCGCTTTTGCGAATGATTTGCATAATAGAAATACTAAGCGTAAACCACGCCGAGGGCGAAACCCTTATCGTCAAAGAAAAGACGCTTAGTTTTAGTCGCTTAGAGGGGACGTATGACCATATCTTATATTGGCATAGGCAGTAACTTAGCGCAGCCTATTGAACAGGTTAAGCAGGCCATTGAAAACTTGGCAGACCTGCCAGAAACAAGCTTGCTAGATGCCTCCTCTTTATATGCTTCTAAACCTCAAGGACCGCAAGATCAACCTGATTTTGTTAATGCGGTGGCGAAAGTTGAAACCCAATTATCTTCTTTGGCCTTGTTAGCCGCTTTGCAACAGCAAGAGTTAGCGCAGGGTAAAATAAAGAAACGCCATTGGGGTGAGCGCTTAATTGATTTAGATATCATTTTATTTGGTGATGAAGTCATTAACTTACCCGAATTACAAATCCCTCACCTAGAAATGGTGAACCGAGATTTTGTATTACTGCCTTTGCAACAAATAGCGCCTGGTATTCAAATTCCCAATCAAGCTAATATAACAACCTTAATTGAAAGGTTACCTGAGCAATTTATCTTTCCCATAGAAAACTTAGTTAATTCCCCTAAATAAACCGACTGCTAGCGTCAATAAAAGGCTTTGATTATGATGAAACAAACACTGTCTAAACTTCAAAAAATGAAATCTTTAGGGCAAAAAATTACCTGCATTACTGCCTATGATGCCAGTATGGCGCATTGGATTGCTGAAGCGGGTATAGAGGTTATTTTGGTTGGTGATTCATTAGGGATGGTGGTGCAAGGCTTTAATAGCACCTTGCCGGTGTCATTAGATGAAATGGTTTACCATACGAAAATGGTGCAAAGAGGTAATAACGGTGCCTATTGCATTGCCGATATGCCCTTTATGACAGATTGTAATGTTGATACGGCCTTAACTTCTGCCGCACGCTTAATGAAAGAAGCGGGTGCCAATATGGTGAAATTAGAAGGGGGCGAAAGAGCCTTGTCTATTATCGGTGCCTTATCTTCTTTGGGCATTCCTGTTTGCAGTCATTTAGGTTTGTTGCCTCAATCCGTTGAGAAAAAAGGCTATAAAGTCGTCGGTCGGGATCATGTTTCAGCCGAGAGGTTACTCAAAGAAGCTTTCGCGGTTGAACAAGCTGGAGCAGATATGCTGGTATTGGAATGTGTGCCTGCTACCTTAGCGCAAAGTATTAGTGAACAATTGACCATTCCTGTTATAGGGATTGGTGCGGGTGCGAATACAGATGGCCAGGTGCTAGTGGTGACAGATGTATTAGGCACTACCGTTGGCAAGCTCCCCAAGTTTTCAAAAAATTATCTACAAGCTTGTTCAGGTTCAGTTCAGCAAGCTTTGGTGCTGTATGTTGAAGAAGTACGAGGTCAGAACTTTCCCTCTTCAGAACACCTGGTCGATTAAAGAACGTTATGCAACTCATTCATCATATTAGCCATTTACGACAGCAGATAACCGACTGGAAAGCATCAGGCTTGAAAGTCGCTTTTGTCCCAACCATGGGTAACTTACATGAAGGGCATCTAAGCCTAATTCGCTTAGCAAAAACCAAAGCAGATAAGGTCGTGGTGAGCATTTTCGTCAATCCTTTGCAATTTGGGCCTAATGAAGATTTTGATGAATATCCTCGTACTGTAGAGGTCGACTGTGAAAAATGTCAGCCAGCAGGCTGTGATATGGTTTTTGCCCCTCAAGTGAGTGAAATATACCCTTCTCAAGTTCAAACAACGGTCTGTGTTTCAGAAGCTTTAACCACTTTATGGGAAGGTGCAAAGCGTCCAGGTCATTTTGATGGTGTCACCACCGTGGTGAGTAAGTTATTTAATATGGTTCAGCCTGATGTGGCTATATTTGGCCAAAAAGACTATCAGCAATGGTGTGTGTTGCAGCAAATGGTACAAGATATGGCGGTGCCAATAGAGATGATTTGTGCGCCAATAGGGCGAGCAGATGACGGCCTAGCATTAAGTTCTCGGAACCAGTACCTAAGTGACGAACAAAGAAATATTGCACCATGCTTACAGGCTGAACTACAGATGATACAAAAAGAAATGATGGGTTTTTCAGGTAACAGCGAAGACTTTGTCGCTTTCAAGTCCTTCTTAGAAAAGAAGACAATCGAAAACCTATTACAGGCGGGTTTTGATCAGGTTGATTATATGTGTATTGTGAATGCAATGAATTTACAGCCCGCTAAGAGTTTAGCTGAACCTTTAATCGTACTGACCGTTGCTAGGCTAGGCTCGACAAGATTATTAGATAATTTAATCCTAAAGGTTCGTTAAGCTAGGTTAAACGTAACTAACCCCTTTCTGAATTAGCTAACCTAACCTTAAAAATCGCCAGGGGTGGTCTGTTTCTAATCCTATGATAGGTCTAAGAACCAGTTTATCCTAGTTCATTCTTAAGCTTTTTACATCTAAGGTAAAAGCCTGCAGAACCATAGGTTTATTGCATATAAATACCTGCGACGGCTAAGAATACACCTGTTACATAGGTTGCTACACGATAGACCTGGTTCTGCATAATGAATGTATTAACTTCATGTTCTATTTCAAGCTTTTGTTGTTGCAGCTCATCAATACCTAAATCAATCTCTTTTACCTGTTCTTGAATAATAGAGTAATATTGAAGTTGTTGTTTCTTTTCTTTAATAGCACGCTGAATAATGCTATTTTTAGTAAAAGATGCCTGATGAACAAACTGTTCATATTGCTGTCTATACTTCGCACGAAGCCCTTTATAAGGTAATGAGCGCTATCGCTGTTGTCGTGCGACTTAAGGTCAATTGTTATTTTAAGGAAGCATAACACCACGAATAGCAAAGAAAATTAAGGCAGCCAGCATAGCTGATGCGGGTACTGTGATAATCCAGGCAGCAATAATTTTCATGAATGCAGAGCGTTTAACCAATTCTTTCTGGTAAACCTTGTTTAAAGATTTACGATCTTTTTTGGTGAGCTCTACTTCTGCCTTGTGTTTTTTAAGTTGCTTGATCATTTTCTTTTTGCTAACTAAGTCAGCTTGGCTGAATTTTTCGATGTATAACTCGACTTCTTCCTGTTCTTTACCCGTGTAATGATCTCGAATTTCTTGGATAGATTTTGCATGGTTACGCTTTAAGTATTCTCTTAAAAAGCCCACGCCAAAAACACCACCCACAGCAATGTGTGTCGAACTGACGGGCAGACCTAGCTTAGAAGCAACGATAACAGTAATCGCGGCTGCCATTGCGACAGAGAAAGCTCGCATTTGATCTAGCTCTGTAATTTCTGATCCCACTGTTTTAATTAACTTAGGACCAAATAGAAATAGGCCTAAGCTGATTCCGATGGCACCAATAATCATGATCCAAAGCGGAATATCCGCTTTAGTTGAAATGCCATGGTGTTGTACAGAATCATAAATAGCGGCTAGTGGACCGACTGCATTCGCAACATCATTTGCGCCGTGGGCAAAACTTAATAGCGCGGCGGCAAAGATAAGGGGAATAGTGAATAGGGTGTTGATGCTAGATTTTGTATTGTCTAGCTTGGCTGCATGCTTGTTAATAATAGGTTTAACAAATAGGTAAACGGCTGCGGCAATAGCACTACCAATCATTATTGCAGTGATAAAGTCAACTTTCCAAATTTTCTTTAAACCTTTCATGATTAGATAAGTTGAGAAGGCAAAAGCCATGATGGCAATGAGCCAAGGCAGTAGTTTTTTAGCCGCTTTAACCATATCATCTTGATAAGTAATACCTCGCTTAATCCATATTAAGAAGCTGGCAGCAATCACGCCACCAATCACCGGAGAGATAATCCAACTGGCGGCAATAGCGCCCATTTTGTCCCAGTTAGCCACTTCCCAACCGGCTGCAGCGATACCCGCCCCTAATACTCCCCCAACAATAGAGTGGGTGGTTGAAACAGGTGCACCTAAAGCAGTGGCTAAGTTTAACCAAAGAGCCGCTGAAAGTAGAGCTGCAATCATTAACCAAACAAAGGTATCTGGGTCAGAGATTAGAGAAGGGTCAATGATCCCTTTCTTAATCGTATTAATAACATCGCCACCGGCAATGAGGGCACCAGCAGATTCAAATATGATGGCGATAATAATAGCACCAGTCAGGGTCAGTGCCTTGGATCCTACTGCAGGGCCAACATTATTGGCAACATCATTGGCACCAATATTCATGGCCATGTAACCTCCAATCATGGCGGCTATAATTAATTCCATACTGATAGAACCATCACCTAGACGTAGGGTAGAGGCGTACATCATGATAAGAACGATGAATAAAAGTGCAGAGCCAAGTCTAAACATTTCTTTCCTGGCAACTGCCGTGGCGTTTTCAATTTTATTCATATTTTTTAGTTCCATTATTTTTATCCTGTGTTTAGTCTGATAATTGTAATAAATTTTAATTTTAA
Organism: Hydrogenovibrio sp.; assembly: GCA_015484555.1. Classification (GTDB taxonomy): domain Bacteria; phylum Pseudomonadota; class Gammaproteobacteria; order Thiomicrospirales; family Thiomicrospiraceae; genus Hydrogenovibrio. The sequence goes on along the minus strand of WFMZ01000015.1, from coordinate 134 downwards.
AAGGCACTCAATTTCATTTATTTTTAAGGGTTTCTTGAGATTCCTTTCATTTTTATCAAAAAACTAACAATACGGCTTGTCACATAACTGTCATTTTTTATTAATTTGGGTGTTATCTGTAAGTTGAATAATAG
>WFMZ01000014.1 GCA_015484555.1 Hydrogenovibrio sp. | reverse complement strand
ATATTATTCAAGACAGCTCTTTATCTTTTTAATCTTAAAAAATACTTTAATATATTATTATATTATTATATATATTTATAGTCACAAAGTGAGGGATCTATGATAAAAACCACTATCAGCCTAAAAAAGAGGGCGGCGCTATGGCTTGATTGCAGAAGGGGGCGACCTATCTCAAGGCTATATCTATGCTCAAAAACAATGAGTAAAACAGAGTTTACCAAGTTGCTAGAAGATAACCCCTCGTTACACTATAACGACTGTACGGCGTAGCTTAAAATACTTAGGCGCCAAAAGGTTTTTCAGCGCCTAGATATATTAGATAAAGTTATTTACCACTCGTACTGTCCACCTAGGTAAGCAAAGGCTGCCATGAAAGCGGTTTCTTGAAACTTCTTTAAACCTGTTTCTTCAAACTTAAACGGCAAAGGATAATGCTTTAAGGCTGCTTTTTGGTTGGTACCTGACATTAAAGTCACTTTAACATCACCCATTAGCTGAATAGCGGCTTCTAGCTTAAAGCCATTGGCGCCGCCTTGGAACTTTCCACGCTTCATGCGTTCTTTAATAACAATGCGTTCAATTTTATAGTCTTCAACCAGCTTTAAAAAAGTCTTCTGGAAGTATTCCAGCTCATTTTTAACATCTGGGTTTGCACAGCTAATACGCTTTACACGGCAATCTGGCATGTGAAAAATATCACCATCCATCTTTAGCAAACAAATAATTGCCTCATCACCCGTTAATTCAACACCACATACCAACATAGTTACTTCTCCATAAAATTATAAAAACCCACAGCTTTACTGGATTAACCGACTTTCAAACCTAAAAATCGCCAGGGGTGGGTAGTGTATTTTGTCTTAACAAAAGCCTACTTTGTATTTTCGGCCTTTAATCTTGTTTTGGTTTAATCTACTCGCTGCGTTACGTGCTTCAGAGCGAGCAATGGCAACGAAACTAGAGCGGTCTGCCACATCAATTTGACCCACATATTGCCCTTCAATGCCCGCGGTTTTGGTTAAGGCACCTAATATGTCCCCTTTACGAAGCTTGTCTTTTCGTCCACCCGAAATATACAGGGTAACAAACTCCGGCTCTTGCGGAATAAGTCTATTATTAGGCAAGCTATCGATAGATTCATATTCAAACACTTGATCCATTCGCTGACCTAACTGGCCTAGCTTAAATCGTTCTTTTTCTGTAAAGATGGTTAAAGACATCCCTTCTTTACCCGCACGGCCCGTTCGACCAATACGGTGAACGTAGGTATCTTGATCACGAGGCAATTCGTAGTTGATGACCGCAGGTAAAGATTCAATATCTAAGCCTCGTGCTGCCACATCGGTGGCCACTAAGAAGTTCGCACTTCGGTGTTTAAATTGAACAAGTACCTGCTCTCGTTCTCTCTGCTCCATATCACCATGTAAAGGAATGGCGCTTAACCCTTTGTCTTTTAAGTACTTCGCCACTTCTGCCACCAACTGTTTGGTGTTACAAAAAATAATGGCATGGTTCAACTTATTATGGCCAATTAAGGTCGTCAAAGCAGATAACTTTTGGCTGTGCTGGCAAATATAAAACTGCTGATCAATCACCGCACGAGTGTGGTGAGATTCGACAATAATTTCTTCAGGATCATTTTGAAAACGTTTTGAGATTTGAACAATATCATTTGGAAAGGTCGCTGAAAATAAGAAGGTTTGACGCGTTCTAGGCGTTTCTTTAACAATGAAGTTAATGTCTTCTACAAAGCCCATCGCTAACATACGATCGCCTTCATCTAGCACAAGGGTTTGTACATCGCTTAAATCTAAGTTTTCTTTTTCAATATGGTCACGAATACGTCCTGGAGTTCCTACAACAACGTGTGCGCCGTGTGCTAGAGATTTAATTTGTGGGCCAATTGAGGTGCCGCCCCCCAGTACCACAATTTTCATATTATCTTTATATTTAGCCAGTCGTCTTAATTCTTCTGCAACCTGGTTACTTAGCTCGCGGGTTGGGCAAATAACCAAACCCTGTACTTGCAAGGTCAATGAATTTACATTGTCCAATAAAGGAATACCAAAGGCAGCGGTTTTACCACTACCAGTCTTAGCTTGTGCAATTAGGTCACGCCCATCCAAGCCAAAAGGTAAGGCAGCCGCTTGAATATCTGTCATTTCTTCATAACCCATTAGCATCAAGTTTTTAAGCTGACCAGGGGCGATCTCTAAGGAGGCAAACGAGCGAGAGGGAGAGGACATAATAAAACCTAAAATACAATTAGGGGCATTATAACAAACTTAGCCTAGCAGAATAGCTAGGCTGTTATAAAGAGTGATGATTGCTATGCAAACGAGTAAAGAAACTCACTAATTGTCTGGATAAAAGCGGTTTTTAAACAGGCGAAGCCAATAGATAAACAACCACGATAGCTAAAAATAATGACAAGCCTTTCCAGAAAGCAAGCGGGTTACGCTCTAACAAAGGCGGACGCGTTTTGTTCATAAACTCTTTGTTTGGATGACGCAAGTCATAAACAAATTCGGTTAATTCTGCATAACGCTTGAGCGGATTAGGTTGTAGTGCTTTCTTTAAGGTGAAGTCGATCCACACGGGAATTTCTTGCTTTTCATTCAACACCGAAACATAACGCAACTTGTCTTGCGAAGCCTTGGTTCTTGACTGGGCCACCTTAGTGCCATAAGGCAAACGCCCTGACAACATTTGATAGGCAATAACCGCTAAAGAAAAGTTGTCTGAACGGGCAGAACCTGCTTCGCCTAGGAAGTATTCTGGCGCGGTATATTGTGCGGTACCTAAAATATCTTGGTGCGTATCTAGGCTTAATATTTCTGAAATACCGGCCACTTTGGTTGCCCCAAAGTCGATGATTTTAGCCACCCCTTCTTGGTTGATTAAGACATTTTCTGGCTTTAAATCTTGGTGCAACATTTCTTGACGATGAAAGGCATTTAACCCCTTTGCAATTTGTTCAATAAGATTACGAACCTGTTCAATATTGGGTTTAGGGTTATCAATCATCCATTGTGCAAGGGTTTGCCCTTCTATGTACTCGGTGACAATATACATAAAATTACGCTTACGTTTTTGCTCGCACGCTCTTAAAACGTGCGGGCTATTAATACGGCGCGCAACCCATTCTTCCATTAAGAAGCGTTCTATATAGGCATTATCATCATGCTTATCTGCAGACAGCACTTTAATGACCACCTTAGGAGAATCGGGCAAAGTGACATCAGTTGCTAAGTAAACCGAACTACGGCTGGTGACCGACAAGGTTCGCACTATTTTATAACCATCAAACTCTTGCCCTGGTTCTAAAACGGGCGGAAAAGGCAAAACCGTGAGTTCTTTATAAAGCTCACTAGAATCTTGTTCTGGCAGGGTTTCTACTCGCAACAACTGAACGGTTAAGTTGTCATCACTATTAGCTTCATAAGCTTGTTCAACAAGCTGTTTTGCCGCAGATTCTAGGTCGTCACCTTGATTAATGATGGCGACCATTTCATCTTCAGACAAAAATTCATAGATGCCATCTGTGGTGAGCAGGAATTGATCACCCTCTTCCACTGTCAACGCTTGATAGTCTATCTCTAACGTTGGGTTGATGCCTAAACCACGACTTAGGTAACTTTTATCTTCCGACAACCAAATACGATGATCTTCTGTCAGCTGTTTTAGCTCGTTATGACGCAATAGATAAATGCGACTATCGCCCACGTGAAAAAGGTGGGCGGTTCGAGATTTAATTACCAAGCCACTAAAGGTACAAACATAGCCTTTGTCTTTGTTAAAACGATGATCACTTTTTTGCGTTAAAGACACTAACCAAGAATTCACGGCATTTAAGACATGGAAACCTGACTTTTTAACCGACCAGGCTTCAGAGGTACACAGGTAATCGTCTAAAAAATTTACCACTGCCGTTTCACTGGCTTCTTGGCTAACTTGACTACTGCTAATACCATCCGCAAGTGCGGTAGCAACACCCTTAGAGGTTAAAAGTGGCTCACTCGGAACAGAGGTTCCGTGAAAGTCTTGGTTAAGCTTTTTTCTGCCCTTACTCGAATAGGCGCCAGAACTAATTTGAAGAGAATGTTTCATAATAAGTACCCAGAAATAAAAAAGGGCTTCAAAATAGAAACCCTTTTTATCGTTAATTAATCATTAATTCATGCTTAAAGTGATCTTTTAGGACCCGTCTTAATGTGTGTTGCATATAACATTAAACCCGTAAAGGCTAAACCACCAATCATATTTCCAAGTACAACGGGTAACTCATTCCATAGTAGATAATCTGGAATACCAAAGTCACCACCCATGATTAAAGCAAAAGGGAATAGGAACATGTTCACGATTGAGTGCTCGAAACCCATGTAAAAGAACAACATAATTGGCATCCACATTGCCAAGGCTTTACCCGTAACAGAAGTTGAAATCATTGCGCCTACCACACCCATTGAAACCATCCAGTTACAAAGAATACCGCGAATAAATACAGTAATCCACCCCATTAAGCCGTGCTCTTGATAACCTATTGTTCTGGCTTCACCAATATGTGCAACCTTATCGGCTATCGCGCCACCACTAGTGGTAAAGCCAAAGGTGTAAATAAAGGCCATAATAAGGGCTACCGTCATGGCACCAAAGAAGTTACCAACAAAAACCAAACCCCAGTTGCGAAGTACTTGATTGGCTGTTACACCAGGTCTTTTGTCAATTAATGCTAAAGGAACCAGCATGAACACACCCGTTAACAAATCAAATTTCATTAAATAAAGCATGATAAAACCAACTGGGAAAAGCACTGCACCTAACAGAGGTGAACCCGTTTTCATCGCGACGGTAATGGCAAAAATAGCAGCCAAGGCTAAAATAGCACCCGCCATGTAAGCACGAATTAACGTGTCTTTTGTTGACATATAAACTTTTGATTCGCCGGCATCGACTAGTTTCGTCACAAACTCTGTTGGTTCTAAATATGACATTGCTTTTCCCCTGATTAAAAAAGGATATTATCCGTGCTAGTACCTACCAAAAGCAAGTTGTTTTTCTTAAAAAATACTTATGAAGCTATGTTTAAATATTATTCCTTGAATCTCTTATATAAGGCAACAGAACAATGGCAATTAGAAAATACTTAGACATCACCCCTAATCTAGCGCAAACTGCGTGGGTAGATGAGTCTGCCGTCGTGATTGGAAAATGCACATTAGGCGAAGACGTTGGCATTTGGCCGAATGCCACCTTGCGGGGAGATGTTAATAACATTCAAATTGGCGACCGAAGTAATATTCAGGACGGCGCTGTTTTACACTGTACGCACGATTCACCCGTTTCAAAAGGCTCTCATTGTATTGTAGGCAAGGATGTGACGGTTGGGCACAATGCCATTTTACATGGCTGTATTATTGAAGATGAATGTTTAATTGGGATGGGAGCGATTATATTAGACAATGCAGTTGTTCCCAAGCAGACCTTAATAGGTGCCCATGCTTTGGTGCCCGCAGGCAAGGTTTTAGCAGGAGGATTCCTTTATTTAGGGTCGCCTGTGAAACAAATTCGACCACTAACAGATGATGAGAAAGCCTTTTTTCAGTATTCCGCTAAACACTATGTGAAACTAAAAAATGACTTTCAAAAAAATACTGAAAGCTAATGCTGAGAGCTAACTGGAAACTAAGTTTTATCCGCTAAGGTTAAGGACACTTGAGAAGCATCCTTGTCACTAATCTTAAAGCGGCGAACGAGTTCACTTAAATCTTGAGCTTCATGTCGCATTGACTCTGCTGCCGCAGAGCTTTCTTCTAAAAACGAAGCTTGCTCTTGGGTTCGACCATTTAAATCTTGACTACCCTGATGAATCTGCTCAACACTATCCGTCAAGTTATGGACGGCAACATTGGTATCTAAAATTAAACTTGATAAGTTATCTAGCGATGTATTTAAAGCCATACCCACATCATTAAATTTACCCGAAAACTTGTCCATTGTTTTTTGCATCAGGTTACCTTCCGATAAACCCAAGACCACTCTTTTCCTGCGTTAAATCAAGAACCTTTATTAAAAAAATTAATATTAGAATACTTATACTTTATAGCTATACGATTATTTGAAAGGGGATAAATAAAGTAATGTATTGAAATAGATATGAAAAATTCTAAGCGTTAATGGCAGTATTTTATGCCATTAATGCACGAACTTCGGCGATAACCGGAGCGGTTTCTGGACGCACACCACGCCACAAATAAAAGGCTTCTGCGGCCTGACCCACCAACATACCTAAACCATCCATTGTTTGACAGCTAGGTTGAGTTTGTTTTGCCCAGTCCATAAACACAGTGGGCTTATCACCATACATCATGTCATACACTAAGCTATTTTCACCGACCACCCCTGGCGAAATTGGCGGTAGCTTGCCCTCTAAACTGGCAGAAGTGCCATTAATAATAATGTCATAACCAGAAGCTTTCTCTGGAATAGCATCCCAACCGCTGGCACTAATAGGAATATCGGTTTCAAAACGTTTACCTAACACTTCTGCTCGCTGTGGCGTTCTATTGGCAATATGAACACTGGCAGGCAGTGCATCTAATAAGGGTTCAAGAATGCCTTGCACCGCACCACCCGCGCCTAAAATTAATACACGCTTATGGGCAAAGCTAACGCCACCATTTTGCTGAATATCATTTACCAAGCCAATGCCATCGGTGTTATCAGCTTCAATGCCTTTTTCAGTAAAGGTATAAGTGTTTACCGCATGGGCTACTTTGGCACTTTCTGACAAGCTAGTGGCTTGTTCAAAAGCATCTAATTTAAAAGGCACGGTAATATTAAGCCCTTTATAACCACGGGAAATTAAACCCGCCACTTCATATTTAAAATTGGTTGCTTCGTCATCAATACGAATAGCCTCATACACCATATCTTGCCCCGTTTGTTCAGCAAACAAACGGTGAATAAGCGGCGATTTAGAATGCGCTATTGGGTTGCCAACAACGGCATAAACATCTGTCATTATGTAGACTCTTTTAGCCACTGTGCGGCCTGCTTTGCATAATAGGTTAAAACACCATCAGCACCTGCACGCTTACAACTTAACAAGGTTTCTAATACAACGGCACGTTCATCAATCCAACCATTCAAAGCTGCCGCCTTTAACATCGCATATTCACCACTAACATGATAAACAAAGGTAGGCGCTTTAAACTCTGCTTTCACTTGGCTAACAATATCTAAATAAGGAATACCTGGCTTCACCATCACCATGTCAGCCCCTTCATTCAAGTCCATCGCCACTTCATGCATGGCTTCATTAGTATTAGCAGGATCCATTTGATAGGTTTTCTTATCAGCCTTACCTAAATTACCTGCTGAACCAACCGCATCACGGAAAGGCCCGTAATAGGCTGAAGCATATTTAGCCGCATAAGAAATGATTTTGGTATGAATGTAGCCATGATCTTCTAAGGCTTCACGAATTTCAATAATACGTCCGTCCATCATATCTGACGGCCCTATGACATCTGCACCCGCTTCAGCATGAGACAAAGCCTGTTGCATTAATACATCAATAGTATCGTCATTTAAAACATAGCCCTCTTCGTCAATAATGCCATCTTGACCATGAGTTGTAAAAGGGTCTAAGGCGACATCCGTCATCACGCCCATTTCAGGCACGGCTTCTTTAATGGCTCGGATAGTTCTTTGCGCTAATCCATCAGGGTTATAAGCTTCGACTGCATCTAATGATTTGGTATCAACATCAGGCACAGGAAACAAGGCAATCATTGGAATGCCTAATTCATTTAGCGCTTTTACTTCGGCAACGATTAAATCCATGCTTAAACGTTCAACACCTGGCATAGAGGCAATGGCTTCACGTTTGTGAAAGCCTTCTATAACAAACATAGGGTAAATTAAGTCATCTGCCGTCAGCACGGTTTCTCGCATTAAACGGCGTGAAAAATCATCTTTGCGCATTCTACGCAGGCGGGTAATTGGAAATTGGCGTTCAATCATTTTATTCTCACTTGTAAATTGGGCGGGGTTGATGATACATTGGACATTCACAAAAATAAAGTCCTGCATGTTAACAGAGGTCCAATCAGATACTATTATGTTAGATAATTTTGAATATACATTTTTTGATAAAGGCATTGCTGAAAAGTTTGCCGCCATTCTTACTGAAAAGCAATACACTACCCTCATCAGCCACGACCTTTCTTTAAGTGGCGAAGATACTTTTGATGTTAAAATTAAAGAGCCTTTAGATGATAACGCGGTTAAAAGCATTGAAAGCATTTATGACGACATGCTATTTGGTGAACAGGCCGCGCAATTTGAAGATAATTCTGAAGAGGGTGTGGTTGCCGACTCTTGTGGCGTACAAGTACAACTTCAAAATGGCGACTTTACCACTATCGCCATTCATCCGACTATTATGAACAAAATATTATCGGTATTAACCATTGAAGAATTACAAAAATTTTTAGCTCAGGCGGCTGCCGATATTGAAAACCCCAAAAATGGCCCTGTTTGCAGTCGAGAAAATAAACCTACTTTGTAGGCCTAACAACCAGAGCCATGCACCTAAAACCCGCCCTTATAAAAAATTCATATAAGGGAATTCTTATTTTTATGGGTAGAAAGCTTGCAGTTAATACCATTTATCCCTAAAATGTTTCGCAATAAGACGATACACGTCTCTGTACGAACAGGGCGATGTATACAACAATAAGCAAACTACTTCTCTATTAAGAGATAGTTAACCCCTTTGAATCTAGGACAGTTTTAAAAAAAATTGCCACTCTAGGAGCAATAAATGACAGATAAAATCGTTGAAAAGGTTGCCATTCAGACTTCTGAATCACGCAACCAAAGTCGTCGTGCTTTTTTAAAAAGTAGCGCGGCAGTAGCTGGTGGAGTAGTATTTACTCAATCTGCTTCAGCATCAGTATCAGGAACCTATGATGCTAAAAAAGCCGTTGCACCTTACGCCGGTGAAGCTGAAATTACAGGCGTACTGCCCGTTGAAGCATCACGTAAAGCCTTAGGGTTTGGTGTTCGTAAATATCCTTACGGCATGCCCTCTCCTTATGAAAAAGAAGTACAGCGTCGTACGCTAGAATGGTTAACACCGGACTCTATGGCTTCAATTTCTATGACGCCACTACAAAGCTTAAACGGAATCATTACTCCGAATGGTCTTCACTTTGAACGTTTCCATGGTGGCGCACCAACAATTGACCCTAGCACACACCGTTTTGTTATTCACGGTCTAGTTGAACGCCCTTTAATCTTCACGATGGATGATTTAAAGCGTTTCCCTTCTATATCACGTATTCACTTTGTAGAGTGTCCTGCTAACGGTGCTTTAGAGTGGAAAGGCGTTCAATTAAACTCTATTCAATGGACTCACGGAATGATGTCTTGTGTAGAATACACGGGTGTTCGTTTATCAGACCTTCTAAAAGAAGCAGGTATTAAGCCGGAAGGGAAATGGATTATTCCTGAAGGAGCAGATGCCTCTGGTATGTCTCGTTCTATTCCTTTAGATATCGCAATGGACGATTGTTTCGTTGCTTATGCACAAAACGGTGAAGCACTTCGCCGTGAACAGGGTTCTCCAATTCGCTTGGTTGTTCCAGGCTGTGAAGCAAATATGTGGATTAAGTATCTACGTCGCATCATGGTTCACGATGTCCCTCTTCAGCACCGTGAAGAAACTTCTAAATATACAGAGCTTATGCCTGATGGTACTGCGCAGCGTTTTTCTTGGTACATGGAAGCTAACTCAGTTATCACCTATCCTTCTCCTGACTTCAGAATGCAAGGCCCAGGTAAATATTACGTCCGTGGTTTAGCTTGGTCTGGTCGTGGTAAAGTTGCTCATGTTGACGTTTCTGTTGACGGTGGTAAAAATTGGAAAGAAGCACACTTCACGTCAGTGGTGTTAAATAAAGCTTGGACTCGTTTCGAAATCGAATGGGAATGGGATGGTAAAGAAGCATTCCTCATGAGTCGCGTGACTGATGAAACAGGTTATGTACAACCACCTATGCCTCAAATGCGTGCCTTGGAAGGTACAAATAACGTTTATCACCGTACTGCGATGGTAACATGGAGAGTAGAAGATTGGGATGGTGGTAAAAACGGAGGCCTTGTTGAAAATGTTCAATATTAAAAAAACAATCTTAGCTGCTGGTATCACAGTAGCATTCATGGGCACAGCCTTTGCAATGTCTGGAAAGCCTGATAGCAACGATGTTAAACCAAAAATAGAGGGGAAATATGCCTCTAACTATGCTGAAATCATTAAAGCAAATGGCGGCAAGTATCTAGATGCTAAAGTTATCACTGCTATTCTTGGTAAGGAGGCTGCTTTTGGTCGTAAAGGCCTTGAAGGTAAGCTAGATCCTGCAAACCCTTACTCTTTCGAAGTTGATAATTCAATCGATGGTGGAGATCACGGTAACGCACAATGTAAAGTCCCAATGGCATTTACAGAAGTGCATGAAAGTGTCGCTAAACACTTCACCAATGACGCTTCCTTTGTAGCTAATGGTTTTGGTAAACCTATCGCTGAAGAAGCATTAGTTAAGTGGAATATCTCTGTCGATGGTGATGGTAATGGGCTTCCTGATAACTCAGTAGGCATGACCGTTGAAGAAGGTGGTAAAGTTTACATTCAGTTCTGTGCCATGTGTCACGGAGAATTTGGTGAAGGAGCCAAAGGGTATTTAGCGCTAGCCGTTGATGAATCTCTTGTTTCTTCTGATCCTAGCGATCCTGCGCCAATGAAATCAGTGGGCAACTACTGGCCTTATGCATCGACATTATTCGACTACATTCGTCGTACTATGCCTTTCTGGTCACCTAATGCTTCATACATTGGAGACAAAGGTTACATGGGGATAGCAGGTTACATCATGCAATCTAACTATGTTCCTATTGGCTTGGATAAAGATGGTGAACCCATTGAACTTGCTGACGATGACTTCTATAATGCCGAACTGCTAATGAAGCAGAATGCATTTATGAAAAACCAAGGTAATTTCTTTTGTGATCACCGTCCGGTTGTTCATAACGAACGTTGCATGAAAAATTGCGCGCCGGCTGTGGTTGGTGACGGAACTGGTAACATAGAAGACTATGTAGAGGCTCGTAAGCTACCTGATGGAACGCCACAGTACAACGTTCGTCAACGTTTACATGAAGATCCTCCAGGTGTAGGTCACGAGGGAATGTAATTTAGGGTTGAGCAATCAACTTTAAAATACTTAAAAAAAAACCCGCTTCGGCGGGTTTTTTTTCGCCCGGAGAAAGGCATAAATAATTATTGATAAAATTAGAAAATGCTAATTTACACTTGTAGTTCATTGAAAAACCCGTAAAATACACCGTTATTCCCGCAAGGACATAACGCTATGGCACTAATAGACCCTTTCAACCGAACCATTGATTACTTACGAGTTTCTGTCACTGACAAATGTAACTATCGTTGCGACTATTGCATGCCCGAACAAGGTGCTCACCCAGAAGGTCGTCATACCGAATACCTAGACTACGATGAGCTAGCACGCATCATCAAAGCCTTTGTCGAATTAGGGGTGAAGAAAGTACGCATTACTGGTGGGGAACCTTTGGTGAGAAAAGGCCTAGCAGGTTTTGTCTCACAAATAAGCCCATTACCTGGGCTAGAAGATATTGCGCTATCCACCAATGCCCATTATTTAGACCGCGAATCGGTTGCCTTAAAAGAAGCCGGTATTACGCGTGCTAATATTTCAATTGACTCATTAAACCCCAACCTATTTGAAAAAATCACCCGGGGTGGTAACCTAGAAAAAGTCCTATCTGGTGTTGATGCAGCTTTGGCTGCAGGCCTAACGCCAATCAAGTTTAACATGGTGGTCATGAAAGGCACCAACGACCAAGAAATTGAAGATATGGTCGACTACGGTATCAAGAAAGGCGTAGAAGTCCGTTTTATTGAAACCATGCCTATTGGCGAAGCGGGCATTAGCTTAATGGATCAGCATTATCCAATGGCTAAAATTATGGCGCGCATTAAAGCCCATGTTAAAACTGACTTAATTCCTTGCACGGGTAAAAGTCACGACGGGCCTTCTAAAAATTTTTTAATCAAAGGTACTCATACCAAAATAGGGGTTATTTCAGCTGTTTCTGAACACTTTTGTGAATCATGCAACCGCGTCAGGCTTACTGCGCGTGGCGTGTTGGCGCTCTGTTTAGGGCAAGAGGATTCCGTTGATTTAAGAACGCCTTTGCGAGAAGGCATTAGCGATGAAGGTTTAAAGCAACTTATTGTTGATGCGATGACAAAAAAACCTGAAAAGCACTTCTTTAACGAAAATGTACACAACATTGAATTCAGACAAATGGTTAGCTTGGGAGGCTAGAATGTTAGATATATATTATTTTGCTAGCTTTAGAGAAATACTAGGGCAATCAGACGAGCAGCTAGAAGCCACACAATATACCACCGTTAGCACCCTAATCGAATCACTGGCGACCCGTGGTGAACAATGGCAACAGGCATTACTTAACAACACCAACCTTCAAATTGCGGTGAACCATGATATTGCCTCACGCCAAACCAGCCTAAAGCCTGGAGATGAAATCGCCTTCTTCCCGCCCGTGACAGGAGGCTGATTTGAAATACCCGTTTGTAAAAGTTCAAAAAGAAGACTTCGATCTTTCTACTGAAATAAAAGCACTAAGAACAGGCCACAAAGATATTGGTGCCGTGGTCTCTTTTGTGGGCACTGTACGAGATATCAATGAAGGCGATGATATTTCGGTATTAGAGCTAGAACATTATCCCGGCATGACCGAAAAAGCACTAGAAGAGATCCGCCTCGAGGCGCACAAAAGATGGTCGCTACAAAGCAGCCTTATTATTCACCGTATTGGTGAAATGCAACCTTGTGATCAAATTGTGCTCGTTGCTGTTAGCTCTCGACACAGAGAGGCCGCTTTTGAAGCCGCTCACTACATTATGGACTACCTTAAAACCAACGCTCCCTTCTGGAAAAAAGAAACCTTTCCTGATGGATCTACTCGCTGGGTTGATGCTCGTGTATCAGATAAAGAAGCTGAAAATCGTTGGCAAAAAAGTGCTAGTCCTACACAATAAATAAGCTGTCCTGCCTACCTTTCGCAGGCTTTTTTGAACAAAAGAGAACTTAAAATGAAAACCTTTGATGAAGCCCTCAAACACCTCATTGACCAAGCCAATCCACATGCAAAGTCAGAAACACTTGCTGTTGCCTCAGCCCTGGGTAAAATTTTAGCAGAAGATATTATTTCAAGCATCAATGTACCCGCTCACGACAACAGCATGATGGATGGCTACGCTATTCATACCGACTTTCTTACCAACAATATCAGTTTTGAAGTCAGCCAGCGAATTCCCGCAGGCAGTAACGGCACGCCGCTACAAGCAAACACCCTAGCCAGAATTTTTACCGGCGCCCCCATTCCAAACGGCGTGAATGCCGTTATCATGCAAGAAGAAACAGAACAACAAGGTGAACGCGTTAAGATTACCGCCCATTCTGTTAAGCCTGGCCAAAACATTAGGGTGATTGGTGAAGACATTGCCAAAGATAGCATTATTCTGCACAAAGGCCATAAACTACGCGCACAAGATTTAGGGCTAATTAGCTCTATTGGTGTGGCAGAAGTACTCGTTTACCAACCCCTTACCATTGCCACCTTTACCTCTGGCAATGAACTACTAGAACCAGGGGAGGTGCTTGAAGAAGGCAAAATATACAATGCCAACCGTTATGTATTAGCTGGCGCTATTCCCAGCCTAGGCTTTACCTTAATTGACCTTGGCACCGTAGCAGATACTCTCGATGCAACCATGCAAGCCATGCAACAAGCCGCCAAAATTGCCGATGTGGTCATCACCACAGGTGGCGTATCGGTGGGTGAAGAAGACCATATTAAGCCAGCTATTGAACAGCTAGGCGAATTGAATATGTGGAAAGTGAAAATGAAGCCAGGCAAACCTTTAGCCTATGGCAACATTCAAGGCACCCCTTTTATTGGCTTGCCAGGCAATCCTGTTTCGGCCTTTGCTACCTTTATTTTATTTGCACGTCCTTTCCTACTAAGTATGCAAGGTCAAACCCAAGTTGAACCACAACCTATCTGGCTACCCGCTGACTTTGACTGGCAAAAAGCCAATTTTAGAAGAGAATTTGCACGCGGAAAGCTGTGCAACCAAAACAAGACAACCAGCGTGGCCCTATACCCAAACCAAGGGTCAGGCGTACTCAGCTCCACTGTTTGGGCAGAGGGTTTAGTGGTTATTCCAGAAGATACCACTATTCAGAAAGGGGATCTAGTCGCCTATTACCCGTTTAATGATTTAACCCATTAAGCTAAAACAACCATAAAATCTAGCCCACCCCTGGCGATTTTTAGCTTTGCAGGAATTGAAAGGCCACGAAATCAAACATAAAACAAAGGAATATCATGTCAGACAACCAACTTACGCACCTAGATGAAAAAGGCCAAGCACGTATGGTCGATGTCAGCGACAAGCAACATACCCAACGAGAAGCCAGGGCGATGGCCGTCATCAACATGTTGCCAGAAACGCTTACCATGATTGTCGAAGGCAAGCATAAAAAAGGAGATGTCATGGCAACCGCCCGTATCGCAGGCATTATGGCTGCTAAACATACGCCCGATATCATTCCTATGTGCCATCCGCTGATGCTTACCTCAGTTAAAGTAGAGCTCACCCCTAACTTTGAAAACAATGCCGTAGAAATTGTGGCTATTTGTAAATTGGTAGGACAAACAGGCGTAGAAATGGAAGCACTAATGGCCGCTTCTGCAGCCGCACTAACACTTTATGATATGTGTAAAGCCGTCGATAAAGGCATGGTCATAGACCAAGTACAACTGCTAGAAAAGAAGGGGGGGAAAAGTGGTCACTGGACCCGATAGTATTGCAAGACTTCTGGGCCTTCTGGGTTTAGAATAATTTCCAATCCTTTCTTAGGGTAAGCCCAGCGCGCTAGGCCATCACTTCCAACCTTTTTAGAGGCTGGCTTCCCAAAACGGAACTCGACCATTTCAGGCGTCAAGTTGTTCTTTGGCACAAAAGTCATTGAATGGATCTTCTTATCCATCAAGCTCACGGCATCCTTATCCAATAAGGTTACCTGGCGGTTACCAACTGTATTTACTGTAATTTTCACACCACGGTTATACATTTCATCTAACTCATCAGATGGTACATCTAAAACCAAGGTCACCACACCACGCAATCTTGCTAACGTCATCGTTGGGAAGTAAAATTCTGCAGATTTATCGTTTGCTTTTTTATCGGTAAACACCTGTACTTCATAGTCATAACCAAACTCTTTTAATGCATCTTTCGGGGTGCTTTTATCCAAGGTTAACCCTAATGCTTCTACTTGTCCTTGTGCATTTACCACACTATTCCAAGGTAAGATAGAGGGGTCAATCACTTCTTTTTCTCTAGGTAAGAACATCATCACCACGGTTAAGACAATACCTGCAAGAATCACCCAGCCGACAGCAGAAAAGCTTTTAGCTTTTTTGGACTCATGCCCTTCTGTAGGATTATTTTGAGTCATTATTTGCTTCCGTTAAAATTACTGAATTTGAAGTGTCTGTTCTAGGTGCATACTTCTCAATTTTTTCATCAATCTCACCTTTGCTGACATCATAAATAGAAATACCTGACAAAATAAAATTAATTAAAGCCGTGAAGAAAATAACCGCTGCCGCGAAAAATAACCCTATTTTTTCAATAATAGAAGACGACGTATCATCTGCCGAAAAGTCATTCATCATCAAGCCACCCGACAAAGAGCCCAGTAAGCTAGAAATAAGGATTACGCTTAACGCCACCACATAAGAAATCAACATCATACGACCGCGGCGCCAAGCCAGTGTCCAGTTAGCAGCGACAAACCAAGAGTCACCTCTCTCATTTAGTGTATGTGCTTTTTTATATAGGTAAAAAATAATCAAACTAGACACGAAAGGAATCAATAAAAACCAAGCATGGTTACCATGACTTAAATCTAAAATTAATTGAGCGGCCGCTAAGTGTACTAAAATAATATTTAAGTTAAAAATATTGTGTGGTAGCTTAGCCTGGTATTTTTCTTTATCGGATACTTGATATTGCATAATATTTCCTTCATTTTTTTATGACCCTAATTAGACCACAGACCCTTATTTAAAACTGAAGAGTTTAAGCTTAATTTATTTATCTTCAACTAACAGCTCTGTTTATTAGGTAATATCAATTCTAGGCAACCTAATGTTATTAACAACAGACATTTAAAGAATAGATAACTGAAAAGTGACCGGTCCATCATTAATTAACGCCACCTGCATATCCGCACCAAACCGCCCTGTTTGTGGTGTTTGATAAGCCACCTCAACCAGCCCTATAAAATCTTGAAAGGCTTGTTTTGCCTTTTCTGGCTCGGCACAGGTATGAAAACTAGGGCGCAAGCCTTTTTGAGTGTCTGCCGCTAGCGTAAACTGAGGCACCAATAAAATTTGACCACCACTTTGGGAAATATTTAAATTCATTCGATCATTTTCATCCGAAAATAAGCGGTAATGCACTAGCTTGTGTGCCATTTTCTGCAAGCTTGCTATGGTATCGCCTGGCTGAAAGGCACACAACACCATCATACCCACCCCAATTTCCCCTAAAACCTCTCCCGAGGCGGATACACTTGCCTGGCTAACTCGTTGAATTAAGCAAAGCATGATTAGCGCTGGCTACCTAAAATATCAATCAGCGAATCGGTTGCCTTTACCAGTTGCTCGCTTATGTCGACTTCCATTGCCGAGTGCCCTGCATGATGGCAAATAACTAAATTAGCATTGGGTAGCTTACCTGCCAATTCATAAGCTTGATTTACGGGGCAAACCATATCGTAATGACCCTGCACAATCGTAGTTGGAATATGAGCAATACGCTCTGCATTGTTTAAAATCTGATTAGGCTTAATAAAGGCATGATGACAGAAATAATGGCATTCAATACGCGCCATTGCCAAAGCAAAATGAGGGTCAGAAAAATGGTTTACATTCACTTCACTAGGCTTAAGTGTTGAAGTACGCCCTTCCCAAACCGACCAAGCTTCTGCCGCTCGCATACGCGCCACTTCGTTATCGCCGGTCAATAAATCATAATAGGCTTGAACCAGATTATGCCTATTTTCAACCGAAATGGGGGCAATGAAGTCTTGCCAAAAATTAGGGAAAAAACGATTGGCACCTTGTTGATAAAACCAATCAATATCTTCCTCTCTACATAAAAATATGCCCCGCAATATCAAAGCATTTACTCTTTCAGGATAAGCCTGAGCATATAACAAACTTAAAGTTGAGCCCCAAGAACCACCAAATAATGCCCAAGACTCTATCTTTAATAATTTCCTGATTTTTTCAATATCTTCAATTAAGTAATCGGTTGTATTATTGGTCAAACAAGCATGGGGACGAGACTGACCGCAACCCCGCTGGTCGAATAAAATAATACGGTATTTTTTAGGGTTAAAAAACTGGCGATGTATCGGTAAACAGCCACCACCTGGTCCGCCATGCACAAACAACACAGGCAAACCGCTTGGATTACCCGCCTCTTCAATGTGCAAAGTATGAACCTCATCCACCTGTAAACTGTGCTGTACATCAGGTTGAATAGGCGGGTAAAGAGTAGGGTCTAATTTCATACTTTGATTGTAGCGAAACCCTGGACAATGATAAAGCCTTAATTAAGATTTAAACATGTGCTAAAAAGATATTACAAACCATCTTTGTAAGAAAAAATGGTAACAGACAGTCTCGATCAAACACTCTAATGCACTAAATAGCGAGACTATCGCTCACTAATAATTTAATTTAGAGCTTACTTTAAGACATTTCTGATCACAAGAAATCTAACAATTGTATCGAGAAAGTTTTATAATTTCTTCCTTTAGAATTTCCTAGAGTTTGTTATGAAAAATCCGATTATGTATCTTGTATTATTACTTTCAACCAGCTTATTATTAAGTAGCTGCGACGATGCCGGTGCCGAACCAGAAAAAACAGCCCCTAAGACGGGTAGTCAAACTTTAAATTTACCTGCCTTAGCTGACCCTAAAAATACCCCGCAACCTGTTACAAAAAAACCACTCAGCTTAGCGCCTAAAATAGAAAACAAGACCCTTAGCCCGAATGATTTAGCACCAACCCCGAACTTCAAAGAAATTCCTGCTGGGCAAGCACGCAAAGATGCTTTTTTTAGGTTTATGGCCCCCTTAATCAAGCAAGCTAACCAAGAGGTAATGGTCGATCGCCTGCACTTGCAAGAAATTATTAATCACTTTAAAATTAGCGGTGCAGATCAACAATGGTTAAGGGCATTAGCCACTAAATATCGTTTAAAAACGTTTGATCCAACCGACCATCAGTCGCAAATAGCATTAGAAAATAGAGTAGATATTATTCCTGTCAGCTTAGCCCTGGCACAAGCTGCCAATGAAAGTGCTTGGGGAACCTCTCGTTTTGCTCGCAAAGCCAACAACTACTTTGGCCAATGGTGCTTTTCAAAAGGCTGTGGTCTAGTTCCGGCTCGTCGTAACCCCGGTGCTATCCATGAAGTTCGTAGCTTCAAACACCCTTTTTATTCGGTACAAAGTTATATCCAAAATTTAAACACCCATTCCACCTATAAAAAATTACGAAGTATTCGCGCCAAAGCTCGCCAAAAGAACCAACAACCTAGTGGCATTGCCATGGCAGAAGGCTTGGTAAATTATTCCGCACGCAAGCATGAATATGTTGAAGCACTACAAAGCATGATTCGTTACAATAAACTGACCCAATATGAACAAAAATAAGAGAGATTGCCATGCCATTACTAGATAGCTTTACCGTTGACCACAAAATAATGAACGCCCCTGCTGTTAGAGTGGCTAAAACCATGCAATCTCCATCAGGCGATACCATTACGGTTTTTGATTTACGTTTTAATAAGCCTAACGAAAGCATGATGGGCGAAAAAGGGATTCATACTTTAGAACACCTATTTGCAGGCTTCATTCGTGCCCACTTAAATGCAGATGATGTTGAAATTATCGACGTATCTCCAATGGGTTGCCGTACCGGTTTCTACATGAGCTTATTAGGCGCACCCGCTGAAAGCCGTGTGGCAGATGCTTGGCTAAAAGCTATGGAAGATGTACTGACCGTTCAGCGTATAGAAGATATTCCAGAATTAAACGAATACCAATGCGGCACCTTCCTAATGCACTCATTAGAAGAAGCGAAAGAGATTGCACAGATGATTATTGATAACGACATTAAAATCAATAAAAATGAAGATATTACCCTAAGTGATGACATTTTAAAGTCGCTTGGTAATGACGTCAACGCATAAGGAAATCCGCAGATGAAGATTGGTATTATTGGTGCAATGGAAGAGGAGGTGACGTTGCTACGTGACCAAATCAGCAACCTAATTACCGAAGTACATGGTGGCTTTGAATACTATATTGGCCAAATTAATCAGCATGATATTATATTGCTAAAATCTGGTATTGGTAAAGTGAATGCTGCCATAGGGAGTAGCGTACTCATTACCCAATACAAGCCTGACTACATCATCAATACGGGTTCTGCAGGTGGTTTTCATGCCGACCTAAACGTGGGCGATATTGTTATCAGCTCGTCTGTCTGTCATCACGATGTGGATGTCACCCCATTTGGTTATGAAGCGGGGCAAGTACCGGGTTCACCCGCTTGCTTTCTACCCGACCCTATTTTGGTTGATGCAGCCAAACAAAGTATTGAAACCCTGGGGGAGGTCGCCCACATGCATGGCCTGATTGCAACGGGAGATCGCTTCATGCACCAGCAAGAGGATGTCGATGCCACCCAAGCTAAATTTCCAGAGATGATTGCTTGCGAAATGGAAGCTGCCGCTATCGCACAAACTTGCCATGCATTCCAGACCCCTTTTGTCATTATCCGCTCGCTATCAGACATTGCTGGTAAAGAAAATGCCGTGACTTTTGAACAGTATTTAGAACAAGCTGCCACACATTCGGCCAGTTTAATTCTAAAAATGTTGGATGCCTTAGAAAGTAAGTAATCCTTTTCAAGTAATCGCAAAAGTAACCACATAATAAAAAACCGACTTGGGAAATCTCTTGTCGGTTTTTTATTGTCTTAATTTTAGGTAGCCTATTATGGATAAGTTACCTGTTTAAAGCTTACTGCGTGGGCGCATCTTGCAAAGCCTTCATAAAGACTTCTAGGTTACCCAGTTCATTTGCATAGCGCATCATCACACCCAAAAGTACATCATCTTCATGCTTGCTCGCTATGCGTGCAGCTAGCTGAAAGTCTTTACCCGTAAAATCGCCACTGTAAGCATTTAGCTCTAGCAACGCGGCTAACATACCGACATTTCGTAACAAGCAAGCGGCGTGCAAAGGTTTAACAGCTTCACCATTTTCATCTTTGCCTAACTCTTTTTGAGCAGATACAAAATGCTCTTGCACCAACACTTTGGTCATCCAATAGTTCATTTCTGGTGCTTCTTCACTTTCCAGCACGTTCATGAAAATAGTGTCTGCAGCAATTTTGTGCTTTTGAATTAACGTTTGCACTGTCTTGGAAAAGGGAGCGCGTGTTTTTTCGTCTAAATTTAAAAGGTTCATAGCCAGTTCCATATGGGTTATTGGGCATCTTCATCTACCCAGAATTATTGGCTTATTATATAACGGCTAGAGACCACCCCTGGCGATTTTTGACTTTCAAACCACTTACCCGTTCATTTATTTAAAAAATTGCCTTACCTGAACCCATTTCCAGTAAAATCACTTATCTACAAAACTCAATGAACAAAGTTGGCAAGGATGAACAAAGTTGCAAAATAATCAATTTGAACTCGTCGTCATAGGCACTGGCGCAGGGGCATCTTCTATTTATAATGGACAAGCCAGCAGTAGCTTGATGCTTTTGTGCAACCAGCAACCTTTTTGCTTAATTGACATGGGTTTAGGCGTCGGCCAAAAAGTGATTGAGCAGTTTGGCGCCTTTCCTGAAAACATAGTCATTACCCACAACCATTCCGACCATTCTGGCGACCTGCCCGTGGTATTAATGGTTGAAAAAGCGCAAAGATCTTTACTAACCGTATTTGCAGAAACGGAAGTCACCCAACGTTTAAAGCAACACAGAATGGCCGAACATTTAGAACAGTTTAGTGCCGATGAACTTGCCAACTGGGTTGACGTCAAAGCCAACACTAGCCAGACTTTAAGCCATGGCCTAAGCATTACCTTCTACCCTTGTATTCATTCCGAAACCAGCTTTGGCTTCACCCTAACCGATGAACAAGGCAAAGTTAGACTAGGCTACACCGCCGACAGCTTGCTGTCCGAGCCACTTTACCAACCCTTATCAAAAGCCAATGTATTCTTATTAGATGCTCGCCCAAAGCCAAACAAATGGCATGCAAGCTTTGAAGATGTTGCCCCTTGGTTAAAACCAAACGTTTATATTTTAGGGCATGGTGTTGCCGATAAAGACGTCACTGACGTTTATCCTCACCTGCCTTTGTTATTACCTAAACAAACCCTAAGCTTTTAAAAGGAAGTTTTATCATGAAACTCAATATCACTTCTCTTGTTAAAAAACTGATTCATTTCACCTATTCCTTGTCCCCTTATTTTTGGCTAGACCGTTATTACAAGAAGCAAGAATCGCCTATTGAAACCGGTTCTGAAGCTTGGCAAGCTATCCGTAACAAACGCCTATTTCTATCCGAGTTTTACATTGTTTTTTGGCTAGCGGCTAGTTTTAGTTTAATGGTGTTGTCGGCCTTTTTTAACCTACCCAGTTGGCTAGTGCCCCTGCTATTGCTTAGAATTTTTGGTTTACTCAATAAAGAACTAGGCGTTATTTTATTTGGCACCTGTAAAATCACAGAAGGGCGCATGGTCGCCGCAACGGGGCGGGTTATAGTCTTGGCAATGGCCAACTTCTTAACCGCCATGTTTTTGTTTTCCGCGGTTTATCAAATTTCAGGCAAGTTCTTAAATGTTCCCGATATGTTTCAAACCAATTTACCGATTGCCGGTATTGTTCAAGGCATTAACGGCCAATTTACGCTAAGCCGGGCCTTTGAACCCGCAGATGTCTTTACCTGGGTAATTAACCTAGGTCAGTCTGGCTTTATGTTTGTGTTTGGAACCATTATCTTATCTATGTTTGTCGCCTTATTAAATATTAAACCGCTCAAGGGCTAATGGTTTAAAATACCCCACATTCATTCAAATTAAACCCTTAAAAGGAATACCACATGGGCTTATACAATACCTCAGACAGTTACGGAAAAGTAACCCGCGCCAACCATTGGATTTCTGCTTTTGCTTTTATTCTGGCATTGGCTACCGGTTTTTTAGCCGAAGAGTTTATGGGAAAAGGGCCTGATAGAAATGAGGTTTTCCAACTACACTTCTCGTTGGGTTTAAGCCTGCTAGCCTTATTTATTATTCGTGTTATCTGGTTAAAAATATCACCCAATCCAGCCCCTTTACCTGCCACTAAACTAGAAACCGTACTGGGTCATATCGTAAAAGGCTTCCTATACCTTTCTCTGATTATTCTGCCTGTAGCGGGCTACCTGATGGTGAGCGCAAAAGATGCGGCAGATATTTCATTTTTCGGCTTATTCACCCTGCCCAACTTAATTGGCGAAAATGAAACGATTAAAGACATCGCCAAAAATATTCATGTAACCTTCGCTTTCTTCATCACAGGTGTACTGGCCTTACATATTGCCGGTGCACTCAAGCATCACTTTATTGTCAAAGATGACACCTTAAACAGAATGTTAGGCAAAAAAACCGACGCATCTGAATAAAGATAAATGAAAAGGGCTTGTTAAAAACCAGCCCTTTTTAATCCCCTTTCTGTCAAGTACCACCCCTGGCGATTTTTAAGGTTTAACACCTTTTTACGCAACACTTAACACACCTCAACCTATTGTTTATTAAGCAGTTTACAAGACTGTTAAGCAAGTATGAAAAGAAACTGTGCGTTCCCCCCTGAACTTGACAAAAACCGCCTTTAGGGTGTATCATTAACCAATGAAATTAAAACTATTTATTGGAGAGGACAAATGAAAAATCAATTAACCCCACTAACCAATATCTCTAGCCTTAGCCATAATTTAACACCAGGTCAAAATATTGAAACCTATTTAAGGACGGTTCAATCTTTGCCCATGCTAACAGCTGCAGAAGAAAAATCGCTCGCTGAAAAATTAAATACAGACCACGATCTTAATGCTGCCCGTGAACTTATTTTGGCATCGTTACGTTACATTGTGCCTGTTGCCCGTTCTTACAAAGGTTACGGTTTACCCCTTGCTGATTTAATTCAAGAAGGTAATATCGGCTTAATGAAAGCGGTTAAACGTTTTAAAGTAAGCGAAAATGTCCGCCTAATGACCTTTGCTATTCACTGGGTTCGTGCGGAGATGAATGAGTATGTCATTAAAAACTGGCGTATTGTTAAAACAGCGACCACCAAAGCACAGCGTAAATTGTTCTTCAAATTAAGAAGCAGCAAGAAAACATTAGAATGGTTTGGTGATGCCGATGCGGATAAGGTTGCTGAAGATTTAGGCGTTACCCGAAAAGATGTGCTAGAAATGGAAACACGTTTATACGGTAAAGACCTGCCGGTTGATATGAGCAATGATGATGACGAAGATGCTTACCGCTCTTATCCTGTATTGGTCAGCAAAGAAGTGGATCCTGAAACCGCTTTGGTTAAGTCTTCACATAACGCCTTCCAAACTCGCCAATTGACTCAAGCGTTAAAACAGCTAGATGAAAGAAGCCAAGAGATCATTCAGAAGCGCTGGTTAACAGACGATAAAGTCGGTTTAAAAGCCCTTTCTGAACAGTTTGGAGTGTCTATGGAGCGTATTCGCCAAGTAGAGCAACAAGCGATTAAGAAAATGCGTTTAGCGATGGTTAATACTTAAACATCAATAAGTTGAACGACCTTAAAAAACCTGCTTAAAAGCAGGTTTTTTTTTGGAAGAAAGGCTTGATAATTTATTCTTTTGATAGCATGAAAAACACCTTTCATAGCAAAGTAATTCCGCTAGCCTCTCCAACCACTCATCACAACATCATTTTTTAATCAATTTCTGCCCCACTAAAACCTCTGCCTTTAAATACGTTTAGCCCAGGAAATAGAACTTGAAGAGTACACTATTTTTTTACTGTTTGATCTCGGCGTGCTTCACTTGTTCAAGCCTACAAAGCACACTGTTGCTTTTGTAAAGATGTCCCTACTCGTTGGCATATCATAATCACAAGATGCTCTGCAGTAGAACGATCGGAAATCAACATAGTTTCTATGACTTTTTATCGCGTTTATCGTTGTATATTACGTTGCACTATCAATTTCTGCTTAGAAACTGATATTATATCAATCATTTAGTACGATATAGTCTAACCACGCCAAGGTGTTATAGGTTATAGCTCGGGATAAGTAACTGCATTGATTAAATCCGATTCAAGCATCTGTCATTTTGAATACATAGGTTAGGAAAGCAATATGAACATCATAAGACAGTATTTTATGGAACGCTATTCTCCACTGATACGAACCCTGCACTACTTACTATTATTTCTTGTTCTAAGTCAAATAATGGTCAGTAACTTTATGGGGATAAGTCATAAAGGCGTAATCAGTAACCATATTGTCGAATACTACGGGACATGGATACACATAATCACCGGCTTATTTCTGGTCATATTGTCGACAGTATTTATTATTATTGAATTAAAGAAACATGGTGCTAGGTATTTTTACCCCTATTTATTCGGCACTCTCTCTCAGATGAAGTTGGATATCCATCAACTGAGATCACTGCAACTTCCTGCATTAAAACCAGAAGGTCTAGCCGCCATTGTACAAGGCTTAGGTTTAGGAGCTATCTTTCTAGTTGTTTTTTCTGGGTTCACCTGGTTTGTATTATGGTCATATAATGTCCCCTTAGCGGTTGATATAAGAGAGCTTCATAAGTTATTAACCAGCCTAATAGAAGCTTATGTTATTGGGCATGGAGGCATGGGCTTGGCTCACATTTATTTATCCTCTAAAAAGTGAGAAAGTAGCAGGAAGTATTGATGCTCCATGGAGATAGATTGACTAGCTACCTAGTCGGGTTGACGCTCTCGATGCGATACCTTAAAATTAATGTTCAATCAAAAATAGGAGTCAGATAATGAAACAATTAATGTCTAAATCTCAAAATATCATATTAGGAACTTTATTAACAAGTGCTTTATTAGGCTCATCACTTTCTGTGATGGCTGATGATAAAGGGGCTACCAAAGCAAAAACATCAGGACAAATACTAACTGAAAGAGGTGTTGAGACTAATTTCCCTGGATGGAATGATCCTGTTATAGGGCACATCGCCGCGTTCTCTGGCCAAGCTTTAATTCGCCAATTACAAATGGCAAAAGTAACCCTTAAAGAGAAAAAATTGGGTGAAGCCAAAGGAGCCTTAATAGCCGCCAAAGATTTTGCGAGAGGACTACAAAAAATGATTCCTTTCATTGTTGTTGTCGATCAGGCTAAAAATACAAAAGGTAAAATAGTTGACTCAGCAGAGCATGTTGTCATTGATGACATGTTACCTGTGTATCAAACTCTTGTTCAAATGGAAGTTGATGCTCCTGAATTAGCTAAGAAGACACACCGTAAACTAAAAGAAGCGCATAAGCATGCTAAGCTTGCTAAAAAGAAACCCGCTACAGAAAAACTAGAAGAAGTGGCTGATGATATCACTACAACGACTATTTATATGCCTGTTGTTTATGTTTCAGAAAAAGTTAATCAGGCATTAAAAGCATTAAATGGCAAAAAGCCAAATGCAAAAACTGCCAAAACGGCTGTTAGTGCAGCATTAGATAGCCTCGTTGCAGCGAGTGTTAATATGGACGAAACTCTAAAAAATCCAAAATAAGCTACACCAGTGATTTGAAAGATACATTTAAGTCGTAAGTAAAACCGTTTTTACTTTTTCAGGACATCTCACGAGGTGTTCTGAATCTTAAACACTTTATAAGCTGGTTGTTAAGCTTATTAACAACCAGCACATTCTCTTCCTGAAACACTTTACCAAAACCTATTCCTTTTCCCTTTAATGCCCCATTAATATTTTCATTCATTTCTCCTTACTATCATCCCTCCTCAGAATAAGGGTGAGCAAAGTAGACCTCTGTTACCAGTTCATTTGCCACTATTTGGTACTGTAAAAATCACTAGGGATGGTCGAAGTTAAAACAAAAGAATTCTGTCACAGGAAAGCATCTTCATGACTATAAGCCTAAAGAGGGATTATTCTGGCACCAAGCTTAGCTGGCAAGTATGTTGTTGCCCGGCCTTCAAACTAACCACATCGGTTAAAACATTACCGGTTTCAATACAAATAAAGCCTGGCCAGTCGGCATCGTTAATATCATAAAAATCAACTACCTTTTCTAAACCTGGGTTCCACACCACGGCAGAACGAGCATGTTCAGTGCTTAAAGAAATAGTCTTCCCCATTTCAGTAAACTGAAGCGGTTGAGTCACCCCTAGATAAACATCATCCATTGGCGCAGAAACAGTGTGAGCTCCTTGCTGTTGTTCTGCAGGGGCGTTATTTAACTTATCTAATTTCGTGCTGCCGTCTAAGCCAGTTATTTGTACTTGGTTAACTTGGTCAACTTTAAAATAAGTATGAAAGGCTTCCGTTAGCAATAAATCGCTTTGACTTTGGTTATATGTAGTAAGAGTCAAAGCCAGGGTTTTACCTATGTCGATGGTCAGGTTTAATGTAAATTCAAACGGCCAAATTTCCATAGTTTCTTCGCTAGAGATTAGGGTTAACACTAGACGCGTTGCACCAGAAGCAAGGTTTTCTGTTTTGGATACTTGCCACTCGATATTGCGCACAAAACCATGTGCAGGCAAGCCAGGAATAGGCGGTGTGCCAAACCAAGGCCAACAAATAGGAATACCACCACGAATAGGTTTAAAGCCATGATAAACCGCTTTATCAGACACCCATAGCAAGTCTGTGTCTTTAAAAGCACCTTGTTTAGGAATAAAACTAAGCAAGCTACCGCCATGCAATGATAGCTGTGCGGTGGCAAAATCATTGTTAATATCAAGCAGGGTTAACTTCCCTTTTTGAAAGGCTGATATGCCCGTGGCTTGAAAAGACATTTCTGTTATCGGCATCATGATAAACCCCGTCCTAACGATATTCAGTTAAGGTTTGTGCTAGCATTTCAGCAGGATAATCGCCCGTGACATAAGCTTCACCAATCGACTTTAACAGTACCAAGCGAATGGTACCAGCTTGTACTTTTTTATCACTCGCCATCAGGTCTAAAAACTTTTCGTTAGACATGTCTTTAACCGAAGGTGGCAATAAAGGCAGCTTCGCTTGTTCAAAAATAGCCGCAATGCGAACCTTATCTTCTGCCGACAGGTCGCCCAGCAAAGCAGACAAATAAACTGCCTGTAAAGTACCGGCACTCACGCCTTCACCGTGCAACCAATTACCATAACCCATGCCAGATTCAATGGCATGCCCAAAGGTATGCCCTAGGTTAAATAAAGCACGTAGGTCGTTTTCTTTTTCATCTTTCGCAACAATATCAGCCTTGTTTTGACAAGAACGTTCAATCGCTTCGCTAAGCACATCAGGATCTCTAGCCAAGATAGCAGGAATATTCTTTTCTAGCCAGTCAAAGAAAGGTGTGTCATTAATTAAGCCGTACTTAATCACTTCTGCTAAACCAGAAGACAACTCTCTATCTTCCAAGGTATTCAAGACATTGGTATCAATAATGACGCATTCTGGTTGATGGAAAGCGCCAATCATGTTCTTACCAAATGGGTGATTAACACCCGTTTTCCCGCCCACGGAAGAGTCTACTTGCGATAGCAAAGTGGTGGGCATTTGAATAAAGTTTACGCCACGTTGAAAGGAGGCTGCGGCAAACCCTGTCATGTCGCCAATCACGCCGCCCCCTAATGCCACAAAGGTACATTTTCGGTCAAACTTACTGGCAATGGCAACATCAAATATCTTATTCAGCACTTCTAGTGTTTTGTATTTTTCACCGTCAGGCAAGACCACACAACGCACTTCATAGTCTGAAAACAAGGCTTCTACCTGTTCTAAATACAAAGGGGCGACCGTGGTATTAGACACAATTAGAACTTGTGTGCCCGAGACATAAGGGGCGACTAGTTCGGCATTTTTTAATAAATCTTGGCCAATAAAGATAGGGTAGCTGCGCTCACCCAATTCAACAGTTAATGTTTTCATGTATTTCCTTCTTAGACTGGTAAGGCGCAAAGAATGGTCGCCTTAAGCAATATTTTGTTCTTCTAGGGTTTCTATAATTTCTTTAACGACACGATAGGCAGAGGCATGTTCGGTTTCAATCACCAAGTCGGCAACTTCAAGATAAAAAGGTTCACGCTCAACTAAAATATCTGCCAACACTTTTTCTGGGTTAGCCGTTTGCAGTAAAGGACGATTTCGATCGTGCTTGGTTCTTTGCACCAATGATTCTACCGTTGATTTTAGGTAAACCACAAAGCCACGTGAACGCAAATGCTTGCGATTTTCTTCGCTTAACACCACGCCACCGCCCGTTGCCACAATGGTTTCTGATAGTTGAGTCAGTTCATCAATCGATTCTTCTTCTCGATGGCGAAAACCAGCCTCCCCTTCAATATCAAAAATCATCGGGATGGTTGCCCCTGTTTTTTCTTCAATATCATGGTCACTGTCCACAAACTCGTAACCCAGCTTTTCTGCTAAGACACGACCTACGGTTGACTTACCGGCGCCCATTGGGCCAATTAAAAATATACTTTCTTTATGCATGGTGTCTATTGTAGCGTAAATGGTCGAAACTCTGTTAAAATGTCAGAATATGAATTAACCAATTATTAAGGTGCATTATGCAGGGTTCGCTTTATATTATTTCCGCCCCCTCTGGCGCGGGTAAAACTTCTTTGGTCACCAAGCTGTTGGCACAAGATCAACATATTCAGGTGTCCGTTTCCACCACCACGCGAGCAATGCGACAGGGTGAAGAAGATGGCGTTAATTATCATTTTTTAAGCATTGAAGACTTTCAAGTTAAAATTAAAAATAATGATTTTTTAGAACACGCTCAAGTATTTGATAACTTTTACGGCACCTCTAAAACCAGTGTTGAAGCCGAGCTAGCAACCGGTAAAGATGTTATTTTAGAAATTGATTGGCAGGGCGCGCAACAAGTTCGCAAGCTGATCCCTTCTGCGATTGGCATTTTTATTTTACCCCCTAGCTTACCCGAGCTAGAAAGACGATTGACCGGCCGTGGTACCGATAGCCAAGAAATTATAGATGGCAGAATGAAAGAAGCGGTTAGTGAAATAGAACACTATAGTGAGTTTGATTATTTAATCATTAACAACCATTTTGAAACCGCGCTTGCTGAATTGTATACCATATTTAAAGCCAACCGCTTAAGCCTTGCCAGCCAAGTAGCGGCGCACCAGTCTTTAATTAGTGAGTTGACTCAGTAACTAAAGTTTTTTAAAGACGACACCAACAAATTTAACCCTATTTAATCGGTGCCAAGCACCCTTATTTACCCGTTTACCAAAGGAACATTTATGCCAGGTTTTGAAATATTTGACGATGCAGAAAAACAACAGATTCAAGAAGTAATGGATAAAGGTTTCACCTTCCGTTACAACTTTGATGGCATGCGTAATGACGTTTGGAAAGCGCGTGAATTAGAAACTATGATTTGCAAAAGCTTAAACGTTAAGCACGCCCACCTAGTGTCTAGTGGCACCACCGCCCTTTCAACCGCCTTAGCTTCTGCAGGGATTGGTGCGGGTGATAAAGTGATTGTACCGCCCTTTACTTTTGTCGCATCTATCGAAGCCATCGTACTGGCGGGTGCAGTGCCTATTTTTGCTGAAATTGATGAAACCTTAACCTTATCTCCTTCAGGCATTAAAGCGGCGATTAAGCAATACCCAGATATTAAAGCGATTAACTTCATCCACATGTGTGGTGGCATGGGCTACATGGATGAAATTAAAGCCATTTGCGATGAACATAATATCGTCTTACTAGAAGATGCTTGCCAAGCCACGGGCGGAAGTTATAAAGGGCAATACCTTGGCACAATTGGCCAGGTAGGCGCTTTATCTTTCGATTCCGTTAAAACGGTTTCTTGTGGTGAAGGTGGCGCGATCCTAACCAATGATGACACTATTTATACCTATGCTCACCAGTATTCAGACCATGGACACGACCATATTGGGCTAGACCGTGGTGCAGAAAGCCATCCTATTATGGGGTCAAACTACCGTATTTCTGAAATGAATGCCGCTGTTGGTGTTGCACAATGGGGCAAGCTAGATCGCATTCTTTCGACACAACGTAAGAATAAAAAAGCACTAAAAGATCACTTAGCACAATATGATGAAGTGACCTTCCGAACTATTCCTGATGAAGCAGGCGATAACGCAGGCTTTTTAAGCATTATTATGCCAACAGAAGCAAGAGCCGTTGAAGTGGTGAAAGCCTTAGGTGATGAAGGTATTCCTGCTGTGTTCTACTGGTACGCTAACAACTGGCACTATGTTAAAAACTGGCAACACATTCAACAAATGCACGGGCCCGCAAAGTTACCAATTGAATTGGTCGCTGACAAGCCTGATTACACCAACATTCAAACCCCTATTTCTGACGACATTATGAGCCGAACTTTTTCCATGTTAATTAACCTTTCATGGACAGAAGAAGACATTCAAACTCGACTAAATGCCTTCAAAAAAGTATTTAAATAAACACTACTGTGCTAACGCAACAAAAGGAACTTCTCCATGAAACATCGTAATTTTAAAACTGTTCCCAAAATTATTTTTGGCCGTGGTTGTTTTGCCCAACTAGAAGATGTTGTTGATGAACAACGTCTGTCAGATTCAGATTTCGCCGTATTTTTAGTCGATGAAATCCACAAAGACAAGCCACTGGCTAACGAACTGCCAAACATGCCACAAGATCAAATCATTTGGTTAGACGTGACAGATGAACCTAAAACAAAATATGTTGATGCGCTAACCGAGCAGGTTCAAGCCTTCGCTAAAGCCAACAACCAAGGTAACAACCCTGTTAGTGTGGTTGGTATTGGAGGCGGTTCTTCTTTAGATATTGGTAAAGCCGTGGCGCTATTGCTAACCAACGAAGGTGGCTCTGCCTCTTACCAAGGTTGGGACCTAATTCAAAACCCAGCGGTACATCACGTAGGGATTCCGACTATTTCAGGAACCGGGGCCGAAGCCTCTCGTACCACGGTATTAACCGGACCTGATAAGAAGTTAGGCATGAACTCTGACTACACGGTTTTTGACCAGATTATGTTAGACCCTAATTTAATTTCTGGCGTGCCCGCTGACCAGTGGTTCTATACCGGCATGGACTGTTATATTCATAACGTAGAAGCCTTAAACGGTACCTATATTAATGAATTTGCTCGTGCGTTTGGTGAAAAGTCTATTGACCTTTGTAACCAGGTTTTCTTAGAAGACCATGAAGATGCCGACGAAAAGTTAATGATGGCCTCTTACATGGGCGGCCAGTCTATTGCCTACAGTCAAGTAGGGGCTTGCCATGCACTATCTTATGGTTTGTCTTATGTCCTTGGCTTCCACCACGGCATCGGTAACTGCATCGTCTTTAACGTACTCGATGATTACTACCCAGAGGGTGTTGCAACCTTCCGTAAGATGATGGAAAAACATAACATTACCTTACCAACAGGCGTTTGTGCCAATGTAACAGAAGCACAAATGAACAAAATGATTCAAGTATCTTCTGGCCTAGCACCACTTTGGGACAACGTTTATGGCCCAGACTGGAAAGAAAAAGTAACCCCAGAGTTACTAAGATCTCTTTTCTCTAAAATGTAAGTCAAAGCGGTTTAGGCCGCTTTCAACATTATTCAAAAGCCAAAAATCGCCAGGGGTGGTCTATTGTGACACCACCTGATTACCCTCTTTACTTGCTTTAACCAACGGGTTCTTTACCATGAAAATTATCGCCATTATCCCCGCCAGATACGGCTCTTCTCGCCTACCAGGCAAACCCCTTAAAACCATTATTGATAAGCCCATGATTCAACATGTCTACGAACGTGTTGCTGCTGCAAGCGGGTTAGACGGTGTGTTTGTCGCAACAGACGATACGCGCATTAAAGACGTGGTTGAAGCCTTTGGTGGCAAAGTTATTATGACCGATCCCGAAGCAGAATCTGGTACTGACCGTATTGCCGCAGCCGCACATAGCTTGGGTTTGAGTGATGATGATTTAATTGTCAACATTCAAGGCGACCAACCTTTAGTCCATTCAGGTTCAATTGAAGCCGTTATTTCCCCTTTTAAAGCTAGCGATTACAACGGCCAGTTTGAAATGTCGACCCTCTCTTTTAAGATCGTCAAGCCAGATGAAATTACCAACCCTAAAGATGTTAAATTGGTGACCGACCAGCAAGGCATGGCGCTATATTTTTCACGCGCCACCATTCCACATGGCCGAGACAATAGCGACCACGACTACTTCAAACATTTAGGGGTGTACGCTTACACCAAGCGTTTTGTTGATGCCTTTAATGCCTTACCAATGAGTCCTCTGGAAAACCTTGAAAAACTAGAGCAGCTACGTGCATTAGAAAATGGCATGCCGATTAAGGTTATTGAAAGCCAGTGGGATTCACCAGAAGTTGACCTGCCTTCTGATATTAATGCAATGGAAGCTTTGCTAAAAGCAGGCCACTAAGTAAACACCATGTTTATTTACCAGCTTCTTATTCGGTTACTGCTTCCTTTAGCAGTTCTTTATTTAGCCATCACCGCTTTTAAGCTTAAAAAAGGCAGTTTCGCCTTTTTTTTCCAACGCTTAGGGTTTGGCTATCGCAACTCAAACGACCCAAGCAACTTCAAAAAAGTAATTTGGGTTCATTGTGCATCTGTCGGTGAAGTAAAGGCTATCGAAGCTTTGGTAAAGTGCGTCAGTCAAAGCCAACCTGTACTTATTACCACCAATACCCCTACCGGTAAAGCACTGGTAGATGACCTATTTAACCATCAAATTCACCACCAATATTGCCCTTATGATTTACCCTTTATGGTGCGTAATATCATCAAAAAATTCCAACCCAAAGCGTTATGGGTGGTCGAAACTGAAATTTGGCCTAACCTTTACATCCAGTGCCAAAAAAAGCCTATTCCTGTTAGCTTAATCAATGCACGCCTGTCTAAAAAAACGTTAAAAGCACCTGCCTGGTTAAAGGAAAGTTACCGAATTACCCTCAATCATACCCACCAAATTTTGTGCCGCAATGTTCAGGAAGCAGAACGATTTATGACTTTAGGCGTTGAGCAGAGCAAAGTAAAAACACTGGGTAATTTAAAGTATGCAGGTTTAACCCACATAACCCCGATGCCTTCGCCCATCCAAGAAGACTATGTTTTACTCGCCTCCTCTCACGCGGGCGAAGAACTAGCTATCGCACAACACTGGTTAAAGCTTAATCGCCCTGAAAAACTGGTGATTGTACCCAGGCATCCACAGCGCCGAAATAACATCTTAAAAGACCTGCAAGCTATCCGTCCTCTACTCGCAGTAGATAGTTTGAACGACCCTGTGACTGAAGATATCCGTATTATTCTCATTGATAAAATAGGCGTACTGATGCCACTATTCTCTGGTGCAAAAGTAGTCATTATAGGGGGCTCCTTTACCCCAAAAGGCGGCCACAATGTTTTAGAGCCGGCTGCCATGCAAGCTTGTATCATGACCGGACCAGACATGTCTGACTTTGAAAACGAAACTGACTTATTAAAAAAGCAAGGCGCGCTAATACAGGTTAACGATTATGACAGTTTATTCACCCAACTAACGCCCTTGCTAGACCAAGCTGAAACACGTCAGGCAATGGGAGACCGCGCTCAAAAAGTCATTCAATCTCAACAGCATATATTAGATGATTACTTAAAACAGCTTGATTTCGACCCAGATAGTTCGGTACAATAGTAGTTTAGTTTAAAATATATTGATTCTTTGTTCGGGCAACCCACAAGGAACAACGCAACAGGAAGGGATATTCCATGGCACGTGTCACAGTAGAAGATTGTTTAGATCAAGTTGAAAATCGTTTTGAATTGGTTATTTTAGCCGCTAAAAGAGCGCGTCAACTTGCCAACGGTGCTGAAGCAACATTAGAGTGGGATAACGATAAGCCAGCTGTTATGGCTTTGCGCGAGTTAGCTGCAAACACTATCGATAAAGAAACCGTCATGAACGATCAAGATACGCCTCCTTACTTCGGGTAAGTTATCTGCTAAAGAGTTCCGACTCTTACTCAACTAAAAAGAGCTTAATAGGCTCTTTTTTTTTGATATTTTTCTTTGCCACTTTAACTAAGTGGTCGGCTATGTCATAATCAAAATCACTTGCTACTAAATTTAGAGATCTTATGTCTGATAACACCCCCACCTCCATTGATGGACTGATTCAAAAAGTCTCTCTTTATTTAGAGAAAGAGCAAGTGGATAAAATATTCTATGCGTTTGAATTTGGTGCCCAAGCCCATAAAGGTCAAACCCGTAAAGCAGGAGGCGCTTATATTTGGCACCCTGTCGCGGTAGCAGAAATTTTAGCCGACATCCAGTTAGACTGTGAAAGCATTATCGCCGCTATTTTACATGATGTGGTCGAAGATACACCTATCACCAAAGAAGATCTTCAAGCCGAATTTTGTGACAGCGTGGCTGAAATTGTAGATGGTGTGACCAAACTAGGTAAACTAGAATTTGACTCTCCACAAGAAGCACAGGCCAGTAGCTTCCAAAAAATGATTATGGCGATGTCTAGAGATATTCGAGTCATCTTAATCAAGCTAGCTGACCGCCTTCACAATATGCGCACACTAGGCGTCATGCGCCCTGATAAACAACGCCGTATCGCCAAAGAAACCTTAGAAATTTATGCCCCGATTGCGGCACGACTAGGCATCAACGCTATTCGTATCGAACTAGAAGACCTTGGTTTTAAAACCAAGTTCCCCACTCGCTATGCTGTTTTAGAACAGGCGGTCAAAAAAGCGCGTGGTAATCGTCATGAAATCGTTAACCAAATCAACGATGCCATTACCATACGTTTAAAAGAAGAAGGTATTCCCGCTCAAGTGCTGGGTCGCGAAAAACACCTTTACAGCCTCTATAAAAAAATGAAGTTCAAGCGACTCAACTTTAATGAAATTCTGGATATCTTTGCCTTCCGTGTAGTGGTGAATACTGCCGATGAATGTTACCGAACGCTAGGCTCTATCCATGCGCTATACAAGCCTTTTCCAGGCCGTATAAAAGACTATATTGCCATTCCAAAATCCAACGGCTATCAATCTCTTCATACCGTTTTATTTGGGCCATTTGGTGCCTATATTGAAGTGCAAATTAGAACCAACCAAATGCATGAAGTCTCCGAGCATGGTATTGCAGCACACTGGGTTTACAAAAAACTCGACGGACAAGAAAAAAACTCTACCAACTTATCTCCCGTTGAAGTTCGGGCGCAAGAATGGGTTAAAAACTTGCTCGAAATCCAGCAAAGTGCGGGTAATTCTTTAGACTTTTTAGAAAACGTTAAAATTGATTTATTCCCCGATACCATTTACCTATTTACCCCTGCTGGCGACATTATTACTTTGCCCGTCGGGGCGACGGCAGTCGATTTTGCCTATGCCGTTCACACCAATGTGGGTCATACCGCTACTGGCTGCAGGATTGATAAAAAGTTAATTCCTTTGCGTAGCAAGCTACAATCTGGGCAAACCATCGAAATTATGCGCAGCGAAGAAAAGCAACCCAACCCAGCCTGGTTACAATTTGTTACCACCGCCAAGGCACGTTCACAAATTCGAGCTTTCCTTAAACATCAGCAAAATGATTCTGCTATCAACCTGGGGCAAAAGCTATTAAACAAATCGTTACATAATTACAACATGAGCTATAAGTCTCTAACCGATGTCATTCAAGCTGGCTTAGTGACCGAACTAAAAATAGAAAACTGGAATTCATTGCTAGAAGAAATTGGTTACGGCAAACGCCTTGCCAACCTAGTCGCTAAGAAAATTCATGACCTAATGATGGGCAGTACACAGAATGATTATCAAACTTCGCGATTAGCCAAAGACTCTGAACCCCTTATTATTTCGGGAACAGAGGGTATGCTGGTGAACTATGCTGGTTGTTGCCACCCTATTCCCGGCGACTATATTTTTGGCTTTATCAGTGCTGAAAAAGGGCTGGTTATTCATCGACACCAATGCCACAACGTTAAAAACTTTAAAAACAGCCCAGACAAATGGCTAGACGTTCGCTGGGAACAAGATATTACCCAAACCTTTAATGCTGAACTCCTAATTGAAGTAAAAAATAAACGTGGTGCTTTAGCGACTGTTGCCACCAAAATTGCAGAAATGAAAACTGATATTGACAGAGTTAGCTCTGAGGATAAAGATGAGTTTTATAGCTTAATGCACATTGTCATCAAGGTTTCCAACCGCAAACACTTAGCTGATATTATGCGCCGTTTAAAACGTATGCCCACTGTCGAAAAAATACAGCGAGTGTAAACGTTAAAAATAATATCCAGGCTAAAAACCGCCAGGGGTGGTCTATCGTGAACCACCCCTGGCGGTTTTTGGGGTCAAGCTTTAGGTAAATGCATCTGCCGCTAACATAACCAATAGCCAGATATTTAAGGCCACAATAATGAATGTGGCCATCCAAGCTGTTATTTTGGTTTTGACATCATTCACTAAGTCACCCATCAGCACGGGGTTCGATGTCATACGTACCAAAGGAATCACCGCGAAAGGCAATTGCATAGATAAAATAACCTGCGAAAGTACCAATAAACTTAAAGGTTTGACACTTACCATAATGGCAATCGCCGCTGGCACCATCGTTACCAAACGAATATAAACACGAATTTTTAAGATATTAATTGAACGTTTTTTTAAGAAGGATTCAAAAACAATCTGCCCAGCTAGGGTTCCCGTGACAGAACTGGCAATTCCGGATGCCAATAAAGCAATCGCAAAGGTTAAGGCAGCTGCACTACCCAACAAAGGCCCAAGTGTTTTATAAGCCTCATCAATATCGGTAATCAACAATCCTTGTTCATGAAATGCCGCCGAGGCCATAATCAAGATAGCAGAGTTTACCAACCAAGCTACTGTCAGTGCCAACACCGTATCCCATTTCATCATTTTATAAAATCGTTTACGCGCATTATCGGCATTTCCCGCCACCCCTTGGCGCGTTTTCACCTGGTGCGAATGTAAATACAAATTGTGAGGCATGACCGTTGCGCCTAAAATACCCATCGCAATAAACAAGGCAGTGGTATCCATAATGGTCGCATTGGGAATAACCATCGCTTGCGCCACCTCAGCCCATTGAGGTTGTGCCAACCACAGTTCAACAACATACCCCAAACCAATGGTTGCAACGAATGCCAAAATAGTCATTTCAACCCAACGAAAGCCAAAACGCTCAAGCCACAAAATAAGCAAAACATCAAAAATGGTCAAGAAAATTGCAAATATCAAAGGAATATCAAACAATAAATTTAAAGCGACCGCAACCCCCAAAAATTCAGCAAGGTCTGTTGCAACCATGGCAATCGCGGCGGTTGATAATAAAAAAGTACCCCCTTTACCGGGGTTTTCTGATCGTATTAATTGCGCAAGATCTTTACCCGTTGCAATACCTAGTTTTGCACTCAATAGCTGCATCAAAATAGCAATCAATGACGCAAGCGTAATCACCCATAAAAGGTCGTAACCATAACGAGAACCCGCTTCAATTGAAGTCGCCCAATTACCTGGGTCCATATACCCAATAGAAACTAGAAATGCGGGGCCGATAAAAAACCAGAAAGATTTGTTAGACGCTAAGGTAGCTTTTACAGATGAACTCATAATTGATGATTCTTTGTTTGCAACATAATTTACTTTAATATCAAATTTGCTTAAGATTAATAAATATTTAGCCATGACTAAATATTTTCACCCCTATTATATTGATTACAACAAAAATGTAAAGTTTTCAGGTAATTAAGACATTATTACAACTCTCAGCTAATCTGTTACTATGGAACTACTAACTTACAAAAAAGGATAAACCCCATGCCTGAACATCAGCTTACTATGAGTATTCAACAAACCGACGAAACCTTTTTAATGCGAATGGTTGCAAAAGGTAAGTTGACGCATGAAAACTACCAACAAATTACCCCACTTATTGACCAGGCGTTAGAAAGTGTAGAGCACCCAAAAGTCTGTTTTATGATAGATGCCCGCGAAATGGAGGGCTGGGAATTAGAAGCCGCCTGGGATGATATGAAGTTAGGATTAAAACATGGTAATAAAATGAAAAAGATCGCCATTGTCGGCAACAAAAAATGGCAAGCCCTCATCGCTAAAATGGCGAGTTGGTTTATTGATGGCAAGGCACAATACTTTGAAAACATACAAGAAGCTGAAGACTGGGTTAAGCAATAAGTCTAGGTCTAATGAACAACCTATAAGCTGATAATCGATAATCAAGGTTGTTCAGCCTCACCATCACTTCCTTTTTTCAAAGAACGCTTAAAACCCACCTAAAATACAACTTAGTCTTCTTTCAATGCCAAAAATCGCCAGGGGTGGGTCATATCTAGTAAACTATCAGTCATCTATTTCAGCAAACACAAAGGTACAAACCATGCGCGAAGTTATTTCAACAGACAAAGCTCCACAAGCCATTGGCACTTACTCTCAAGCTATTCGTATTGACCGAACCGTTTACCTTTCTGGCCAAATTGCCCTTATTCCTGAAACCATGGAAATAAAAGAAGGCGATATCAGCGAACGTATTCATCAGGTATTTAAAAACTTAACGGCCGTCTGTGAAGCATCAGGCGGTAACTTGCAAGACATTGCCAAGCTTAATATTTTCCTAACAGACCTAAGCCACTTTGCCACCGTCAATGAAATAATGGCACTCTATTTTGAACAGCCTTACCCTGCTCGTGCAGCCGTGGGTGTAAAAGAACTGCCAAAAGGAACTGATGTAGAAATGGATGGCGTAATGGTTTTAAGCGCTTACTAAGCCAACCAACCTAAATCATCCATTTAAAAAATTAAGCAGACCCATGATTAATCGTACTTACGCTTTGTCTTTCATACGCCTTTGGCTATTACTAGCTTGCGCCTTATTTGCAGGGCAAGCACTTGCCACCAGTACCGCTGTCTGGAAGGTCAGCAAGCAACAACACGTTTTATATTTAGGCGGCACCATTCACCTGCTCTCTAAAGCCGACTTACCCTTACCCGACACCTACCAAACGGCTTATCAAGCTAGCCAATCGATTAGCTTAGAAATAGATTTAGACCTAATCGCCCAACCCAGTTTTCAGCAAAGCATGATGATGCAATTATCTTACCCTTATGGTGAAAACTTACAGCAACACCTCTCAGAAAAAACTTATCAAGCCCTATCAAAGCATTTAGCCTCCCGTGGACACAGTATTGATGAAGTGAAACGCTATAGAGCAGGCTATGTCTCGGTATTACTCACCATCTTTGAACTACAAAGATTAAGCATGGCGGGCGATGGCGTAGACCAAATTATCTTCAACCAAGCAAAAAAAGACCATAAGCCGGTTAGCGGTTTAGAAGATAGATTTGAACATTTTCAAGCCATTGCCACCATGGGCGAAGGCTTCGAGGACGAACTTATTATGCATTCTCTTTCAGAAATAACCGACCTTAACACTATTTTGACAGCCATGAAAACACAATGGCGATCGGGTGATATTAAATCATTTCAAGCGGATACGGTTGATCCAATGAAACAGGATTTTCCTAAAATTTACCAATCCATTTTGGTTAAGCGAAACCAGCAATGGCTGCCCAAAATTGAAAGATTAATCCAAAAACCTTACACCAGCTTCGTACTGGTTGGCTTTGCCCACTTGGTAGGACCAGATGGACTACTACAACAGTTAAAAAACAAGGGTTACCAAGTTGAACAAATGCCCATTACACCCCCAAAACAACCATGACTGAAATGAGCGAATCACCCCTTAAGCAATCCCTCACCACCTTAAAAGGGGTCGGTGAAAAAATGGTTGAGAAGCTCAATAAATTGGGGCTGTTTAATGTACAAGATCTGCTGTTTCATCTACCCAGAAACTACCAAGACAAGACCGTTTTAACCAACATCAGCCAGCTTTACCCTGGTACTGAAGCCTTAATTGAAGGCGAAATATTAAGCCAGCATATGACGCAAAGTCGAAACTCCAGCCTATTGGTTAAAGTCATCGATGGCTCTGGCCAGACCTTAACTTGCCGTTTTTTCCACTTCCATTTTCGACAAGCACAACAGTTTAAACGGGGCAGTCGTTTACGTGCCTATGGCGAAATTAATGGTGGTCCAACAGGGTTAGAAATGGTTCACCCAACCTACCAGCTATTTTCAGAAGACAACATCCCGCCTTTAGAAACCACCCTAACGCCCAGCTACCCACTTACCGATGGCATTGGCCAAACTACCTTGCTAAAACTCATCAAACAAGCCATTTCACTGCTAAAACACTACCCGCTTCCAGAAGCCATTAGCGAAGACATTTTGATCCCCTTAAACCTGCCCGGTATTAACCAAGCGTTATTAACCTTGCACGAACCCCAAGCCAGTGATGGCCTAGCCAGCATTAAAAGCTTTCGCCACCCAGCACAACAGCGATTAATATTTGAAGAATTGCTAACCTCACAACTTAGCCTACAACTCATGCGAGAGAAACAACGCCAATTCAGTGCGCCTATTTTTCCTGCTAGCCCGCAAGCCGAACAGCTTATTCAACAACTGCCTTTTTCACTTACCCAAGCACAACAAAGGGTGATGGCCGAAATTCGCCAAGACATTAGTCAGCCCTGTCCAATGCAACGTTTAGTACAAGGGGATGTCGGCTCTGGTAAAACCATTATTGCCGCCTTAGCCGCGGTACAAGCTGCAGAAGCTGGCTTTCAAGTG
This sequence comes from Hydrogenovibrio sp., assembly GCA_015484555.1. GTDB lineage: Bacteria > Pseudomonadota > Gammaproteobacteria > Thiomicrospirales > Thiomicrospiraceae > Hydrogenovibrio. Next base: position 2,911 of record WFMZ01000014.1, on the reverse strand, counting down.
GCGATCATGGCTCCGACTGAAATTTTATCTGAACAGCACTTCATTCAATTTAGCGAATGGTTACAACCCCTAAATTTAAACGTAGCTTGGTTAAATGGGCGCATGAAAGTCGCCGAAAAACGACAGGCTTTAGAGGGCATGGTTTCTGGTGAAGCTCAAATTATTATCGGTACGCATGCCCTATTTCAAGACAGTGTTCAATTCCAAAATTTAGGCCTTGTGGTCATTGATGAGCAACATCGCTTTGGCGTGCACCAACGCTTGGCCTTGCATTCTAAAGGGAAGGTTGAATCAGAATCTGCGTTAGAACAACACCCACACCAACTCATTATGACCGCCACCCCTATTCCCAGAACCCTTGCCATGACGGCTTATGGAGACCTAGACCTTTCGATTATTGATGAACTTCCGCCCGGTAGGCAACCTATTCAAACCGCAGTATTAAGCAATGAAAAACGCTTCGATGTCATGGAAAACCTGGTCAAACAATGCGAACAAGGCGTGCAGGCTTATTGGGTATGCCCGTTAATTGAAGCGTCTGACCTGCTTATTGCCCAAGCCGCAGAAGTCACCGCCCAGCAGTTTACAGAACAATGGCCAAACTTACGCATAGGCTTAATACATGGTCGTTTAAAAGGGGCTGAAAAAGGCCAAATCATGAAAGCCTTTAAAGCACATGAATTAGATCTATTGGTTGCCACAACCGTGATTGAAGTGGGGGTCAACGTGCCCAATGCCAGCTTAATGATTATTGAAAACGCCGAACGACTAGGGCTTGCCCAGCTTCACCAACTACGCGGGCGTGTCGGTCGAGGTTCCAAACAAAGTCATTGTGTTTTGCTCTATCAATCCCCTATGAGTGAAACCAGCAAAAAACGCCTTTCCATTATGCGCGCCTCAACCGATGGCTTTAAAATAGCCGAAGAAGATTTAAAAATTCGAGGGCCCGGAGAAATTCTAGGGACGAGACAAACCGGCGGCATGCTATTTAGAATAGCCGACTTACAACGAGACGCAGAATGGATTCCAAAGGTAAAACAAGTGGCAGAAGCACTGGCACAAAGTGACGATGACGTCATTGAAGCCTTGCAAGATAGATGGATTGGAGACAAGCGTGACTACCAACAAGCCTAACCGCCCAAACTTGGCCGAGCAGGCAAATCACTGGCACCCTGAAAGGCTTTGCCAACGCTTGTCGCTGTCTGCTCTAGAAAAACAAGCCTTGCTAGAAAAAGGGTCTTTAACCGCTAAGTTTAAACAACAGTGCCCCAGCTTAAAGGTACAAGTTCTTTCTGAAGACTGGCAGCGCCCTTTGCAATATGAACAAGAGGCATTACAGCTTGCCCCTCATCAAAAAGCTTGGGTAAGAACTGTACTCTTAACCTGCCAGGGAAAGCCGCTACTTTATGCCAGAACGCTTATCCCCAATATGCAACCAGGCAACCCTTGGTTTGCCTTAAAAAAACTAGGCACACAACCCTTGGGCGAAGTATTGTTTTCACTTAAGCAGGCTAAACGTTCAACGTTTCAGCTACACAAAAGCCCCGTTAACTGGCCATTTTTAGCCGACACTTTATCGCAAGAAACCACATCTCATCAACAAGCAAGCAAACTAATTACCCTACCCGCTCGGTACTCTACCTTTACTCAAAAGGGTTCACCTCTATTGCTAACCGAAGCTTTTTTCTTATAAACTCAACATAATTGGCCAACGTCAACAACCTTAATTAATCATGCCATTGTGTTAAAGAGTGACGGTGACAAACTGTCCAACACAATGCCTATCCAAATGATCAACCCAACCCAGTGGTTATTTAGAAATACCTTAAAGGCTAAAGCATCATCATGCTGTGACAATAAATATTGGTGATAGATAAATAACAACCCGACCAGCAATAAGCTGATTAAAAAGAAGGTGGATAAATTAAATACCTGCCAAACTGCAAACAATAAACCCAGCATGATGAGCTGAAATAAACCGATGATGAGGTTGGTTTTTTCCCCAAATAAAATCGCCGTCGATTTAACGCCTATTTTAAGGTCATCGGCCTTATCACCAATCGCATAGGCGGTGTCGTAAATAAGCGCCCAAACCAAGGTAACAGCAAACAATAACCATGCCCCTAAAGGCACGGTTTCGGTCACGGCGGCAAACCCCATTGGAATTGCCCAGGCAAAAGCCAACCCTAAAAAGGCTTGTGGCCAATATGAATGACGTTTCATAAAGGGATACAGTATGGATAAAGCGACGGCGCCCAAAGACCAAACCAAGGTGGTTTGATTCAAGGTCAACACCAATCCTAAGCCCATTAAACACAGAATACCAAAATAGACTAAAGCGGCTTTCGGGGTAATTAACCCCGCCGCAATCGGGCGTTGGCAAGTGCGCGCAACATGGCCATCAAAATCTCGGTCTGCATAGTCATTAATAACACAACCAGCCGAACGCATTACCACCGCACCCAATACAAACACCGCAAACAAATGCCAACCTGGCCAACCGCCTGCTGCCAACCAAAGCGACCATAAGGCCGGCCACAATACCAAATAAATACCAATGGGCTTGTTTAACCGGGCAAGGGAAATATAGGCTTTAAATTGGCTGGAGAAAGGAAGGTTCATTATTTTTTAGTGGCTAGGTAAGCAGTCAATAGATTCGTTAGTTCAGTTTTGGCAGGCACATTTAGCTCAATATGGGCTTCTTGAACCCCTTGGTTTTCAGAAAAATGTAACCAGGTCTCAGCCAATTTACCGTCCAAGGTTTTAGATAAATGCATAATATAAGCCCAACCAATGAACTGGCTTTGCCCACCGTCTTGAGACACAATGTCCCAATCATTGGCTAGCAAGTAATCTTTAAAAGGTTCAACCTCTTGTGGTTCTATTTGTAAATAAAGCATGGGGCTTCCTT
>WFMZ01000013.1 GCA_015484555.1 Hydrogenovibrio sp. | reverse complement strand
GTCTACTTCACAAATATAAGCGGCGGCTAGCACCATATCGTTGATAGCACCATCAGGTGTAGGCACAACCATAATCAGCTCTTCAACACCGGCTACTTTTGCAGGAATGGCATTCATAATAACTGAAGATGGGTAAGCGGCCTTACCACCTGGTACATACAGCCCAACCCTATCTAAAGGAGTCACTTTTTGGCCTAACATCGTACCGTCAGCTTCTGTAAAGCGCCAAGACTCTGTGACTTGCTTTTTATGGTAACTGCGCACTCTATCGGCAGATAAAATCAACCCTTCTCTTTGGTCATCAGGAATACGATCAAAAGCTTCTTTTAGCTTTTCTTTCGCAATTTCAAGATCAGCACCCTTTTTTACGGTTAAACGGTCGAAGCGTTCTGTATAGTCTAGTAAGGCTGCATCACCATTCTTACGTACATTTTTAATAACGTCTTTTACAACATCATTAACAGATTCGTTTGAAACCGACTCCCAAGCCAACAATGCTTCTAATTCTTCATCAAACCCTGCATTGATTGCTGATAATTTTCTAATATTTAACATAGATAATTCCCGTATTTTTTAATAGTGTTTAAATAGCTGACTTAAATTTTTCTACAATGTCATTGATTTGCTTAAACTTTGTCTTATAAGCATGCTCGTTCACAATCAAACGTGAGCTAATATGAGCAATATGCTCTTCAGGCACTAAACCATTTGCCTTTAGCGTGTTACCGGTATCAACCAAGTCTACAATTTTATCTGCAAGGTCAATTAAAGGGGCTATTTCCATCGAGCCATATAGCTTAATTAAATCAACTTGCTGCCCTTTAGAAGCGTAATAAGCTCGTGCAGACTTAATATACTTAGTCGCAATTTTTAACTGGTGACCTTGTGGCTTGGCAATTTTTGGCCCGGCTACCATTAAACGGCATTTTGCAATTTCTAAATCTAATAGCTCATATAGGTTATCAGTCGGCGCTTCCATCAATACATCTTTACCTGCCACCCCTAAATCGGCAGCACCATGCGAAACATAGGTAGGTGCATCTGTCGCGCGTACAATTAATAGTCGCACGTTAGGCTGATTGGTTTGAATAATAAGCTTGCGACATTTACTTGGATCTTCAAGCGGCTCAATACCGGCAGCTTCAAGAAGTGGCAAAGTATCTTTGTAAATACGGCCTTTAGAAAGTGCGATTGTTAGTTGATCGTTCATATATTTTCTTTTCAATAATTTAATGTTTAGACGGTTATTCTAGTTTGCTCTGTAAATGTGAGCACCAATTTTATGAAACTTTTCTTCGATTAGCTCATAACCACGATCAATGTGATAAATACGACTAATGACAGTTTCTCCTTCCGCAATTAAGGCGGCAAGAATTAAGCAGGCAGAGGCTCTCAAATCGGTTGCCATTACTGGTGCACCAATAAGACCAGCTACACCCTCAATGATAGCCGTATTACCTTCAACCTGAATATTTGCACCCATTCTAACGAGTTCAGAGACATGCATAAAGCGGTTCTCAAAAATAGTTTCTTCTACCGTTGAACTTCCTGATGCCAAAGCATTCATTACCACAAACTGTGCTTGCATATCGGTTGGAAATAAAGGGTAAGGGTCTGTTCTGATATTAACGGGTTTTAGCGTTCTGCCAATCATATCTAACGTAATTTTATCACTATCGACAGTAATCTTTGCACCCGCTTCTTCAAACTTTTCAAGAACCGATGTTAAGTGTTCTGCATTGGCATGTGTCACTGTTACTTTACTGCCCGTGACAGCCGCTGCCGCTAAATAGGTACCCGCTTCAATACGATCGGGAATAACATCATATTTTATACCCTGCAAGGATTTAACCCCTTTAACAACCAAAGTATCTGTGCCTATTCCTGAAATTTTAGCACCCATTTTATTCAAAAACTCTGCTAAGTCCGTTACCTCTGGTTCCTTTGCCGCATTTCTTAAAGTGGTTATACCTTCTGCTAACACGGCAGCCATCAATAAGTTTTCAGTTCCCGTTACGGTTACTGGCTCCATAGAAATATCCGCGCCTTTTAAACGACTCGCTTTGGCAACAATATAGCCTTGCTCAACTCGAATATTAGCCCCCATTTTTTCCAACCCTTCTATATGGATATTGACAGGGCGAGAACCAATGGCACAACCACCTGGCAAAGAAACCTTTGCCTCTCCATAACGTGCCAGCAAAGGTCCTAACACTAAAATAGAAGCTCGCATGGTTTTAACCAAATCATAAGGGGCTTCTTTAGAGGTCAAAACAGAGGCATCGAGTTCAATATTAAGCTTTTCATCAAATAGAACATCAACCCCCATAGAAGCCAATAACTGAATGGTCGTCGTAATATCTTTTAAATGTGGAATATTAGACAGCGTTACTTTAGATTCAGCCAGCAGACAAGCCATTAAAATTGGTAATGCTGCATTTTTAGCGCCCGAAACTCTAACCTTGCCAGCAAGCTGACAAGGACCATCTATAACAAGTTTATCCATTTAAATTAGCTTCCTGGCAAAAGTGTTTTAATCGACAGCGCATGTAAGGCACCACTTTCAAATTCAGTTTTAAATAAATCATTTACCATTCTATGACGCTGTAAAGGAGACTTCCCTTCAAAACTATCACTAGTCACAATGACTGCAAAATTACATTCCGCACCACTCATCTCTACTTGAGCATTGGCAATTTGTGCTTGAATTCGATCTTTAATTAAATCTGGCGACATAGAAAACCTACTTGAAACCCTGTTTAAATGCTCTTTAGGAAAACAACTTGGTTACTAAAGGACACGGTAAAAATTTTAATCGCGTATCTTAACGCCTTTATATAATAAAATCAGATTTATAAACGTTATCAACAAAAAGAACCCGAAAGAAACCCCTAAGCTTAAACCAATAGAAACATCGGACTGGTTAAAAAAACCATACCTAAACCCATCAACCATATAGAAAAATGGGTTAAGATGCGAGGCCTGTTGCCAAAAACTAGGCAGGGCACTAATAGAATAAAAAACACCACTCAAAAAAGTTAGTGGAACAATTAAAAAGTTCTGAAAGGCTGATAACTGATCAAATTTATCCGATAAAATTCCCGCCGTCATACCAACTCCACCCATAATAGCGGAGGCTAACAGGGCGAACAGTAAAATCAAGCCTGGCTGAATCATATGCAAGTCAAAAGCGAATAGCCCAACCACCAATACCCCAAGGCCAACAGCCAACCCCCGTACAACAGCCGCGCCAATAAAAGCAATGTAAAACTCTAAAGGAGAAATTGGGCTGAGTAAAACAAAGCTTAAATTACCATGCATTTTAGCTTGGATAAGGCTAGAAGAGGTATTTGAAAATGAGTTTTGTAGAATAGTCATCATAACTAAACCAGGGATTAAAAACTGACTATAAGATAACCCCGTAAAAACATCTATTTTGGCGGAGATTACTGTTCCAAAAATCAATAAATAAAGTAAAGATGATACGATAGGGGCAAAGATCGTCTGCACAGCAACAGAATAAAATCGGCGTACTTCTTTTACAAATAGCGCCCAACAACCTACAAAATTAAATGCCATCATTTATCTTCACTCGTTATATCCAAGAAGACTTCTTCTAGGGTCGCATCTCGACTAGTGATATCTTTTAAGTGCACTTTACTTTCAACAAGCCAGCCTAATATTTGATTTAAAGGCATTTCTTTTTCAACCTTAAAGACCACTTCTGTTTTACTCAGTGAGTCTACTCGACTTTGAAGCTCTGATATAAAATAAGGCTCACCACCTTCAAAGTTTACTCGGATATATCTAAAATTGTGCCTAGAGAGTAAATCACTGGTTTTCTCTAAAGCTTTTAACTGACCTTTATCAAGAATAGCGACTTTTTCGCATAAGGCTTCCGCCTCTTCTAAATAGTGTGTGGTTAAAATAATGGTATGACCTTTAGCATGCAGCTCTTTGGTAAAATCCCAAAGTGTTTTTCGTAAATCAACATCTACTCCTGCAGTGGGCTCATCTAAGACAATAACATCGGGTTTATGCACCAGTGCCATCGCAATAAGCACACGTCTTTTCATTCCACCCGACAGAGTATTTGTTAAAGAATTGGCTTTATCAGACAAGGCCAGTCTTTCTAATAATTCAGAGGTCCATTGCTTTTGTTCAGGACCTTTCAGCCCAAAATAACCCGACTGAATATCAAGTAACTCTTTAATGGTGAAAAAGGGATCTGAAATTAATTCTTGTGGCACCAGACCTAATGATTTCCTAGATCCTCTATAGTTTTTAACCGTGTGAAACCCATTCACTAAAATATCGCCACTGGTCGGTGTAATCAAGCCAGCCATAGCATTAATTAAGGTAGATTTTCCTGCTCCATTCGGCCCTAATAAACCAAAAAAACTCCCTTTTTCAACTTGAAATGAAATATTATTTAAGGCCTGTAACTCTCCGTAATTTTTAGAAATCGATCGAAACTCTACTGCAGCAGTGGTCATTCAAAACCTTCCTTGATATGTAAAACGTTTTGTAGGTCGTATAGATTAACCAATGTTTGTAAATTAACAGGTAGATTAACAATTTCAAGAGCATCATTATGGGTTTGTAAGTAAACCAGTAAGGCCAGACAACTACTATCTGCCTGCTTGATTTCTTCACAATTTATTGTCGTAATCGGATGATTAAAAATAGCCTTATGAGAAGAACTAAATAGCTCACCTACAGAAGAGATCGTTAGTTTACCCGCTAGCTGCAATGTTTGCCCATCTAATACGCAGGTGGTCTGACCTGCCAAGTTAACGGTTCTCACGAAAGCTGATTCTTTGTATTTTTAAGGTGTATCATTTTTAGCCTCTAATTCTTGAATGACCTGATCAAACCCTTTTTTATCAATTTCTGATGTAAACGATTTCCGATAGTTCACCAACAAACTAATACCTTCGAAAGAAACATCATAAAGCATCCATTTATGTGTTTTTTTATTTTGATAAGCACGGTACACCACTTTCAATTTATCACCACTTTCTTGAATAACTTCTGTTGTAATCGACTGACGAGTTTTTTTACGTCCTTCCACCTTAACCACTTTCATCGATTTGATATGGTATTTAAGCAGAGCGCTAGAATAAGAATTTAACAGCATCTCGGTAAAAGCATGAGTAAAAGCCTTTTGTTGAGCTTTCGTAGCATTTTTCCAGTTCCGTCCCGTTACATATCGAGCCATTTTAGCCGTATCAATATAAGGTAATATATATTTAATCGTAAAGGATTTAAGTAATTCTGGATGTCGTTCAAAATTAGCTTGTTCTGCGTGCAACTTAACTAGCACACTATGCGTCAATTCTGATACCATTTCACCAGCACTCTGCTGCTGATTAGGTTCTGCATAGGCACATGAAAAAAATAGTATGCTGGTTACCAACCCTAGCTTTAAAATCATTTTGTGCATTTAGTCTCTCCTGCTGACAAACTGGTCATAAACTTCCCTATCAACTCCTCTAAAACCAAAGCGGACTGCACAATATCTAGATAGTCTCCATTTACCAAATACTCATCATCTGAACCAGGCTCCAGTCCAACATACTGGTCACCTAACAGTCCAGAGGTTAAAATCATGCCAGAGGTATCTAAAGATAACTTGTTAAAATTATTGTCTATATCCATAGACACCAGTGCTTTGTAGCTTTTAGGATCAATACTAATACTGGATACTCTTCCTACCACTACACCACTTATTTTGACAGGAGCTCTGACCTTTAAACCACCTATATTGCCAAATAAAGCATTAATCTGATAGCTTCCTTGGCTCACGCCCGTTTGTATACCGCTTACTTTAAAAGCAATGACCATTAATGAAACCAATGTAATAAAGGTAAAAATTCCTACCCAGACTTCAACCATCATTCGACGTGACATATTCATTTTTTCCAAAGTTATTATTTAATTTTTATTTGTTTTACCAATCAGATACATTCAATACCTAACCATCTGTCTAGTTTAAAACATTAATGCCGTTAGGATGAAATCTAGCCCTAGAACTCCTAATGAAGAATCTACAACCGTTCGAGTCGTCGCTCGACTCACACCCTCTGAAGTAGGAGTGGCGCTCACCCCTTGAAACAGAGAGATAATCGAAATTAAAATAGCAAAAGCAATCGATTTATAAATCCCATTTAGTACATCATCCTTCCAGTTGACATGACTTTGCATTTGAGACCAAAAAGAACCTTCATCAACGCCTAACCACCCTACCGCAACTAAATAGCCACCCAAGATACCCATGGCAATAAAAAGTATAGATAACATCGGTAATACAATAATTGCTGACACCAATCTAGGCGCGTAAATATATTTTCGCGGATCTACAGCCATCATCTCTAAAGCCGATATTTGTTCGGTTGAACGCATCAGCCCTATTTCAGCTGTTAAAGCTGACCCAGCCCTTCCCGCAAAAAGCAATGCCGCAACCACGGGGCCTAACTCCCTTAACAATGAGAGTGCCGTCATAGTACCCACAGCTTCTTCTGAATTGTAATCCACCAGTACATTATAACCTTGCAGACTGAGTACCATACCGACAAAAAAACCAGCTGTCAGAATAATAGGTAAAGATAAAACCCCTGCAAAATAAATTTGTTTAATTAACAATTCAAAGCGAATAAAGGCATAAGGAATAGCTGGTAACAAACTAACTATAAATAAAGTAACCTGCCCTAAAGTTTGAAAAATGGCTATCATAGATTGACCAAGCCATTGAAATTTATTCAATACTTTACTCACTGTGTTTACACCTTAAGTCTTGACTGTAATCTAGCGCAGCGTAGTGATAAGGAACCGGGCCATCAACCTCACCTTTAATAAATTGTTTAACAGCATCATTCGGATTTTTTAACAAACTTTCAGGTGTTCCTTCTGCAATCACCTTCCCATCCGAAATAACGTAAACATAATCGGCAATACTAAGCACTTCTTCCACGTCATGAGAAACAATGACACTGGTCAACTTTAGGCTCTGGTTTAATTTTTGAATTAACGAAACCAACACGCCTTTTGTAATAGGATCTTGCCCAACAAAAGGCTCATCATAAAATACAATTTCAGGGTCTAGTGCAATCGCTCGAGCTAATGCCACTCGGCGCAACATTCCGCCAGAAAGTTCAGAGGGCATGTAGTCAGCAACACCTCTTAAACCAACCGATTGTAATTTCATTTTAATCAAAGGCATTAAAATCTCATCAGGTAAGCTAGCATGCTCCCTTAAGGGAAAAGCAACATTTTCAAATACCGTTAAGTCTGCTAATAAGGCGCCACTTTGAAACAACATTCCCATTGACCTGCGTAACTGATACAGCTGAGAACGCTTCAATTGATGAATATCATCACCTTTTACCAACACTTTTCCTGCACAAGGCCTTAATTGCCCAGAAATTAATTTTAGTAAGGTGGTTTTACCCGTACCACTCGGCCCCATAATGGCTGTAATCTTCCCTTTATAGATATTTAAACTCAAATCTTTAAATATTTCTCGTTCACCACGAAAAAAACCCAATCCCTTAACTTCAATTAAAGGAGGTTCTGTTGTTTTATAGCTACCATTTACAAGGGGATTCTGAATATTCATTTGATTATTTTAACAAAATTAAAAATAGCTTACTCATTTAAGTTGATATTTTAGCGCTAAGACCTCAACAACCTAATAATTCTGATAATATTTGGAAATCCACTAGGGCTTGTACAGAAAGCTGTGTTGAAGGACTTATAAAAATCAACCCGCCTTCTACGCTTTTCTCTAAGCTGCTAGAAAAATCATTTAATAGTTGCTTCTTCTGGTCTAAAGACAGGTCACTCAAAGATACTTCTAGCATAGGGAATCCACTATAAAACTGACCGTTAAAAACATAATTCCATTCGTTTCCAGTCATTTTTTGCAAGGTTTGGTAGGTCACTTTTACATCAAGAAACCCAATAAAATTACTTAGATTTTTATCCAATACACTCGCCGCTTCATTAACCAGTAACACAGCATAGAAAAGTTCTCCCAATATCCGCTTAAGCAACCTTAACTGGGTTTGTTCCGCTGTATTTAAAGCGTCTACTTTAAAAACAAAGTAAAAATCTTCTTTATCTAAGGTTTCTCTCATCTCTTCTATCGCACCACTACTCCATTCTAGCCACTCATTAGAGGTAATTAAAATGGTTTGAAACTGATTACTGTAAAAATCCAATTGCCAGTCTTTCGGCATATCTTCAGGATAAAAACTATTTTGCCAGTTGGCATGCTGCCAACCAGTTGATCCAACTAAAATATTTTCCGGGGAGTTACTCATAAGTATTATTTATTTAAATGATTAAAAGACCTATAATAGCCGTTTTAAAATTCTAAAGCGATAGAAAATCTTATGTTTTCAGCACTGCTACTGCCTTCTGTATTTCTTATTATTGGACTTGCCCTTCTTGTATGGAGTTCAGATTTATTTATTGATGGTGCGGCAAGCATTGCAAAATATCTTTCTATTTCACCTTTAATTATCGGTGTAGTGGTATTAGGATTTGGCACCTCTGCTCCTGAAATTCTAGTGGCAACACTCGCTTCCTTAGATAATAGCCCAGGGCTAGCAATCGGTAATGTTATTGGCTCTAATATTGCCAATATAGGCCTTGTATTAGGGATAACCGCCATTATCGCCCCTATTACGGTAAAGTCCTCTTTACTAAAGCGTGAATTTCCAGTTCTACTTGGTATCTCCCTCATCGGAATTGTATTGATGATGGACCATACTCTAGATATCTTTGATGGTATTATTTTACTCATCTTGCTCATTGTTGTTATGGTCTGGATGATCAGAGCTAATAAAAGTGTCGATAAGTCAGACTCTCTTGCAGAAGAGACTATTCAGGAAATAGATAATCTTCCTAAAGTGTCTTATAAAAAATCACTTGTCATGTTAGTTGTAGGACTCATCATCCTTATGCTCAGTGCAAAGTTAATGGTGATGGGGGCAGTCGATATTGCACATTACTTTAACGTGCCTGAAACCATTATTGGTCTCACCATTGTTGCGATTGGAACAAGCCTACCTGAACTAGCTTCGGCTATTACTGCCGCCAAAAAAGGCGAAGGTGATTTAATGATAGGAAATATCATTGGATCTAACCTATTTAACCTCTTAGCCGTTTTGGCTATGCCTGCTCTTATTTCTCCTTCCAGAGTAGAAGGTACAACATTATTTATTGACTACCCTATTATGTTAGGTCTAACACTGCTCATGCTAATGGTAGCCCTTCCTAGAAAAGGAAAAACTGAAATAACCCGACTTGAGGGTATTTTCTTAGTCTCTTGTTTCATCGCTTATATGATATTGTTATACTTTAGAGCGACCAACGCATAAATATTTATAGAAGGCCTTCCAATGACAGATTTAAAGCAATTAAATGATAAAGCAGCTCAAATCAAGCTACTTATTTTAGATATTGATGGTGTGCTTTCTGACAACAAACTTTATTATGGTGATAATGGTATTGAATACAAATCCTTCTTTACTCGTGATGGTCATGGCATGGTAATGTTGCAACAAAGTGGTGTTGAAATAGGGATTATTACAGGCCGAAAATCTCCTCTAATTGATAAACGCATGAATGACTTAAAAGTTAAACATGTCTATCAAGGTAAGCCAGATAAGCTACCTACTTTTTTAAGTTTAGTCGAAAAGCTAGGTTTAAAATTTAATGAAATAGCTTATATGGGAGATGATATTTTAGACCTCCCTATCCTAACCCGTGTCGGCCTATCTGCCAGCCCTAAAGATGCCGATGCAGAAGTTTTAAGTAGGGTTGATTTAATTTCAGAGTTCAATGGAGGGCAAGGCTGTGTTAGAGAAATTTGCGAACTTATCTTAAAATCCCAAGGCTTATGGCAAAAACAAATAGATTTTTATTTAAGAGAAAATCTTTAGCTTTAAGCTAGCAAGTTAATCTGCCAATGAAAAAATTATCCCTATTTTTTATTTTCATCTTTACAGCTATCTTTCTATTTTTGAATTCATTTCAAACCTTTACTCTCCGTTCAGAAGACATACCTCAAATTGATAACTTAGAACCTAGCACAAATTGGCAAATTTTTAAATCAACTACCTGGAACCTCCCCAAAAACCAGCCTAACACAAGTAATAGTCACCAAAATATTTTTTCTGCCGATGCAATTTACTATCAGAATAAGAACCACTTAAGTCATTTTAAAAAACCTAGTATTATTCAAAATACTGCTGAAAAAGTAACTTTTATTTCTAGCTTAAAAGGCCGTAGTCAAGATGAGAGTATCATTCATTTAACGGGAGAGGTTAAAATCGAAATCATCGAAAAGCTGAAGCCTAATCAAACAGATAAAGCAATAATAAAGTTATTAACCAGTGAACAAATTACCTATAATAATAAAAATCAAATACTCACAAGCCAAACTCGTACAACAATTCAACAGCCTGGCTTCAAAGTTTCAGCTGACAACGTTCAAGCCGATCTAAACACCAATAATTTTAAATTTACGGGTAATGTTAAAACCGTTTATGACAGCCATAAAGTAGCACAATAAATACCATGAAAAAACTTCTACTCATCGCATTATTCATACCCTTAACTCAACTGGTACAAGCCGCTACACCACCGGCCTCCTTACCCATCGAAATTGAAGCTAATTCCTTAATTTCTCAAGATAGTAAAGGTCAAAGTATTTACCAAGGAAATGTCATTATTACCCAAGGAACAACAGAAATAAAGGGTGATAAAGCCACGATTATTCACCCTAATCGAGCTGTCACAAAATCCATCATCATCGGGTCACCTGCTAAATTTCAACGTTTTGATAATGAAGCAAAAAAATGGGTCAAGGGCCATGCAGATAAAATAACTTACCAAACCGTGACGAAAACAATATTATTAGAAGGGAATGCCTTTGTATCACAAGAAGGTGAAAACTCTATTTCCAGCCCCCGAATTCTATATAACGCAAAAGATAAAACACTGAAAGCAATGAGTAATAAAAATAAAAAACAACGTGTTAAAGTCATTTTTTCTACCGAAGAAAAAAAGAAAACTAAATAGGCTACTTAGCTAAATAAAAGCATTAAATTTAACGAACCTCCGCCCTAAAAAATAGGCAAGGAACAGATTAATATGGCTCATTTTTGTGCAAGATCCATCGCTAAAAGCTACAACAAACGTACCATCGTTACCTCTGTTGACTTAGATGTTAACAGTGGAGAAGTTGTCGGGTTACTAGGCCCCAATGGAGCCGGAAAAACAACTACCTTTTATATGATGACAGGCCTTGTTAAAAATGATGCGGGCAAAATATTCTTAGATGACCAAGAAATAAGTGAGCTTTCCATTGATCAAAGAGCCACCCTAGGCATAGGCTATCTGCCACAAGAAGCTTCCGTCTTTCGCAAGCTAACTGTAGAACAAAATATTATGGCCATCTTAGAAATGCGAGGCGGCTTAAGTAAGGCAGAACAAGTAGAAAAATATCAAAGCTTAGTAAGTGACCTACAAATTGGCCATATTACCACACAACTAGGTCAAGCTCTGTCTGGTGGTGAACGGCGCCGTGTCGAAATTGCCAGAGCCTTAGCAATGGAGCCTAGTTTCATCCTATTAGATGAACCTTTTGCCGGCGTAGACCCTATTTCAGTTAAAGATATTCAGTCCATTATTCTGCACTTAAAAGAACAAGGTATTGGTGTCTTAATTACCGACCATAATGTACGAGAAATTCTAGGCGTTTGCGATAGAGCTTACATTCTCCATGCCGGTACCATCCTTGCCAAAGGCACGCCAGAAGAGATTCTAGCAGATGAAAATGTTAAAAAAGTTTACCTAGGAAAGGATTTTAAGTAAGCCATAACATCTTAACCTTACTAGTTCTTGCCTCCATTATCTCTTCAACCTTTACAAGTAACATTTAGAGACTCTGTGCTATACTGAAACTGGAGAAAATACAAAATAAGGTTAAAATTATACTTATAAAACTTAAGTAATTTTTATCTACAAAAAAAATCTTATCAAGTTATTTTCTATTCTTTATGTCGCGCCAAAGGAGCAAATTATGCAAATTAACATCACTGGTCATCATGTAGAAATTACAGATCCATTAAAGGATTATGTTACTGAAAAAATGCAAAGGTTAACACGTCATTTTGACCATGTTACTAATGTACATACTATTCTAACTTTAGAGAAGCAAGGACAAAAAGCAGAAGCAACTGTTCATGTTTCTGGTAAAGATTTATTTGCTGAACACATATCTGATGATATGTATGCCTCTATTGATGGTCTTATTGATAAGTTAGATCGCCAAATTATTAAGCACAAAGAAAAAATTGGTAGTCACCACAAAAAATCAGGTGGTGTAAAAAATATGATCTCGGAAGAAGTTGCCGAAGCATAATTAACCGAACATATTTTAAAATTAAAAAAGGTAGCCACTATGTTGTTACCTTTTTTTAGGTTCAAAATATTCAAACCACCAGTACAACTGTTTCAAGCTATTTTGCCATTATTTGGAACGATAAGTTAATAAATGAACAAGCCTGCTTAAAGCCTTAAATTACTCAATAATGACAGCGCTATTACTATCTAACTTTCTCATGTTAACCAGTAAATTCAATGCCTGAAGAGCATAACCATGATAGGCTTTATCTTCTTTCGTACCCAGCTAAATGCTAAGTTCAAACAACTCAAAAGCATTGTTATCCAAATCTTTAATAAACAATGCTTTTCTACCCGACTTGCTTTCTGAAAAAACAATCCCTTTTTGGGTTAAAGCTATTTTAACACTCACGATCGATTCTACCCTTAATGCAAAATGTGCATCTCGTCCACCATGCTCTGGCCTTACCACCCCTTCACAAGGGTTGGGCAGCTCCATTAGATGAATGCTTTGCCTTGAACCTAAATCTAACCAATAACCAGGAAAGCCTAAGTTAGGTCGATCTAATACTTTTAAGCCCAATACTGCTTGATAAAAGTCTCGAGATCTATCAGCATTTTTAACCAATACACTCACATGATCTATACCTAAAATATGAGTCATTCTTCATCCTCCTTAATACCTTAAAAAGTAAGTATTTACATTGTAATTCTAAGTTTTTATCCTACAATAAGTGCCAAGAATTTTATTCTTTTATTATCACGCTTATTTTTAGGAAAATTTATGTTTAAAAAATCTTTACTTATCCTCGCCACGGCAGCTTTTTTACCTGCTTGTTCAAGCATAGTACATCACGAAGAAGAAAACCATGCACATGCGGTTGTCTCAGACCATATTGTGGCTGAACAACGAGAGATACTAGCAAAAAATACTTATAATAAAGGTTTTGGGCCACAATCACCTAGAGATATTGATTCAAAAACAGGTACAAATGCTCGCTTATTTGGTCTAGCACCGACCTCTAACAAAATGAATCTTTGTAACATCCATTTCCATAAAAATGCCGAACATAAAGGTGGAGAATTTACAACTTATGCTGGTAATGGCGATGGCCATGGCAATCTAAGCGGTTATAAATACAGTGGGAAACTTAGCGCTGTAGAAGCCCGTGCCGTTCACAGTGAAATCTGCCCAAGTAAGCATGGTGCTTTATCAACAGGGGATACCATTGAAGTGCATTACGTCTATTCAACAGCAGATGTTAAACCTGGTGCAACCTTAAACTCTTGCTTAAGTAAGTCTATCAAAAACCCACAGCTACGTGTTGAAACACAAGTTTATGTACTGGTAAACGATGATAAAGCTTTAGACTTCGCCAAGCTAACCGCTTATGGCAAAAAAGATGCTCGTTACCAAGCATTAAATATCCCGACCAATACAGGTTTACCTATCCAATATGCTGGTTCAACAACTGGGCCAGGCTATAATGAAAAAGGATCTCCTTTCCAAGTCACTTGGAGTGTTCGCCCCAAGGTTGCAAAGGTAAATATTAAAACTGTTGGTCAGTGGTGTAAAGGAAATGACTTTAAAGAAAATCACGCCCATGGTGTTCGTAACTTAGTTCAAAACCCCGCGCTACTCTCTAAAATTCAATAACTTCTTTATTTGAACGTCAGAAAGAGTAAAAATCCTCGCATTGCGGGGATTTTTTGGTTTTAATAACTTAAAAATATTTAAGGACAACAATATGACCACACTCTACGGCATTAACAACTGCGACACCGTTCGTAAAGCTAAAAAATGGTTAACCGATCACCAAATTGATTTTACCTATGTCGACTTCCGTAAAGCTGATTTTTCAGAAGCCCATATTCAAGGCTGGTTAACCATCACTTCGCTCACCGACATCGTTAACCCAAGGAGTCAGGCGTGGAAAAAATTAAGCGAAACCGAACAGCAACAATTACTAGAAAAAGCCGACCTTGCCCTATTGGTACAAACGCCCACTTTAATTAAAAGACCCGTGCTGCAAACTAAAAATAAAATTTTATTCGGTTTTAATGAAACTGATTACAAAAACCTTTTAAAATAGCAGCATTCCTAAACTTTTCGAGAAAACTCATGTCTGAAACCATTACCCTTGCACAGCAACTGCTTCAAATAGATTCTGTTACCCCTAACGATAAAGGGTGCCAGCAGATCATTGCCGACTACTTAACCCCTTTAGGCTTTAATATTGAAAACATGAAGTTTGGTGAAGTAGATAACCTTTGGGCGCGTAAAGGAACAGAAGGCCCGTTCATTGTCTTTGCAGGCCATACCGATGTAGTACCAACTGGCCCTGAAGATCAATGGACCTACCCACCTTTTTCTGCTCATATTGATGATACCGGCATGATGTTTGGGCGCGGCACAGCAGACATGAAAAGTGCCATTGCTTGCTTTATGGTTGCCTGTAAGCAGTTTGAAGCAAGCCACCCAAATGCGAAAAGTTCTATTGCTTTTTTAATTACCAGCGATGAAGAAGGTCCCGCTCATGATGGTACAGTTAAAGTCATTGAAGCCTTAGAAGCTCGCAATGAAAAATTTGAATATTGCTTAGTCGGCGAGCCTTCTAGTAGTAACAAGCTAGGTGACTCTATTAAAAATGGTCGCAGAGGGTCTTTATCTGCCCGTTTAACCATCATTGGTAAGCAAGGTCATATTGCTTACCCACAACTGGCTAAAAATCCTATTCATTTAGCCATGCCTGCCTTAACTGAAATGGTTGACACCACCTGGGATGAAGGAAATGAATATTTCCCCCCTACTTCATTTCAAATTTCAAACATCAATGCAGGAACGGGTGCGGGAAATATTATCCCTGCTGACTGTCATATCGATTTTAACTTCCGTTTTTCAACTGAAAATACCAAAGAGACCTTAACCGAAGGGATTATCAACATCCTTAAAAAGCATGGTTTAACTTACAAAATTGAATGGCAATATTCTGGAGGCCCTTTTATTACCCCAGCTGATGGCAAGTTAATCAGTGCAGTAAAAAGTGCGGTGAAAACAGAGTTGGGCTATGAGCCAGAACTATCTACCGGTGGCGGCACCTCTGATGGGCGCTTCATTGCCACAACGGGTGCACAAGTCATTGAGCTAGGCCCTTTGAATGCAACCATTCATCAAATAGATGAGTGTGTCAGTACGTCAGATTTAAACAAGTTAACTCAAGTTTATTACCAAGTATTAGTTAATCTACTGGCTAAATAATGATGCTTTACTCATCCTTAGAGGGGTTTTAAAATGGATATCTTATCAATTTTATTAGTATTGGCTAAAATTGGCGCGGTGTTTGGTTTTATCTTTTTAATTTGGCCATTGGTTAAAGCTGAAAAATGGAAGCAAAAATTTATTGAAAATAAACATGCTAAATCACTGCTAATTGTTTTTATTTTAATCGCCATTCTCAGTGTTACCAGCGCGCTTTACATTGATTTAATGTGGTCTGTCGACACCCTAAAATAGTGCTTTTAAACCCCAATAAAATACTATGTTTTTTTGGGTTCTTTACCCAGAGCGGGTATACTTCCTTCTAATTTATTTTTAACCTGTTTAAAAGGACAACATCATGAGCATTAAAAGAATTGGCCACCGTTATAGCGATACCAAAACAGGCGTTACGCTAGACGTATGGTTTCCACGTTCTAACAAAGAAATTGCACGTCACTGCTTGGCACAAAAAGCCGGTTTAATTAAAAGTGATTTTGTAACCGTTGAAATTGCATCTATTGATGATGCACCAACCTCTGCCGAAGAAGCTTACTTACGCCTTCACCTATTGTCTGAATGTGCGGTAAAGCCTAATGAAATTAACCTTGATGGTGTATTTGGTTTACTAAACAATGTCGCTTGGACAACCGCTGGCCCTATCTTACCAAGCGAAGTTGAAAACCTACGTGAAGCGATTGCGACTGAAATACATCAATTCAATGTCACCTCTATTGATAAGTTCCCTCGCATGACAGACTATGTTATTCCTGAAGGCGTACGTATTGGTAATGCTGACCGCGTTAGACTGGGTGCTCACCTTGCGCCTGGTACCACCATTATGCATGAAGGGTTTGTAAACTTTAATGCAGGAACCTTGGGTAATTCAATGGTTGAAGGCCGAATTAGTGCCAGCGTTGTAGTGGGTGAAAATACAGATATTGGTGGTGGTGCTTCTATTATGGGCACACTATCTGGTGGTGGTAAGCAAGTGATTTCAATGGGTAAAAGAAACCTATTGGGCGCAAACGCTGGACTAGGCATTTCTTTAGGCGATGACTGTATTGTTGAATCGGGTCTTTACCTAACAGCAGGCACTAAGGTTAAGATGCCTGATGGTTCGATTGTTTCGGCACGAGATCTATCTGGTCAGTCTAAGTTACTATTTAGACGTCATAGCCAAACCGGTTCTGTACAGGCGATTATTACAGACGGTACGACTTGGAGCGGTTTAAACAGCGCGTTACACAGTAACGATTAATTCTGCTTTATGTTCTATACCCTAGCACACAGTGGCTAGGGTACTTTCTAACCCTCTACATTCATTCTCATTCTTCCTATCAACCCTTTATTCATCTACTTCTAGATAATATTAGAGACAAAGACAATTGACACCGCAACCGGGGTGACAAACTTTAATACCCAATTAAAGAGTCTTAACCAGTAGACCGATAAACCCAACTCTTTTTGCACAGATTCTTTTGACATAATCCACCCAAAAAAGACGGCCATTAATAATCCACCCAATGGCAACATAATATTAGCGGTTAAAAAATCAATACTGCCAAAGAAGGTTTTATCGCCAAACAGATGTATATTTGATGCGATATTAAAGGAAGCAATGGTTGCTAGACCAATCAACCAAGTTAACCCACCAATAAGCCAGGCTGCCTTAGTACGGGGTATACTCCAACGGCTTTCACACCATCTTACTGTCGGTTCTATTAATGAAATAGCTGACGATAATGCTGCTAACACAACTAATCCAAAAAATAAGCTACCAAAGAACCAACCACCCGTCATTTGACCAAATGCAACGGGTAAAGTTTGAAACAATAAACCTGGGCCTGACCCAGGCTCTAAGCCATTGGTAAACACAATAGAAAAAATAACAATACCGGCAATTAAAGCGACTAGCGTATCGACTACCGCTATCCAAATACTGGCTTTAACCACTGAATATTTTTCAGACACATAAGCGCCATAGACCATCATGGTACCCATACCAATACTTAACGTAAAGAAGGCATGTCCCATCGCAATTAAGACAGATTCCCCCGTTAACTTTGAAAAATCTGGTTCAAAAAGAAATGCTAGGCTTTGACCAAACCCTGGTGTAAAAAAAGCATAACCTAGCAAAACAATTAATACGACAAATAAAGCCGGCATCATAAAACTAATGGCTTTTTCAATACCACTCTTCACCCCTTTTGATATGACCACAATCGTGAATAACATCACCACACTGTGCCACAACAATAAGGTTTCTGGACTACCCATTAACGCTGAAAAATGGCTTGCCGCCCCTTTCGCATCCATGTCAATAAAATCACCCGACACACTATCTACAAAATAGGCCATGCCCCAACCCGCAATAACGGTATAAAAGGATAGGATTAAAATACCCGCCAACATACCATTCACCCCTAACAACCACCATAACTTAGAAGCGCCACTTTCTTTGGCTAAACGGCTCATCGTTTCAGGCGGGCTTCCTCGCCCTCTTCGTCCCATACTAATTTCAGCTATCAACACGGGTAAACCGATTAACAGAATACAAGCTAGGTAAACTAATACAAAAGCACCACCACCATTTTCTCCCGTAATATAAGGAAATTTCCATAAATTCCCTAAACCTACTGCCGAGCCAATAGCGGCTAAAATAAAAGCTGTTTGAGTAGACCACGTTGGAGATGAAAGAGCTGCTTTAGTCATACAGTTTCCTTTATAATGAGATAAATTATTAATTGAAAAATTATAGCAGATATGAGAATTCAAGCTAACTATTCCCTTAAACACCACAATACCTTTCAAATTGATGTCAAAGCACAATACTTTGCTGAAATTGAAAAGCAATCTGACATTATCGTTCTGCGGTCTGACTTAAAGCTAGCCGCTCTTCCTTGGATTATTATTGGCAGTGCCAGTAACTTGGTCTTTAAAAATGATTTAGAAAAAGTGGTTATCTCTTGTCGTTACAACAAAATCAAAGTGGTTAAAGAAGACGACGAAAATATTTGGATTTCTGTTGGTGCAGGAATGGAGTGGCACAAGCTTGTAGAATATACCGTTGATAATAACCTTTGGGGGCTAGAAAACCTAGCCTTAATTCCTGGCACAGTGGGTGCGGCCCCTGTTCAAAATATTGGTGCTTATGGCGCAGAAGCACAAGATAGCGTTACACGTGTACAAACCTTAAATATGTTTACAGGAGAAAGAACAGAGTTCCGTAAT
Organism: Hydrogenovibrio sp.; assembly: GCA_015484555.1. Lineage (GTDB taxonomy): Bacteria > Pseudomonadota > Gammaproteobacteria > Thiomicrospirales > Thiomicrospiraceae > Hydrogenovibrio. The sequence goes on along the minus strand of WFMZ01000013.1, from coordinate 25,286 downwards.
TCTGATTGCCAGTTTGCCTACCGAAGCAGTATATTTAAAACAAACTTTGAAAATAAACTATTAGTTCACCGCGTTACCTTTCGCTTAACCAAGCTGAAAGCTGGGCACGCCAACCTATATTATGAGCCTTTAAAAGAAGCCTTGAAAGCATATAAGAAAACCGAACTTACTCCAAAGATAATATTTGATACTATCGTTGCTATTCGACAACGTAAATTACCAGATCCTAAAGTTTATGGTAATGCCGGTAGCTTCTTTAAAAACCCCATCGTATCTCGTGATTATTTTGATAAGCTTAGTGAAAAATTTGGGGATATCCCTTACCATAAAACGATTGATAAAAACTATAAGATTCCTGCCGCCTGGTTAATTGAAAGTGCTGGCTGGAAAGGCAAAAAGCTGAATAAACATGTGGGAGTTTCAGCAAAACATGCACTTGTTTTAGTGAACTACGGTGAAGCAAAGGGAGAGGATATTGTGAAACTTGCCTGCAAAATTCAAGAAGATGTCGATCATAAATTTGGCATTCATTTAGAACAAGAAGTTATTATCGTTAAATAAGCTTTTTCAAAGCTAAAAATCGCCAGGGGTGGTGTCTTACCGCTCCCTAGCCTAGGCTTAAAAGCTATTTCAAACTCGGCACCAAAATAGGTATTACCTACCTATTAATCCATTGGCTGTTCGTTTCCAGCCTCTGCCATGTATAAAGTACGTGTTGGGAAGGCTATTTCTGCACCATGGTCTGAAATCACGCCTGCAATTTTTAATAAGACATCTTGCTTAATTCGACGGTATGGAACCCAAGCCGTCGTCTTGGTAAAGGTATACACATCAATATCTAAAGTAGACTCTCCGAAGGCACCTAAATAAACAAACATCGTTTGACCATTATCAATATCATCATGCGCAATTAGCATCTTACGAATCCCCTCTGTAATAGACTTAACTTGATCTAAATCATCATAACGCACCCCAATCGTCTCTTTAATGCGGCGGTTAGTCATGCGAGAAGGGTTTTCAATGGATATGACTGAAAAGGTACCATTCGGAACATAAAGAGGTCGTTTGTCAAAAGTTCTAATAACCGTCATTCTCCAACCAATGCTTTCAACCGTCCCCTCAATGGATTTATCAGGGGAGCAAATCCAATCCCCCACTTTAAAAGGCTTATCCATATAAATCATTAAGCCACCAATTAGGTTCCCGACAAAATCCTTTGCAGCAAAACCAACAGCAACCCCCCCCATTCCTCCAAAAGCGATTAGGCCGGTTAAATTAACACCTAATGAACTTAGAACAAATAATCCGGTAAAGATAAAGACAGTCAGTTTAAACACTTTAGCCATCGCTTCAATGGTGACAGGATCCCAATTGGACTCTTTTCCTAAATTTTTAAAATAAAACTCTATATTTTGTACCCAGCGAATGGAGAACCAAGCAACAGCAATCACTGATAAAGTTGACTTAAACCCATTCACATAAGGCATGGCCTCTTTAAAAACAGGAAAAAATAGAAAGACTAATAAAATACCCATCACTAAACCTGACAGCCAAATATAAAAGGATATGGGGGCAATTAAAGCCTTGGTAATGGTGACCAGGAAGTCCTTACCTTTTTTCTTAAATTGCTTATCTAATGTTTTAAAAATATTTCTAATAATAAAATCTAGTGTGAAGGTAACTAGAAAAATAATACCCATAAAGAGTACCCAAGTGTGCCCACCAAATAAGCCCGCTAAATATGCCCAGGCATCAGGAAAAGCTTCAACAAGCCCACTAAAGCTTTGCTTAGTAATGTCTTCTACCAAGTTAGTAGTTGACCCCATATCTGGCTGAGATAAAAGCACCGGTTTGTCCGCTACCTCAGTCATTATTTTTACGTTTGTATCGCTCATAATATGATTTCCTGCTGCTGTCGTTGATCTCGAAAAGAATTTATTTTATAAGCAGCTGCTTGCCATAAGGGGCTGCTATGCAAATGCTGTTGTTGTAATATGGGCTTACCATGTAAGCGAATTAAACGGCTGTGGTTCAAGACATTTGCCTGCCATACTAGCTGAGACAATACCTCATCAACCATCACTAAATCATTACATAACAAGACCAAATCACACCCAGCTTCCAGTGCTTTATTGACCCTTTCTAGCGAGCTACCAAACTGAACGGCTGCTTGCATCGACATATCATCACTGATAATTGCACCATTAAAATGGCACTGATCGCGTAAAATTTCTTGTAACCATTTTGCTGAAAAACCAGCTGGTTTAGTATCTACCTTAGAATAAATCACATGCGCAGGCATCACCCCTTCAATTTTTTGACTAATTAACTTTAAAAATGGCTGTATATCTTTTTGGCTAATTTCAGCTAAAGAACGATTATCAACGGCCACTTCTTTGTGTGTATCCTGTTCAATGTAGCCATGACCAGGAAAGTGTTTAGCCACACAAGCCATACCCGCTTTATGCATACCTAACATCACCTTGGCAGCCAGTTCTGCCACCACAAATTCATTAGCATCAAATGCTCTATCACCTATTACACGGCTATCGCCATAGTCTAAATCTAATACGGGGGCAAAACTAAAATCGACCCCTGCTGCTAACAACTCCGTGGCTAATAGCCAGCCTATTGTTTCAGCCATTTTAAGCGATTCAATTTTATCTTGATGATACAATTCGCCTAGTTCACCCATAGCAGGAAGGCGCGTAAATTCTTCTCTAAAACGTTGAACTCGACCCCCTTCATGATCCACCGCAATAAGCAGCCTAGGATGCCTAAGCTGATGAATTTCGGTCGTTAATTTTTGTAGCTGCTGAATAGACTCATAATGGCGACCAAATAAAATAACCCCCGCGACAAGAGGATTTAACAACCTATTTTTATCATTTTCAGTCAAAGCTAAGCCCTCGATATCAATCATCAAACTGCCTAACGGCATTGCTTTTCCAAGTAATTTATCCATAATTTAATTTCTATTCTTCGATTTAACATCCAGGTAATCACGCCATTGATCACCCACTAAATTAACCGCCAATACGACTAACATTAACGCGACACCAGGAAAAAGAACCAGATGCGGTGCCACTAATAAATAGCGAGTCCCTTCACGAATCATATTCCCCCATGAAGCATCTGGGGCTTGTACACCTAACCCCAAGAAAGAAAGCCCTGCTTCTGAAATAACCGCACCCGCAATACCAAACGTTGCTTCGACCCCTAGTGTTGCTAAAATAAGTGGTAAAATATGTTTAAACAGTATCCAAAAGGTCGACGTCCCTAGTGACCTAGCCGCCTGAATATGTTCTCTATGCTTAATACTTAAGGTTTGTGCCCTAGCCAAGCGGGCATAACCTACCCAACCTACAGTCACTAGGGCAAACACAACATTTTCAATTCCTGGCCCTAAAATAGCAGCCAAAGCAATGGCTAATAATAACCCCGGAAAAGCTAAAAAAACATCAATCACTTTGGTAATCACCGAATCGACTAGCCCACCTGTATAAGCACTAAAAATACCGATTGTTGTCCCAATCATAAATGAAAAAATAACGACACTGACTGCGACATAAAAAGAGGTTTGTGCACCGAGTAATAGGCGTTCAAAAACTGGGCGCCCTAGCTCATCTGTACCAAATATTGCCGAGAAGCTAGGAGGAGATAGCATCCTATCTAAGTCAACCACATTGACACCATCATCCAACAACGGAGCGAATAGAGCCATTAAAAACCAAAGAATAATAATAAGGTACGGAATATATTTCAGGTTATTAAACATTATTTTGCTAACCTAATACGAGGGTCTAACCAAGCATATACCATTTCAGTTAAGCCATTAATAGTAATGTATGACATACTAATCACTAAAATACAGGCCTGTACAACTGGGTAATCTCGTCTCTGAATTGAGTCAACCAGTAGCTGCCCTAAACCAGGCCAATCAAATACAACTTCAGTAATAACGGCTCCTCCTAGTAAAGTTCCTAGCTGTAAGCCAAGGATAGTCACCACCGGTAACATAGCATTTCTTAAGGCATGCTTGCCATACACGGCTGTGGCCGACAATCCTTTTGCCCTAGCAGTTTTAATATAATCTTCATGGTATATCTCTAATAAAGAAGCTCGCAACATACGGGCTAAGATTGCTGCTAAAGCCGTCCCGAGTGTTAAGGAAGGTAGTATCCATGATCCGCTGGCCTCTGCTCCGCTGACAGGTAGCCAACCTAAACCAATAGAGAACAATAAAATCAACATCGGCCCCAACCAAAAATTAGGAATAGAAACACCAATTAAAGATACCGTCATAGCAACATGATCAGGCCATTCTCCCGCTCTAATAGAGGCAAAAATACCCATTGGAAATGCGATGAGAATCGCAATAAATAAAGCCATTAAAGTTAATTGTAAAGTAAAGGGAAACCGTTGGGAAATAAGCTCTGAAACAGGTTGTTGATAGAAAAGTGACTGTCCAAGGTCGCCCTGAACTAGATTCGACATATAAACCCAATACTGCTCCCAAAGCGGAAGATTTAAGCCTAGCTGCTGACGTAATACTTCTTCATCCGCTGGACTAGCCCAATCTCCTAACATCACTGCAACTGGGTCGCCTGGTACCAAATGGATTAATAAAAAAACAAGAGATCCCACTACCCAAGAGATAAATAATACGGAAATAGATAAGCGAAGCAGAAATTGAAACATGAATATTTTTTTATAAATTTAGATAAGCAAAATTATACACTATTTCAATATTTTCCCCTTAAGTTTATAACGTTCTAAACTGCTGAAACAAAGGGTTAAGACGAATATTTTAAGGCTGAATATTAACCTGCATTCCCACATTGACTAAAGAGAACAAATCAATCACATCTTCATTACGCATTCGGATACAACCATGCGAAAGAGGCTTTCCCATCGGCTCTGAATTTGGTGTACCGTGGATGTAAATATAACGTTGCATCGTATCGACCTGACCCAAACGATTTAGCCCGACTTCGCAACCTGACAGCCAAAGAATACGCGACAATACCCAGTCTCTATTAGGTTGTTGCCGAGCAAAGTCTGAACTATAAATTTTGCCCGTCGCGCGTCTCCCAATAAAGACCATATTCATGGGATTACCTTGCCCTATTTTGGCACGAATAATATGCTTCCCTAATGGGGTTTGAAAAGAATTCTTATCACATCCGGTGCCTTTTAGCGCCGTGCTAATCGAATATTGTTTAACCGGATTATCATCAACACACAATACCAGCGTTTGATTTTTAATTGAAATAAGAAGGCTCTGTTTGGACACAACTTATACTCGTTTTTTTGTCACATTCAGTAAACCATCAAAACGGCCATCACTAAACAATTCATAACCTTCAATATCGTTTCGCATCACACAGTATTGATCTTCATACCATAAAGGAATAGTTGCTAAATTTTGCTGTAATCGAGCTTGCAGCTCACGATACAGACTAGCCTGCTCTTCTAAATCTTGAGTATTAGCAGCCTCATGAATTAAATCATCTGTCAAACTATCCTTATAGCGTCCTCTATTCGCACCTTTGGGGGGAATCGCTTTAGAATCAAATATATATTGAAATATATCAGGGCTTTTAACACCTACCCAAGCCAAACTATATAGCTGAAAACGGCCTTGTTTGATGTCGCTGTAAAAAGTTCCCCAGTCATAACTTTGAATATTGAGATGAATCCCTATTTTTTTAAGTTGTGATTGATACACCGTAGCCAAGCGGATACGAGTAGGATCAGAAGAGGTTTTATAGCTAAGTTCTATCTCATTCTTATCATTTAGATAGCGACCCACCCCTGGCGATTTTTTAAGTTGGGCAACCCTTTCTCTGGCTTTTTCCAAGTTAAACTCAAATCCTTTTAATTTTGAAGAACCACACCAATGTTCTGGTACCAACAAGCCTCCTGCCAAGCGGGCATGCCCGACAAATACCTTATCTATAATCTGCTGACGATCTATGCCATAAGCTAAAGCTTCGCGCATCGCAAGTTGATTTAATAGTGGGTCATCAAAGTTAAAGCCGATGTAACCAAAGTTGGTACCTGGATGAAAATATACTTTCAATACGCCTTTCTGCTGTTCACAATAAGACAGTAGTTCGGGAGACAAGTTATTTTGAATAATATCCAACTCGCCTTTTAACAACTTTAACACTCGAACATTGGCATCTTTGACAGGTAAAAACTGAAGATGCACATTATCTTTCCTAGCCAAAACCAACTTCTGTTCTGAGCTAGATACGAAACGACAAGGCCCTGAACCCACCGGAGTCTTAGCAAACGAATATTGCTGGTCAATTAACTCTTTGGGCAAGATTCCAATTACCAAACGTCCCACAAAAAGGGCATCTTCCTTGTGTAGATAAAAGTCTATCTGCCGTTCATTTAGCACAACAATTCGAGAAATATTCTTTAACGAACCGCGATGGGGAGAACCCGTATCAACATCAAGAATAGAATCGTAAGTGGCTTTGACATCTTTTGAGGTTAATGTCATTCCATTATGGAATCTAGGCAGTTCTAACAAATTAAAACGATAATTGGTCGGAGACAATTGTTGCCAAGCCGCTAGATCAGGAATCGCTTGAAAGGCAGAATCAAAATCTATCAGTTGACTGTACAACAAACGATTGATACGGCTAGATAAAGCATCAGTTGCCTGTCGAGGGTCCAGCATTCTTGGGCGTGAAGTTACGCCCATGTTAATGACATTATCATTATTGCCAGCTGTCGAACAGCCCGCTAATCCCGACAGAAAACTAGTACCCATCGCTCCTTGCGCTGTTGTTTTTAACAGTTGTCGTCTATCAAGCTTCAGAGTCATTAGTAAACGCCTGAACTATTTCACAGTTTCTAACTGAGCTGCTGAACGTACAGAGGGTTCAGATAAAATAGCTTCAAAAGTATTTAATTTATCAGGTGTTAAGACACCTACCGCTTCCTCTAATTTTAGACGGCTTAATACCACATTATGAAGAGATGAAGCTAAATTTCTTCTTGCTTGAAATTTATTGCTTCGGGCGGTTAATACATCTAATAAGTCCTTTAAGCCCACTTTATAACTTTCTTCAGCAGCTTCTAAAAAAGCATCATTCGATTGTACTGCCGCTCGGTTAGCAGAAACTAATTCCAACCCTCTTTCTACATTTCTAACCTGTATTCGAGCATTTAAACGAGCTGTTTCTCGAGTATCTCTGACCAACATATTGGTCGATTTAAACTGTGCTCTTGCCTGGCTTACTCTAGCAGAAGTTCCACCACCAGAATAAAGCGGGATAGAAGCATACACCCCTATATTTAAATCCGATCTATCTCGATAACTAAACTGAGAAATTGCTGAACCTGATGCATATTCGCTATAGGCTTTATCTGAATAACCTGCTTTTAAATCCAATTTAAACCAATGCCCTGATTTTTGAACCTCAATTTCTTCTCCAGCTGCATTAGCTTTTTGAACGGCCTGTAATACGGCTAGGTTACTTTGCTGAGCTTTTTCTTCATACTCATTCATATTTAAATTTGGATGAGGTAACTGAACATTCAAAGCCATTACTTTTAATGACTTAATAGGCACGCCCGTTAATTTCATTAGCTCTTCATAAGCTACATCTAGATTATTTTCTGCTGAAATACGATCTGATCGAGACAGGTCAAAACTTGACTTAGCTTGAAGGACATCTGTCTTACTGGCCAGCCCCACTTCAGCAGAAGCATTTGCTCTCTCCCATTGCGTTTTATTCGCCTCTTCCTTGGATTTTGCTAGTTGTACGTCTTCTTGCGCCAACAATACTTTAAAGTAGGTATCTGCAACGCGAACAATAATATCTTGCTCTGCTTTTTTAAAAGCATAAATCGCTTCTTTGACAACAAATTTAGACTGTGAGTAGCGCGCCCAGGAATCATGTTGATATAAAGACTGGCTTAAACTCACGCCTAATGTACGTGTATTAACATTACCACTGCCTAAATTACTATCAGTTTTATTATAACTAGCATCAGCAGAAACCTGAGGCAGTAAAGGTGCTTGAGCAATATCTTGGCTTTCTAAATTTGCTGCCAGGTTAGCACGAGCTTGTGCTAACTTTGCATCATGATTGGCTGCCAGTTGGTAAACTTCAACTAATCCAGAAGCCGCGAACACGGCTGAGGAAGATAGGCCGAATACACCAGTTATAACAATGCCTATTATTGACTTTTTAAAATTGTTGTTCATTTTGACTCCACTGTGAAAAAGGGGATTGACTTAAACTAATATTATAATATCGAGCATATTCAGTGACTTCTTTACCCACCCAAGGTGGCAATATAGGTTGCTCTGCTTCTGAAACTAACTCTACTTCTGCCACAATTAAGCCTTCATTCTCACCTAAGAAATAATCCACTTCCCATAAATAGTTTTCATGGTTAATTAAGTAACGAATCTTTTCTATGGCAGGCCCTACTGCTAGGGTATTAATCATTTTCTGAGCATCATCTACATCAATACCATACTCATATTCATCTCGGCTCATACCAATTTCTAAACTTTTAATATTGATATTGGCTTTGTCGCCTTCAATACGAATGCGGACAGAGCTTTTTGAACCTGCTTGCTGAATATCATTTAAATAGGCTTGCGCTAAATGCGTCTGTTTATGCGCCAACGCTTTCCAAGACTCACCCTTTACTAAAAATTTTCGTTCTATCTCTCTTGCCACAACATGCCCTTTTTAAATTGACTAAAGTGTATTAAATACACCGGTTGATAAGTATCTGTCGCCACGATCACACGCAATGGTAACGATGACTGCATTTTCGACTTCATTCGCCACTTGTAAAGCGGCTGCTAAAGCGCCACCAGAAGAAACACCTGCAAAAATACCTTCTTGACTTGCCATTTTACGCATTGTATTTTCAGCAGTAATTTGCGCCATATCAATAACTCTATCAACTCTTTTATTATCATAAATAGCGGGTAAATAAGCTGGCGCCCAACGACGAATACCCGGAATAGCCGCGCCATCTTCTGGCTGAACACCAATAATTTGAATATCAGGATTTTGCTCTTTCAAATACATAGACACACCCATAATGGTACCTGTTGTCCCCATTGCACTCACAAAGTGGGTAAGCTTACCTTGGGTTGCTTCCCAAATTTCAGGGCCTGTTGAATGGTAGTGTGCAAGCAAGTTGTCCGGGTTAGCGAACTGGTCAAGCATAAAGCCTTCACCTTTTTCTTGCATAGCTTTGGCTAAATCTCTGGCGCCTTCCATGCCTTGTGCTTGCGAAACCGTAATTAATTCTGCGCCATAGGCTGCCATTGACGCTTTACGTTCCATCGACATGTTATCAGGCATAATCAACTTCATTTTATAGCCCATCATCGAGGCGGCCATCGCTAAGGCAATACCGGTGTTGCCACTGGTTGCTTCAATTAAAGTATCGCCGGGTTTTATATCCCCCCGTTTTTGAGCCTGCTCAATCATGTGCAAAGCAGGTCTATCTTTAACCGAACCGGCAGGGTTATTTCCTTCCAACTTTGCCAGAACCACACTATTTGTATTAGGGTTCACTAGGCGTTGAATCCTAACCAGCGGTGTATTACCAACGGTATTCATCAAGGTTTGATAAGGCTGAGTCACTGAAGTCATTAAGTATTTCCTAACATTAAACCAACAGAAAGTAAGGCGGGCGTTAATAAGGTGATCGAGACCGATAACCCTAGCGCTTTATCCAATGCTTTTATTTGCCCATCCTCATACTTTAGCGCTAGCCAAAGCAAGATAAACACAAACAAACTAATTATAACCAAAAGACTTGTCACTGGCAGCCATCCAATTAATATTAAACCAAATAGTAAAACAAATGTAAGTATCCCGTTCATTTTATAAACAGTTAACGTATGTTGTATACCCACTAGATGTAAAAAATTAAAACGTCCTATCTTTTGGTCTGCCGCTTCATCAGGAATTTGGTTTAACAATAACAAGTTATTGACTAAGAAAAAAGGGACTAAAGAAACCAGCAATAAACGATTATCCCATTGTCCTGTTAGGGCAAAATAACCGCCCCCAATCATTAAGGGGCCAAATGCCAAGCCTGCCACCACCAAACATAACCAAGGATGTTTGGTAATCCAACGGGTGTAACTTAAAATAATTAGTATGCCCAAGCCACCTAATGCCAACATTTTCCAACCGTGCATATAAATAAAGAATAAACCGATGACCATCACCAAGCCAATTAAGGCATAGCCAATCATACCCACCCATTCTTCTGCTTCTGGCGTTTGTTGTAAGCTACCGCTTCCACCACTAAAAGGGGTTCTTTCCGTTAAGTCATCTAGGCCGGAATGATAGTCTTCATACTCATTCAGCATATTCACACTCATGTGCGCTGCCAAAGCACCCACACAGATTAAAAAGAAAATAGCACCATGCCATTCAACCTGTTGATATTCTGCCCAACCAATCACCAATAATAAACTGGTTAAAGTCAGCACTAGAAAGGGAGGTCGAAGGGTCTTTAAAATAGCTTTAATCATGGGTAAGGTATCCATTGAGGCGTTTAAACCAACCTGTTAGCCAGCGAGATTCATTTTTAGTTTTAGGGGCATTTTTAGTTCTTGTTAGTAACTTTTCTTTGGCGCTGTCTACAAACTCCGCTAAAGCAGTATGATGTACCGCTGACATTTTCTTGGCGTCCATATTTAGCACCACATCTACCAGCCCCCAACCCTGCCCCTGGTACTGCTCTTGGCTGTTCGCGCCTAACCCTTTAAAGTTATAGTAGTCCAATACGGCATATACACCCGGTTCAGTTAACATCAACAGGTTTAGGTTTTGTACGAAAATCCTCTGTTGTTCTGGAGAAAGCTGAGTTAGTTTTTGAGCTACCTTTTCGACAAACTGATTCACAATAAATTGTGCTTGTTCGGTTTTACTCTCTGCTAACCAATCTCTTAAACGGGTTAAAGCCTCATCATTAAAAGCACGATAAAATTCAGTTCTATTTTGCCAAGGTAGCTCAAAGGGATGCAATTTCAATAACCAATAAGGAGGCGATTTCGTTTTAGAAATAAATTGAACTAAGTCAGGAAAGGTTTGTTGAAAAGGTGCCTGGCTGTTTTTCGGTAGCCAAATAAAGTGCCCTATTCCGAAAGAAGGAAAGGCTTCATTTTTGCTCCAATAGGTCAAATAATCTTTTTGCCCGGCGGTTTCATTTTGCTCTATTTTTAAAGCTAACTGATTCAGTTGTGCGGAGCTTAAATTAGGGATCAACAAAGCACTTGCCATGGAACAGGATAACCCTATCCCAAACAATAGACACGCTAAAACTGTTTTTTTTATCAACCTCAAGAGAGTCAAGCCAACCTTATTTAAGTAAGGTGGCGATATAACCATCAAAGTGCTTCAACATACCTTTAAACATAGTGGGAAAAGCTTCTACAACTGATTGCTGAACACTCTCTTTTTCGCTTAGCGCCTTTGCCCAGCCAGCAACTTTAGGAAGGCCTTCATAAAAATTTAACCCACAATAGTCTGCCAGAAAATCTAAACGCATCAACGCAGGCGCATAAGCTGCATCAATTAAATTAAAGGTTTTGCCGTTAAAAAAAGACTCTCCAGAATGCACTTCTTCTAGTTTTGCTAACTTATCTTTAATGCCATTAAATTTTTCGTCAAAGCTTGCTTGATCTTTTGCCTGGTTAATTTGATATAAAAGCCCGTTTATTTCGCCCCCAAAAGACATCCAAGAACGGTTTTTAGCTTTTAAAAGTACATCAGAGGGATGCAAAGAAGGCGGTGTTACTTCATCGACATACTCCTGAATCACAGACGATTCAAATAATACTTCATCGCCTACTCGTAAGACAGGCACTTGCCCCAAAGGAGAAATTTCTTTAAACCATTCTGGCGGGTTATTAAGGTCAATATAGGTTATATCAAAATCAATGCCTTTTTCTTTTAAGGTAACCACCGCTCTTTGTACAAAAGGACACAGTTTAAAGCTAATCAATTCTAAGTTTAGTGACATCATATTCTCCCGAAATAATGATTTTTATTTTAGCGAAGTTTATTGCTTAATAACAGTTTGTTTCATTAAGCAATAAACGACTATATTTTGTCTTGTAAGACCAACGTTTCAAATTTTTTCAATAAAAATTCTGGGCTTTCGACTCGTTCTGGATCAGTAATAATACAATCTATCGGGCAAACACTGATACAGGTTGGTTGGTCATAATAACCCACACATTCCGTACAAAGGTCTGGGTTAATCACAGTGCCCTTTTTGCTATACGAAATAGCCAGGTTAGGACACTCTGGTTCACACATATCACAATCCGTGCAACTGTCTAAAATTTTAAGCGCCATGCCTACCCTTTTGCAGCAGCATCTCGCTTTGTATCGCCACCCCAAGACTCGTTACGCATAATCAAAGCAAATCGTAATACATCAAAATCTAAGTCCACAAATGGGTTGGGAATACGAGCAACCCAACCAGAACCTAGTGCAGCTTCAATGGCTTCATCATGTTTGTTATACATTTCATTTAAGACCAAGGTAACGTTACCTGTTGGTGTCATAATCTCAAGCGAATCGCCAATACAGAACTTGTTTTTAACGTCTACTTCTAAAAAGCTACGACCTTCACGGTCTAGTACCGCAGTCACTTCCCCTACAAAGCGTTGGCGGTCAGACTTTGACACACCATATTCATAGTTTTGATATTCCGAATGAACGTGTCTACGTAAAAAACCTTCTGTGTAGCCACGACTAGCTAGGCTTTCAAGATCTGATAATAAATTGGTATCGAATGGCTTACCTTCCGCCGCATCATCAATCGCTTTACGATAAACCTGTGCGGTTCTGGCCACATAATAGTGCGACTTAGTACGCCCTTCAATCTTTAACGAATCTACGCCCATTTGAACCAATTCAGGAATCAATTCAACCGCTCGTAAATCTTTTGAGTTCATAATATAAGTACCATGCTCATCTTCAAAAGCAGGCATATATTCACCAGGGCGGCCTTCTTCTTCTAACAGCATCGCCACATCGGTAGTTTCACCCACGCCTAAAGTCGGTTCTGGCGCAGCTTCAGTCGTCAAATCATCTAACACACTGCTGGCTTCTGAGGTTAATTCGGTAATGTTGCCAATATTTTCAACCGGCACACCCACAATATCACCCATTTCGTCTTCTTTGCCTTCGTAGGTTTTATAGTTCCAACGGCAAGCATTGGTACAAGTACCCTGGTTTGCATCACGCTTGTTAATGTAACCAGACAACAAACAACGACCTGAATAGGCAATACACAAAGCACCATGTACAAACACTTCTAATTCCATGCCTGGCACGGCTTCGCCAATTTCACGAATTTCTTGTACAGATAATTCTCGTGAAAGTACCACACGGGTAATACCTTGGTCATACCAAAATTTAACGGTTGCCCAGTTGACGGCATTAGATTGCACTGATAGGTGAATTTCTTGCTCCGGGTATTCTGCTCGTACCATCGCAATTAACCCAGGGTCGGACATAATCAGCGCATCAGGCTTCATCGCAATTACGGGCGCAATATCACGCATATAGGTTTTTATTTTGCCATTGTGCGCGGCAATATTACTGACCACATAAAACTTCTTACCCAGTTCATGGGCACGCTTAATGCCTTTATCTAAATGCGCTTCATCAAATTCATTATTACGAACACGCAAACTATAACGGGGTTGCCCAGCATAAACGGCATCTGCTCCGTAGGCAAAAGCAAACTCCATGTTTTTAAAGGTTCCCGCAGGGGAAAGTAGTTCGGACTTAAAGCCTTTTGGTTTTAAGCCTGGCTGGTTGTTATCTGCTTCCAAGGCAAATTCCTTTCAGTGTTGACTGTGTTGGTAGGCGGAATTGATGAGCAAAACACGCACAATAAAATAAGGCGTTTATTCTACCGTATTTCCAAAAACTTTATGTAATGTTTCATGCCAGACAACCCTTTTACTTTCAAGGGTTAATTGCGCATTTGCAGGGCTAGTTGAGGGCAAACAAAAGAAGGTAATATACCCAGGAATAGCCTGGTTCTTTAAGACCTTTTTCTTAAAAAAAGCCTCTGCAGCTTTACCATTAAAAATAACGTACTCTAAAGAAGGGTTGGCCTGAAACAAAGAATCAAACTGGTTCACGTTTTCTTGTTTAATTGCCGAATCTAAACTGCCTTTTCGCTCACATTCTGCCAATACGTCCCAAATCATGACGCCCTGCTGTTCACACAACGCTTTATTCTCAGCCATACTCTGCAAAGGTGCTTTAAAAAAGCGGGTTAAAATGGGCCAAAAGGCATTACGAGGGTGTGCGTAATATTCATTTTTTTCGAATGAGACTTTACTAGGCATGGTACCCAGCACCAATACTTTTGGCACCTTTGCATAGATAGGGCTAAAACATTTTTTCATACTCATTTAATGCCTATTTATTGATTAAAACAGCCTAATTTAAAACATCAATAATAACATATTCACCCTAAATACCTCTTTTTAAGCAGACCACCCCTGGCGATTTTTGCCTTTTCAAAAGGCTTTCAACTATACTTAACCTCTAATAATTAATGAATACCTTATATTTAATAACGTATAATTAGGTCTTTAAACACAATGATTCAACCCTAAGAAACAACTACATGGAATGATGTATATGCAAGAAGAGAAAAACCTTAGACAATATAATCGCCTGGTAGCAGATGAAACTATTGAAGATTTTTCACTTCGCTATACCCCAAAATCTTTCAGACAGTTTTCTGCTTATACTATTGCCAATACGTCAATAGGCAGTATCTCTTTTTTAGCGCTTGAAGCCATCGGCGCCACCATTGCTCTCAAGTATGGTTTTACCACTGCTTTCTGGGCCATTTTAGCCGCTGCTGTCATTATTTTTATTACCGCTATTCCTATTAGCTACCATGCCGCTAAATACAATATCGACATCGACTTAATCACCCGAAGCGCTGGTTTTGGTTACATTGGTTCTACCTTTACCTCGCTTATTTATGCCACCTTTAGTTTTATATTTTTTGCGCTTGAAGCCGCCATCATGGCACAAGCACTACTCCTGTACTTCGAACTACCTTTGTCATGGGGGTATTTTATCAGTGCCGTCATTATTATTCCGCTGGTTTACCGTGGTATTACCTTTATTAACAAGTTGCATTTTTATACGCAACCCTTCTGGATTTTATTAATGATAGCGCCCTTTGTGGCTATTTTAATTAAAGACCCTACTGCCCTGTCAACCATGATGGCATTGTCAGGCGAAGTCTCTGGAAGTGCCGACTTCAACCTCTATTATTTTGGTTTCGCCCTGGGTATTTCCCTTGCCTTAATTGGTCAAATTGGAGAGCAAGTTGACTACCTTCGTTTTATGCCAGAACAAACAAAAAAGAACCGCTTTCAATGGTGGGTTTCCTTATTAATTGCCGGTCCAGGTTGGATTATTCTGGGCTTTTTAAAGCAACTGGGCGGTATTTTATTGGCATCAGCAGTCTTGGCTGCCGGCTTCTCTGTCTATGAAGCCAAAACCCCTATTGAAATGTACTATCTTGGCTATCAGTATGTTTTTGACAACCCTGAAGCTGCACTGGGTATTGCCGTGCTGTTTGTTCTGGTTTCACAAATCAAAATTAACGTCACCAATGCTTATGCGGGTTCACTTGCTTGGTCAAATTTTTTCTCACGGTTAACCCATACTCACCCTGGGCGTGCCGTTTGGATGGTGTTTAATATATTTATTGCGCTCATGTTAATGGAAATGGGTATTTTCGACTTCTTAGGTAGTATCTTAGGGCTTTACTCAAATGTGGCCATTGCCTGGATTGCTGCCATCACCGCAGACTTAATGATCAATAAGCCTTTAGGCTTAAGCCCCAAAATAGTGGAATTTAAAAGAGCCTACCTGTACAACATCAACCCTGTCGGCGTGGGTAGTATGGGTATTGCTTCTATTGTCTCTATTCTGGCATTCATGGGACTATTTGGTGACTATGCACAAAGTTATTCTGCCCTTATTGCCATGCTATTGGCCTTGATACTTTCCCCACTTATTGCTTATATTACCAAAGGAAAATACTACATTGCCCGCGAAAACAAAATAATGCTGCAAGGTATTACACACCTTCAATGTAAAGTATGCGCTGTCACCTACGAGCGTGAAGACATGGCCTACTGCCCTAAACATGAAGTCAACATTTGCTCCTTATGCTGTTCTTTAGATTCCTTGTGTCACGACAGCTGTAAAAAAGACAGCGAAAATGTACTTGACTCAATATTACCTGCTAAAAACTCTCCCATTTTTCAATTGCTATCGCCCAAATCTTTTAAAAGATTGTTTAGCTTCATACTGCTAAGCTCGCTCATACTCTTTACGATTGCGGTGTCTTTTTGGATGATCCTCTCATTAACTATGGTTAGTCCATCCGACAAACTGGCTATCGCAAACACCTTGAAACTTGCTTTCTTTATCATTGCTATTTTCATTATGATATTGGTGTGGTTTTACCTATTGACCTATGAAAATAGATTACAGGCTGAAGATAGTTTAGAAGAACAAAACCTACTACTCAAAAAACAAAAGCACAAAGAAGCACAACAAGCTCAAATGATAAGGCAAGCGCATGACAGCGTTATTTCAACCGACCTTAATGGCTATATACTCAGTTCCAACCAAGGTACTGAATTTATTTATGGTTATACTGAAGCAGAACTCTTAGGTAAAAATGCCTCTCTACTATCGCCTAAAAAGGATTTAGCTGAGTTTATGAGCGTAATGAAAAATCTTGAACAAACAGGTTCTTTTCAAAGTGAAGTTAAACGTATCAGAAAAGATGGCTCCATCATTGATGTATTTATATCTGTCTCGATTCTTAAAGATGAAAATGGTCACCCTAGCCGTATCGTTGCCTATGCCACCGACATTACCTTACGTAAACAAGCCGAGCAAAAACTTGAGCATCATCGTATTACGCTACAACACCAAGCACACTATGATTCTTTAACCGAACTTCCCAATAGAGCCTTGTTTAAACAAACCTTAGCACAATCTTTAAAACAGGCAGAACGACTGAATCAATCCCTAACGCTCTTTTTTATCGACCTAGATAGGTTTAAACAAATAAACGATTCTTTAGGGCATGCTATTGGCGACAAAGTGCTACAAGAAGCCTCTGCCAGACTGCATAAAATAATTAGACGAGATGATGCGGTTTCCCGACTAGGGGGAGATGAATTTACCATTATCATCCCCACTCTAACCAAAGAGAGCATTTCCTTACTGGCTAAAAAAATATTAACTACATTAGCCGAACCTATGGAAATAGAAGGCCACACACTTTATATCACCTCAAGCATCGGCATTAGCACCTACCCGGATGACAGTGAAAATGGTGATGACCTACTCATGTATGCCGACAGTGCCATGTACAAGGCTAAAGAAAATGGTAAAAATGATTTTGCCTACTATTCACAAGATATGACCCGGTCAGTGACCGACTACATCGAGCTAGAATCTAGCATGCGAGAAGCCTTAAAAAAAGGCGAGTTTATTATTCATTATCAACCTCAAGTAAATGCCGAAGATAATAGCTTAGTCGGCATGGAAGCTTTAATAAGATGGCTCCATCCACAACGAGGGATGATGCCACCTTGCAACTTCCTACCTATTGCAGAAGAAAGTGGGCTTATTATCGACATTGATCGCTATGTAATGAAGCAGGCTTTCACCCAATTCGTTGAATGGTATAAAGAAGGCCTTAACCCTGGTATATTGGCTATCAACCTAACCATACAGCAACTATTAAAAGAAGACTTTATTCCCTTTTTAAAAGCACTGTTGCTAGAAACGGGTTGCCATACCAACTGGTTAGAACTAGAAGTGGTTGAAGGCGAGGTAATGAAAAACCCTGAAGCAGCCATTTCTATTCTACAGTCACTTAGTGACATGGGGATTCAACTTGCCATAGATGACTTTGGTACCGGCTATTCCTCTCTGTCTTACTTAAAATTACTGCCTATTGATAAGCTTAAAATTGATAAAGCCTTTATAGATGGTGTACCTAAAGAAGAAAATGACTCGGCTATTACCCGAGCCATTATCGCACTCGCCAAAGCATTAAGTTTAATAGTAATTGCAGAAGGCGTTGAAACAGCCGAGCAACGAGATTTCCTACTCGCTGAAGGTTGTCATGATATTCAAGGTTACTTTTATTCAAAACCCATTCCAGCAGAAGACATACCCCACTTTATTAAGGCATTAGCTTAAAGCCTTAAAGCCATTAAACGTGCGAACGAATATCACGACAGGTCTGTTGGCCTGTCGGCTTAAAACCGAGCTAGCGTAACCTACGCTAAACTTAACTCAGCCCATAAATCATATTCATCAGCTTCAGTCACTTTAACCATCGCAAATTGACCGGGTATTAAGTTATGCCCATCTTTGATATAAACTAGCCCATCTATCTCTGGTGCATCTGCTTGTGAACGTGCAACAGCACCTTCATCATCCACTTCATCAACCAATACTTGTAAAGTCTTACCAACCTTCTCTTGCATTTTTTCGGCACTAATCACTTGCTGAGTTTGCATGAAGCGATCAAAACGGTCTTGCTTAATCTCATCAGGTACCTGTTCTGCAAGCTCATTAGCAGTTGCGCCATCAACTGGCGAATACTGGAAACAACCCACTCTGTCTAAACGTGCTTCGTTTAAGAAGTCTAGCAAAGTTTGAAACTCTTCTTCGGTTTCCCCTGGGAAGCCAACAATAAAGGTAGAGCGAATCACTAAATCTGGTACGGTCGCTCGCCATTTATTAATACGTTCTAAAGTCTTTTCAACATTACCAGGACGTTTCATCGCTTTTAACACACGTGGGTGCGCATGCTGTAAAGGCATGTCTAAATAAGGTAAAATTTTGCCTGCCGCCATCAATGAAATAACTTCTTCTACGTTCGGATAAGGGTAAACATAATGCATTCTTACCCAAAATTCATCCGTTCCACCTAGCTCGCCCAAGGCTTCCGCTAAACCAAACATAGATGTTTTAGTCGGTCTTCCTTCTGCAAAGTCTGTTTTATACTTCACGTCCACACCATAAGCGGCAGTGTCTTGCGAGACCACCAATAGCTCTTTCACACCCGCTTCTTTCAAACGTTTGGCTTCAGCCAATACATCTGACACAGGTCGGCTCACTAGGTCACCACGCATAGAAGGAATAATGCAGAAGGTACAACGGTGGTTACACCCTTCTGATATTTTTAAATAAGCAAAATGCTTAGGGGTTAACTTAATGCCTTGAGGCGGCACTAGGTCAACAAAAGGGTTATGTTCTGGTGGCGCAATCACGTCATGCACAGCGGTTAACACTTCTTCATAGGCCGCAGGGCCTGATACCGCCATCACCTTTGGGTGAACCTCGGTTATTTTATCGGCATTCGCTCCCAAACAACCCGTCACAATGACCTTGCCATTTTCTTCTAAAGCTTCACCAATGGTATCTAATGATTCCTGTATCGCACTATCAATAAAGCCACAGGTGTTCACAATCACCGTATCGGCATCTTCATAGCTATTGGTTAGCTCGTAGCCTTCTGATTTTAATTGCGTCAGAATACGCTCTGAATCAACAGTCGCTTTAGGGCAACCTAAACTAACAATACCAACGGTTGGATTTGCTTTAGACATAATTTGTAAACTCTTATTAAATTTTTAGCTATTCTACCAAATAGAAGCTTTCCATTTTTCCTTACTCACCGACCATTTTTCTGAAGCTTAAAACTTCTTTAATCAAACTTTTCTTAAAACTAAATGAAAATAATTATCATCTTTATTTGACATTATTCATCTTCTACTTATAATTCACGCAAACGATAATAAATCGTATTTACATTTAGATTTAAAACAGGATAAGACTGAACATGAAAACTTTAAAACGCTCTCCTATTAACATCGCTTTAGCAACTGCCTTAGCCGCTAGCTTTTTTGCTTCTAACGCTATGGCTGTTAGTGATGCAGAATATAACGAACTAAAAGCACAGGTTAACGAGCTGGCTACCCAAGCCGAACAAGCGCAGTCTAGCTCAGCTAAAAACAAAACAACCGTCGGTGGTTATGGCGAGTTACATTACAATAATTTATCGGGTACTAAGAATGGCGTTGCAGGTGCTAATGATAAGCAAGAAATTGATTTTCACCGTTTCGTGCTGTTCTTTGGCCATGAGTTTAACGAAAAAATACGTTTTTTTTCTGAAGTTGAGCTTGAGCATGCTAACACCCAACAGAGCGGTGTTGTTGAACTAGAGCAAGCCTATATTGAAATGGATTTAATGGGCAAAAAATTTCAAAACAAAACAGGTGTTATCTTAGTGCCGGTCGGGATTATAAATGAAACTCACGAGCCGCCTACTTTCTACGGTGTTGAAAGAAATCCCGTTGAAAAGAATATTGTGCCTGTCACCTGGTATCAAGGAGGAACGGCTTTTAATGCTAATTTCGAATCTGGTATTAGTTATGATTTAATGATTGGTGAAGGCCTTAACTCTGCAGATGGTTACACTGTACGAGGTGGTCGCCAACAGGTTTCTAAAGCCAAAGCTAAATCCCTATCTTATACTGGTCGTGTTAAATATACTGGCGTAAAAGGACTAGAGATTGCCTTAACCGCTAACTTTCAAGATGACATGACCCAAGGTGATAGAACCAACGGTAGTGCCGCCAGCGCAACCTTACTTGAAACCCATGCCATTTATAACATTCAAGATTTCACCCTTAAAGCACTGTACGCTCAATGGGATATTGGTGGCAGCAACGCTAAGGCAAACAATGCCGACAAGCAGTCTGGTTACTATATTGAGCCAAGTTATAAGTTAAATGAGAACTGGGGTGTTTTCGGGCGTTACAACGCTTGGAACAACACGACTGATAGTAAAAATGAAGAAACCCAAATGAATGTTGGTTTCAGCTACTGGCCTCATCCTGATGTTGTTTTCAAAGCAGACTATGTTAACTATAAGAAGAATACGACTGCTAAGAACGAATATTCTGGCTTTAACCTAGGTATGGGTTACCAGTTCTAAACTAAATCACTACATTTTTTCCTCCTAAGCATTTCCCGCCTGGTTTTATAGCAGTGCGGGCTTTTTTGATTTACAAATACCCTAACTTATTAAAGACTTTATTAATGAAATCTATTCACCTATCTTTAACCGTTTCAAAGCCAAAAACCTACCCTAAAGGGCACAAGGCCAAGAGTGGTCTGAATAAAAATATCTTTTTACAAGCGATTTTTGGCTTTAAAATGGTTTTTGCCAGTCTCATCAGCTTGGTGCTCTTTCAGCCGATTAGCTATGCAGATACCCTATCAAAACAACAGGCTTATTTATCCCAAGCCTTTCCACAGTCTATTCAATCTGTTCAAGAACATAAGGTTTGGATACTAGGCGATAAAAAACAAGCCGTACAAAAGATTCTAGGACACCCCTATAAGCAAATGCGAGTAGGTTACTGGACCACACCCAATACCACCCCTGGCCTTGTGCCCTTTAGGGTAGATTTTAGCCGCCGAGTTTGGTTTTTACAGGAGATTGGCAAGGATAAATATATTGATGTTGCCATTACCATTGAACAAGGGGAAATTAAACAACTACGGGTTTTAGAATTTAGAGAAAGTCGTGGCTGGGAAGTAAAGCTACCCTTCTTCACGGAACAATTTGAACAAAACACGCTAGCACCCGAACCAACTTATAAACTAACCAACAAGGTCGACAATATTTCTGGTGCCACCTTGTCTTACCGAGCCGTTACCAAGTTGGCTAGGTTAGCGTTATATTTAGATTCTAAAATTAAACCTACCACAAAATAGCCCCTTTTTTAGGAACGAATGATGAAACGTAATATCCTCAATAAAATTCATAAAAAAATAGGCCTCAGCTCTATTGTGGTCGTGGTCATGCTGGTGATAACCGGCCTACTGCTAAACCATAACGACAGTTTAAAGTTTAACCAACAACCAATTAGCTCCCCGTTATTAAACCAATGGTACGGCATTCAATTGCCTGTTGTAGAACAAGGCTTTCAACAGCAAGAAAACTGGGCAAGCTTGGTTGGGCATACCTTGTTTATAAATCAAACCCCCTTAAACAACCTTTCTGCTAACCGCTTATTTGGGTTTCAAACCACCCCTTTTGGCTATATTTTAATCACTAAAAACCGTTTAATTTTGGTAGACGACAGCGTGGCGTTAATTGATATTATGCCGCTATCCTCACCAATAGAGCATGCCTATTTTTTCAATGAACAACTGCTGTTAACACTAGAAAATGGAGACACCCTTCAAATTCTTGAACCTTACGAACAACTTACCAAAATAGATTTAGCCGTTCGTGACACCAACAGTCTATTTCCGATCTTGCCTAGTGACCTGCCGCCAGGGTTAAAAACTGCTTTACAAGCTCAATCCAACCAAAGTGGTTTAACGGCTGAACGCATCTTGCTAGATATTCATTCAGGGCGTTTTTTTGGCGCTTGGGGTGTTTACCTTATCGACCTATTTTCTATCCTGTTTTTATTGCTGGCAATATCGGGCGTTTGGATGGTGATAAAAACAAACCATAAAAAGCAGAAAAAGCATAAAATACCTTCCTAAATTACTCTCAGCTCATAAAGGGCAATGCTATGGAACTGCTAAAAGAATATCTTGATATTACCGTGTTTACCCTACTAGGGTTAATGGCATTTATAACCTTATGGTTTAGCATTGAACGCTTCCTAACCTTGCGCCAGTTTGATATTAGCCAGTACGATCATATTGAACTGATGAAAGTAGATGCCACTAAAAACTTAACCGTCATTGCCAGTATTGGTGCAAACGCCCCTTACATTGGCTTATTAGGAACCGTTTTAGGCATTATGGTCACCTTTTACGATATTGGGCTGTCTAGCCAAGTGAACACAGGTGAAATTATGGTTGGGCTAGCATTGGCATTGAAAGCCACAGCGGGCGGTATTGCATTGGCGATTCCAAGCATTATTATTTACAACGCTTATATGAGAAAGGTAGATGTTTTAGAAGCTAAGTTTAAAGCGTTTAAAGCACTTAACACCTCCAGCGCAGGGTAACTCGCTATGAAACGTTTTGATACTATTAACGTTATCCCGCTAATTGATGTGATGTTAGTGCTATTAGCAATGGTGCTTACCACCGCCAGTTTTATCGTGCATGACTCTATCAAACTAGACCTACCGACAACAGAAAGCACGCAAGCTTATCAACCTAGTGACCAGAAGAGTATTCAGCTGTCTTTAGACAAGACAGGCCAACTGTTTTTAGACCAAGTGCCATTAAGCCTTCAACAGTTTCAAGAAAAAGCGGCTTTATTTAATCCAAAAGATGCCATTGTGATACAGATTGACCAAGCCACTAAATTTGGAGACTTTGTTAAGGTCGTCGATATTTTAAAAAAATACCTGTTAACCAACCTAACGTTTTTAACCGACAAGGCCAAGTAGCTTGAGCCGAAACAGCCAAATTGCCTTTGCCATTAGCCTAGCACTGTTTGCTTTAATCGGGCTGGCATTATTCTATACCTTTTCATCGCAAAGTTCGCCCACCAAAAACCCAGCCCTGAAGCAGGTTTCTATTCAACTGAATATGTTTCAAGTGGCCAATACGCCTGTTACTAAACCTAGCCCAAAACCAGTCATTAAGCCGGCTACCAAACTAATTAAGAAAACCGTCAAGCCTAAAAAAGCTATGCCGCCCAAGCCTGTTCCTAAAAAAATTGTTACCAAACCTGCAAAACCCAAGAAACATACTAAACCAACCATCAAGCCAATAGAAAAACCCTTTGTTGAAACCACTTCCGTAGCAAGAGTTAAGCCGGTCACCCCCCCCCTAGTAGATCAAAAAGCAATTGATGAAGCAGCTAGACAACAAGCAGAGAAAGAGGCCAAGAAAAAAGCCGTGGAAGAAGCAAAAAACAAGGCTCAACAACAAGCCGCTTTAGCGGCCAAAGCAGCAGCACAGCAAGTCGAAGCACAGGCAGAAAAATATTATCTACAAAAATTACAGGCAACCCTGGCTATTTATGCCAAAGATACCTATCCAAATAGAGCTTACCGTAGAAGATGGCAAGGCAGGGTTACCCTACAATTTACCTTACATGCCAACGGCCAAATTTCAGATTTAACCATTATTTCAGCCGATTCTAGAGAAATATTCAATGACGCCGCAAAAAGTATCTTTACTGAAAAAATGGCTATGCAATATGAAGCCTTCCCAAAAACTATTAAGAAAAAAAATTGGGTATTAGCTATCCCTATTGTGTACCAGATACGCTAGCTACCCTAATTAAATCCTCAAAATTTATCCCCCTCTTTATCGTAATTTGATAAAGCCGTCGAATTTGATAGCCTATTAATATTCACAAAAGGACATAAAGCAATTAATAAACCTAAAAAACCCGCCAAACTTACTAAAACGGCAGTTTAACTCAAAGAAATTCAACACTAGATATGACATATATTAGAAGCCATCAAGGTATGGAAATAGCTAGGTTAATACCCTACAGGAACGATTTTTTTAAAAGCTTGAAAAGTGGGTATTTAAACGGCCTATCATTTATGAACCATAGATTAATGGTCATGGCTGCAGAGCATAAAAGTCATCTGTTTCAGCATAAGGAGCTGTTGAGACAATGACTAGAGGGAGTGCTATTAAAGGTCATTTAAACATAGATATTCCGTTAGATCTAATGCCTAATCTAATGCCTAATAATGTCTTCGACATTGCGCGACCTTAATGGCTTAAATAACAGATATAAAAAAACCCGTAACAACTGACATTGTTACAGGTTTTGAAATGTGGCGTCCCGTAGGGGAGTCGAACCCCTGTTACCGCCGTGAAAGGGCGGTGTCCTAGGCCTCTAGACGAACGGGACAATGTGCTTGTTTAGCCACCCCTCTTTACAAAAGGCTGGCTAAACAAGCTTAAAAGTAAGTGTCTTATAGTGAACTATAAAACCTCTGCTTTTAGGATGTTTGTATTTCAACAAACAGCAAACTGATTAACTAATGTAACGGCCTAGTGTTACGTCAATCAGCTCACTAAATATGGAGCGGGAAACGAGGATCGAACTCGCGACCCCAACCTTGGCAAGGTTGTGCTCTACCGCTGAGCTATTCCCGCATAATAGTGGCGTCCCGTAGGGGAGTCGAACCCCTGTTACCGCCGTGAAAGGGCGGTGTCCTAGGC
>WFMZ01000012.1 GCA_015484555.1 Hydrogenovibrio sp. | reverse complement strand
TGTAAATATATATTTACACTGATAGGCATTATGATACGTTTCAAACTACGAGAGCTTTTATCTGACATGGAGTTTAGGTTAGATGAGAGAGTTACAATAAAAGATGTTTCAGAGGGGACAGGTATTAACCGAGTCACTTTATCTAAAATTATTAACAAAAAAGGCTATAGCACTACGACAGAAAATGTTGATAAATTATGTGATTTTTTTGAATGTGAAGTTCAAGATTTAATGCAAAAAGTTAAAAGCTAGAGCTTGGAGGGTGATGTTCAATAAATGAAGATTTGTCACAGATTTGTCACGGATTTGTCACGAACATAAATTATGATGAGATTTTTACTGCTGATAAGGCAGGTAGAATGAAGTTGTAATTAGCCTATAATTTTAACTAAATTATAGGTACTTGATCTTAATTTCAAGCCGTAAGCTTCAATCAATCCTTTTAAATATCCATATATTTCAGATATAAAAAAACCCCAAACAACTGATATACCGTCGTTTGGGGCTTCTGAATGTGGGGCGAGCGACGGGTCTTGAACCCGCGACAACCGGAATCACAATCCGGGACTCTACCAACTGAGCTACGCCCGCCATAGTAGAAAAAAACAATTTCGGACTAGCCAAATAAATGGTGCGCCCATCAGGATTCGAACCTGAAACCCCCGCCTTAGAAGGGCGGTGCACTATCCAGTTGTGCTATGGGCGCTGATAATCGAACCTAGTGCTATTAAGTTGAATAATGAAACATCAACTTGATATAAAATGTGGTCGGAGTAGAGGGATTTGAACCCGCGACCTCTTGTACCCAAAACAAGTGCGCTACCAAGCTGCGCTATACTCCGATAAGATGGGCGTATTCTATTGGCAAGAGGCACTTCTGTCAATATTAATTAAGTGTTTTTTTTAAAATAATTGCTATTAAGATTTTAGGGTTTAGCTTCCTGCCGATAAGTACTATAATTTTACACTGAAATTGAATATATAAGGATGATGGACATAACATGAGCGCTAAAATTTTAGATGGTAAAGCTATCGCATTAGAGTTAAGAGAATCAATTCGTATAGAAGTAGATCAACAAGTTGCAAAGGGTAACAAAGCACCTGGCTTGGCGGTTATCTTGGTGGGAGAAGACCCTGCTTCTCAGGTTTATGTTCGTAATAAAAAAATTGCCTGTGAAAAAGCGGGTTTTAATGACGTGTCAATGGTGTTGCCGGCAGAAACAACACAAGCAGAGCTGTTGGCTAAAATTGATGAGTTGAATGCAGATGATAGCGTTCATGGCATTATTGTTCAATTACCTGTTCCTGCTCATATTGAACCAGAAGAGTTAATTGAACGTATTGACCCTGCGAAAGATGTTGATGGCTTCCATCCTTATAATATGGGCCGCTTAGCGACTAGATTGCCTAAAATGGCACCTTGTACCCCCCATGGTGTCATGACGATGTTGGCTAAAACAGGTATTCAGTTACGTGGTTTAAATGCTGTGGTTGTTGGGGCGTCTAATATTGTAGGTGTACCCATGGCTTTAGAATTGTTAAATGCTCGTGCAACGGTTACGGTTTGCCATAGTGCGACAGTTGACTTGGCACAAAAAGTATCGGAAGCAGACCTTGTTGTGGTGGGTGTCGGTATTCCAATGATGGTTAAAGGTGACTGGATTAAAGAAGGTGCTATTGTGATTGATGTAGGCATTAACCGTACAGAAGAAGGTCGTTTAGTTGGTGATGTTGAATTTGATGTGGCAAAAGAAAAAGCCAGTTGGATTACTCCTGTTCCCGGTGGTGTTGGTCCTATGACGATAGCGACTTTATTGCAGAATACGCTTAAGGCGGCTTATTCTCTAAAGTAGTGATACGTTAATCCATTCTGTCAAACCAAAAAAAGGGCTCTTTAAAGAGCCCTCGTTTTGGTGTTTAATTTTTTATAAATGAGATATTAAATAATTGTTTCTGCTGTCTTATCAGTGGGCTTTTCTGTACCTTTAGCATCTGGTGTAATACCTAGGTAAGCATTTCTATGATCTAGCATGCCTTGGTTAACTAAATCGACAGTTTTATTGAAGTTGTCTTTAATCGCCCCATCAAACACCTTCATATCTTTTAAAATACTCGCCGCTTCTTCAAAGCCTTTTCTTAAACCACCGCCAATGACTTCATCAAACTTATCTAATAGGGCTTCGCCCTCTAGTTCAGGGTGAGCTTTTTTAAAGGCTTCTAAAAAACCACTGGCACCACTAATAATACGATCAGCCGTGTTTTTGGGTGACCAATTTTCAATCCCTTTTTCATCTAGTAGCTTTTGGTTTATAGAATTTTTACCTAAATCAGGAGTGAGTATATCGTTTAACTTACTAATAGCTGCCTGGTAAGTTAGGCGCAAAGAGTCTGAAACAGCTGTATCGGCGTTGCTAAATAGATTAGCGACAATGCTGGCTTGCTGTACTATTTTTCCCGTTTCAGGGTTTAATTTAACGCCATAAACTTCTTTATCACCATTTGGTAAAGTATTGATTTTAGAGTCGGTAGGTTTGGCTTCATCAGCCGAAAACTTCTGATAACTTTGTAATGGGTCTGAAATGTTTGAAATACTCATGTTATCTTCCTTTCTGGTCTGCTCGTATTGCGAGTGTAAGTTTTATTCTAATGGAATTTTTGACCTGTTAATTTATTATTTTAGTCATTCCCGGTAATTACTATATCGGCAGAGAAATCAAATACTTGAACTGTTTATTTAAACCTTGCAATATTCAGGGTTATTTTGATGGGAAAGTAGGTTGTCTAAATGGTAAAATTCAGCCTTTATAGCTTTTAAAAAAAGAATTATTTAATGGAATTACAGCCACTTTACACCAAAATTAAAGACTTTAGTGAACGAACCGACTCTTTACGGGGGTATCTTTGACTTCGATAACCAGCAAGAACGTTTGGTTGAGGTAGATCGAGAGTTAGAAGATTCTGCGATATGGAGTGACCCTGAAAAGGCGCAAGCCTTGGGTAAAGAAAAAGCTTTTTTAGATAAAGTGGTGAATACTATTATCGACTTAACCGATGGCTTGGAGTCGGTACAAGAAATTTTAGAAATGGCCGAAGCTGAAAATGATGAAGAGTTGGTGGCAGAAGTTGAAATAGAATTAGATAAATTGGCTATTAAGTTAGATGACCTAGAGTTTCAACGTATGTTTTCGGGTGAATTAGATGCCAACAACTGTTATGTCGAAATCCAATCTGGTTCGGGTGGAACAGAAGCCCAGGATTGGGCAGAAATGATTTTACGCATGTATTTACGCTGGTCTGAAGCACATGGCTTTAAAGTTGAATTGTTAGAAGCATCCGATGGCGATGTGGCAGGTATTAAAAGTGCCACTATTCATGTCGTGGGTGACTATGCTTATGGTTGGTTGCGTACTGAAACAGGCGTGCATCGTTTGGTTCGTAAGTCACCTTTCGACTCTAGCAACCGCCGTCATACCTCTTTTGCTTCAATATTTATTTCGCCTGAAATTGATGATAGTTTTGAAGTGGATATTAACCCATCAGACGTTCGTGTAGATGTTTATCGTGCCAGTGGGGCGGGCGGGCAGCATGTTAACAAAACTGAATCTGCTGTGCGGTTGACGCACTTGCCAACCAATACGGTAACTCAGTGCCAGAATGGACGTTCGCAACACCAAAACAAGGCTGAGGCGATGAAGCAGTTGCGCGCTAAGTTATATGAGCTAGAAATGCATAACCGTAATGCTGAAAAGCAAGTGTTAGAAGATTCTAAGTCTGATATTGGTTGGGGGAGCCAAATTCGTTCTTACGTATTGGATTCTGGGCGTATTAAAGACCTACGCTGTAATGTTGAAACAGGTAATACGGGTGCAGTCTTAGATGGTGATTTAGATCAGTTTATTATTCCAAATTTAAAAGCGGGCGTATAAAGCACGAAATTAATTGCTTTCAACCCCAAAAATCGCCAGGGGTGGTCTATAATTGCCCTTATCAAATTTAAAAAAATTAATATCTTAGATAGGAAACGACATGTCTAACGCTGAAAACCCCACCCCTGAAGTAGATGAAAACAAAATTATTGCGGAACGCCGTGCAAAATTAGATGGTTTGAGAGAAATTGGGCATTCGTATCCAAATACCTTTCGTCGCCAAGATGTGTCGGTAGATTTAGCTAAAAAATACGACCAATATACCAAAGCAGAATTAGCGGAAATGGAGCCTGTTCGCGTTAAGGTTGCGGGCCGTATGATGTTACGTCGTATTATGGGTAAAGCCAGTTTTGCAACCTTGCAAGATACTGATGGTCGTCTTCAAATTTATGTGACTCGTGATGAATTGCCAGAAGGATTTTACAACACCCAGTTTAAAAAATGGGATTTGGGTGATATTGTTGGTGCAGAGGGTTATTTATTTAAAACCAATACGGGTGAGCTGTCGGTTCATGTAGAAGCGATTGAGTTAATTACGAAGTCACTTCGTCCTTTGCCAGATAAATTCCACGGATTACAAGACCAAGAAACACGTTATCGTCAGCGTTATGTTGACCTAATCGTAAACGAAGATAGCCGTAATACTTTTATCTTGCGTTCTAAAATTGTTCAGCATGTGCGTAACTTCCTAATTCGTAAAAACTTTATGGAAGTAGAAACCCCTATGATGCACGTGATACCTGGTGGCGCAACAGCGAAGCCTTTTAACACATACCATAATGCTTTAGATATGCCTTTGTACTTACGTATTGCGCCAGAGCTTTATTTAAAAAGGTTAGTTGTTGGTGGTTTTGAACGTGTGTTTGAAATAAACCGTTCTTTCCGTAATGAAGGGCTATCTACACGTCATAACCCAGAATTTACAATGGTTGAGTTTTATGCAGCCTATACGGATTACCATGCATTAATGGACTATACCGAAGAGCTACTAAAAGAAATTGCAGAGTTATCTGTGGGTTCAACACAGGTTCCTTACCAGGGACAAGTGTTTGACTTTGCTAAGCCTTTTGCAAGATTGTCGATGAAAGATTCTATTGTTCAGTACAACCCAGAAGTCACTTTAGCTGATTTAGAAACACTAGAATCAGCGACTGCTTTGGCTAATAAGATGCATGTACATATTGAAGAATCTTACGGTTTAGGTAAGGTAATTACTGAAATATTTGAAGAGCATGTTGAAGAGAAGTTAATGGACCCAACGTTCATTACTGCTTACCCAGCAGAAGTTTCTCCTTTAGCGCGTCGTTGTGATCATGACAATACCATTACGGATCGTTTCGAATTATTCATTGGTGGGCGCGAGCTAGCGAATGGCTTTAACGAGTTAAATGATGCGGAAGATCAAGCCAAACGATTTAAGGCTCAAGTAGCTGCTAAGGATGCTGGTGATGATGAAGCTATGCATTATGATGAAGACTACATTAAAGCCTTAGAGCATGGTATGCCACCAACAGCGGGAGAAGGGATTGGTATCGATCGTTTGGTGATGCTATTTACGGATTCTCCTTCTATTAGAGACGTGTTGTTGTTCCCGCACATGAGAAGCCAAGACTAAGTAAGCTTTATAGGCTAATATTAATTAGCTTGCTTCTAAACAAAAAAACCATCGTAATGATGGTTTTTTTATGCCTAAAATTTAGGGTTAGTCTTCAACGAGATCGTAAGGTAAAGGTTCGATTGTATAAATATCACCTGCTTCAGAGGTTAGGTCGCCTTTAACGGTTTCTAATGATTTTACGGTAGCAATCGCTAAGGATACCGTGCCTTGGTAAATATCAGGTGCAGAGGCAATCAGGCTAAATTTATAATTTCGGCTGGCGGCATCTTTTAATCTTAGTTCTGTGGCGGCAGGTAATAGGATGTCCGCTTCAGTGTGCATTCTTAACATACGCTTGGTCGCTTTACCACGATAGTGCATTCGGGCAATAACTTCTTGGCCAGGGAAGCAACCTTTCTTAAAGTTAATGGCATCTAGTTTATCTAGGTTTAAAAACTGGGCAATGAATTGGCCACTGGTGGCTTCATTAACGGTAGGTTGACCCGAGACAATATTTAATAATGACCAGTCTTGTTCACCAATAGCTTCACCATTAGATTTTAAAGCTTGCCAAACGGTTTTCATTTCTGGTAAATTTCCAAATAGTTTATAGCTGTGGTAAGGTCCCGGAACTTTAATAGCAATAACATTTTTGACCACTTCTTCTGCAATAGGTTCTACTTGGTAAATATTTTTTAACTTGGTTGAAAGATCTCTCTGAAGGTCTAAATCACCAAATTCTCCTGCATAACCAATTTGCAGTAGGCTGTCTGAAACTTCTTCTAGTACTACTTTTGCTCGCATTTTAAACAGGCTTAATCTTTTGAATACGATGTCTTTTAAAGATTCATCAAAATTTAAGTAGTAAGCCTCTTCAATTTTAAAAATGGTTAGTAGGGCGATTACTTTACCCTGAGGGTCACAGTAAGCGGCAAGTTGAGCGGTTTGTGCATTAACTTCTTTTAAGTCATTAGAAAATTGACCTTGTAAAAAGTCAAAGGCTTCTTCCCCGTTAACTTTAATGAGGCCTTGCTTTGAAAGGTCGCTAATAATAGGGCCATGCTTCACTAAAAAGTGTTCAATTTCAGGCAAGCCGAAGGTAACAATTTGGTTTTCATCATTAAACTGTGCGCCTTGCTCGGCTAAAAAACTTTTCCATTCTGTGTTCATAGTAGTTGACCCTTTTGATAATGACGATATTATACGTCTATAATGGATAAAACTTAAGCTGTCCTTATGGGTGTGTTTGGATATAATGTTGCTAAGTATCTAAATATAAGTATTTATCGCTAAAGTTACTCAGAAATATACCCGAAGATAGGTAACAAACTTTCTCTAGGAGAGATGGATGTCGGAATCAAAAAAAGAATTTCTAACTTTTAAGTTGGCAAATGAAGAGTTTGCAGTTGAAATTGACCGAGTACAAGAAATTAGAAGCTGGAAAACGCCAGAGCCTTTGCCTAATGTTCCCTCTTTTGTCAAAGGGGTGATTGACTTACGTGGTGTGATTGTTTCTGTTTTAGACTTAAGAGATAGGTTTAATATTCCCGTTTCTTATAAAGCGACGACGGTTGTGATTGTGGTTAATATTTTAACGGCATCAGGAGAACGCACCGTTGGTTTGGTGGTAGATTCCGTTTCAGATGTACATGAATTTGATTTGGATAGTCTGCAAGCTGCACCCGATATTTCTTCAACCTTAGATGGACAGTATGTATTAGGTTTAGCCACTATTTACCCAGCAGGTGAAACAACATCGACAGGTGAGAAAAAAGGTAAGATGGTTATTCTTGTCGATATAGATTCAATGGTTTCTGAAGGGTTAATTGATCAACTAGCAGAAGAGACGGGTGATATGCCTGTTGGTAATGGCTAATTTTTAATTTTATGAAGTTTGACTTGCTTAGGGTTTAAGCGAGTAGGACGACTTTTGCTATAAGTTTTAGGGTGGTCTAAATTATAATGGAGTCCACGGCTTTCTTTTCTTTTAAGGGCACTTTTTATCATTAACTCGGCTACTAAGGTTAGGTTTCTAAGCTCTAATAAATCGCTACTCAGTGTGTGAGCATAAAAATATTCATGAACTTCTGATTTTAAGATATAAATTCTTTTTAAGGCTTGTTTCAAGCGCTTATCGGTTCTAACAATGCCGACATAATCCCACATAATACGTCTTACCTCATCCCAATCATGACTAATAAGCACTCTTTCTTTTGCTTGGGTAATATGTCGTGTATCCCAGGTTTTGACCTGTTCTACAACCGCTTCATCTAATTTGCTGTAGATTTTTATAATTTGTTGACTAGCCATATTGGAAAAAACCAAACCTTCAGCTAATGAATTGCTGGCCAAGCGGTTTGCACCATGTAGACCTGTGTAGGCAGTTTCGCCAATGGCAAATAAACGGTTAATAGTCGTTTGGCCATTTAAGTCTGTCTCAATGCCTCCGCAGGTGTAGTGGGCAGCTGGCACAACAGGGATGGATTGCTGGGTAATGTCAATACCTGACTTTAAGCAACGGGCATAAATAGTGGGGAAATGGTGTTGAATAAAGTCTGCAGGTTTGTGCGAAATATCTAAGAATACACAGTCTATTCCATGTTTTTTCATTTCATGATCAATCGCTCTAGCCACAATATCCCTGGGTGCTAAATCAGCACGCTCATCATGGTCTTTCATAAAGGCATAGCCGTTAGGCAGTTTTAAAATACCACCTTCTCCACGAATAGCTTCTGAGATTAAGAATGAACGGTCTTGTGGGTGAAACAAGCAAGTAGGGTGGAATTGGTTAAATTCCATATTGGTCACGGTTGCCCCTGCTCGCCATGCCATGGCAATACCATCTCCGGTAGAGGTATCAGGATTACTGGTATAAAGATAGGTCTTACTTGCGCCACCTGTGGCTAATACAGTGTAGTTAGCTAGCAGGGTAATAACTTGGTTGGTTTCTTTATTTAGTATGTGGCTACCAAGGCACTGCTTATTGTCTGCATCCATAATTAAATCAACGGTAATATGTTGCGTTAATATGGTGATGTTTGGGTTGTTCTGAACCTGTTCAACTAAGGTGTTAATGACACTTCTACCCGTGTGGTCGGCAGCATGAATAACACGACGATGGGTGTGACCACCTTCTTGGGTTAAATGATAGGCCTCAGAGTTTTGTTCTTTGCTAAAGGGGACGCCTAAACGAATTAATTCATTAATAGATTCAGTGGCTTGTTCTGCCACGAGTGCAACGGCTTTTTTTTCACATAAACCTGCGCCAGCCTTCAAGGTGTCGTCAATATGTGCTTGAACAGAATCAAAAGGATCAAGAACCGCAGCAATGCCACCTTGAGCATACTGGGTACTACCTTCACAAACTGTTGATTTTGCAATTAGGTATACTTGGTGTTTTTGTGCTAGCTTTAAGGCAACAGATAAGCCTGCAATACCGCTGCCAATGACCAGGGTATCGGTTTGAATTTTTTGTGGAGTCTGATGCAAAAGGACTATCCTGTACTGGCTGGGAGTAGAAACTAAATTAAACTAATATTACCATAGACTAAACACGAGGTATTTGTTGTTTGTAGGGATTAGCCTAGAATTAGAAATGAGTTTATCAAATTGTTCGAGGACTTAATAATAGAATAAAGCTAAGACGAGGTATTAAGTAGGATAAGTTAGCTTGAACCTAACCGACTACTTGTCATCTGTATGTAGGGTTGTAAAACTATTTTCTTATCCTAAAATTGAGTGTAAGATTACAAATTAGCGTTAAAAGTGAAAAGGTACTTATATCATTTCTGATTGCGCTTAAACAAAAAGGTTATCCGAGTATGAAACTAAAAAATAAACTATTAATTGTTATGTTAACTATTGGCCTATTGCCCGTTCTAATTGTAGGGATGGATGCTGTTTATGTAACGAAGTCAGGTATTAATGAGCAGGTTGAGAAACAGTTATCTGCAGTTCGTGATATTAAAAAAACGGCGATTGTTGAATATTTTAAAGGAGTAGTTCGGGAATTACATGCAGTGTCTGAAAATGGTGAAACAGTTCACTTTATGGAGAATGTTTCTAAAGCTTATAATAATTTTATTGGGCAAGAGTATTTAACGCCAAAGCAACTTTTAGAAGAAAAGGCAGTAGTAAAGTCTTATTGGCAGAATGAGTTTGGCAAGGTCTTTCAAAAAGAAAATGGCAGTCCGTTTGATTTTTCAAATTTTGCTTCTTTGTCTAATAAAGCGATTGCTTTGCAGTATCAATTTATTGCCGCGAACAGCCAGCCATTAGGCGAAAAAAATGGCCTGTTAAGTATCCCTGGTTCTTCAGATTATGCAAATGAGCATACGCAAAATCATGCTTGGTTTAATCAATATTTAAATGAGTTCGGTTTCTATGATATTTTCCTGGTTAATAATGATGGAGAGGTGGTTTATTCTGTTTTTAAAGAGTTAGACTTTGCGACTTCTCTACAAACAGGACCATGGAAAGATTCGGGTTTAGCCAAAGCCTATCAAGCTTCTCGTAAGCTCGCTAAGGGTGAAACTTTTATTGGCGACTATGCTTTGTATTCGCCTTCTTATGATGCGCCAGCCAGTTTTGCGGCCACCCCTATTTATAATGGTGAAAAGAGAATAGGGAGTTTAATTTTTCAACTACCGTTAGATAAAGTAACGGACATTATGTCTCAGCGTTCGGGAATGGGGAAAACAGGCGAAACCTATCTAGTCGGGCCTGATTTACTGATGCGTTCAGATTCTTTTTTAGACCCTAAAAATCATACTGTGATTGCTTCATTTCGACATCCCGCTAAAGGAAAAGTGGATACCGAGTCGGTTCACCGTGCGCTAAAAGGCCAGTCTGGTGTTGCTGTTATTCAAGATTACAATAACAACCCAGTTGTTTCGGCCTACACGCCAATTAATGCGGGTGGTAATAAATGGGTTATGTTGGCAGAAATTGATGTAAGCGAAGCCGATTTGCCCGCTAATAATATGATGAATAATTTGTTGATTATAATGGGTGTATTAGCATTGCTTATTTTATTGATTGGTTGGAAATTTGCCAATTCAATTGCTTCGCCTATTATCTTGCTGTCTAAGAAGATGGAGGAAGTGAGTCATAGCTTTAATTTCTCTGAAAAATGTGAGATTGATTCGAAAGATGAGGTGGGAGATGCTGCTCGTTCCTTGAATACTTTATTAGGTAATACGGCACAAGCCATGGCTGAAGTAAACGCCACCTTACAAGCAGTTTCATTGGGTGACTTTACCAAGCGTGTTACGACTTCTCTAGCAGGGGATTTAGATCTGCTGAAGCAAGGTGTGAATACCTCCGCTGATAACACTCAAAATAGTTTAAATACTTTACAAGAAATTTTACTGGCTATTCGTGAAGGTAACTTTAAACCAAGCGAGAAAGAGGTTTCTGTACCAGGTGAGTTTAAAGTTACCTTAGATTATGCGATTGAGTCAATGAGCGCAATTGACAGTGCTATTACAGAAATCAGTACAGTCGTTGAATCATTAAGTGTTGGAGATTTCTCTGGTCGTGTTGAAGCTGACTTAAAAGGCCAGTTAGGGACATTGAAAGACAGTGTAAATATCTCTGTCGAGCAGTTAGAAGAGGCGATGGTGAAAATTATTGCCGCTATCATTAAGCAGAAAGAAGGGGATTTATCACAACGTATTTCAGGTCACTTTAATGGTGAACTAGATAGAATGGTTCAAAGCTTTAATGATTCTAACGCACAGCTAAACACTGCCATAAACTCTATTGTGGATACCGCTTCAAGGGTGGATACAGCGAGTGAAGAAGTGGCTTCTGGTAGTAGTGACTTAAATGACAGAACACAAGAGCAAGCGGCATCACTAGAAGAGACGGCTTCTGCGATGGAAGAGTTAACCTCAACCATTCAACAAAATACCAGTAGTGCGCAACAGGCAAGTGAACTTGCCACTGACATGCAGACGAAAGGTAAGAGTGGTTTGATCTTGATGGATGAAGCAGTGGTAGCGATTCAAGAAATTAGTACTTCAAATCAAAAGATTGAAGAGATTATTGTGCTGATTGATAGTATTGCTTTCCAAACAAACTTGCTGGCCTTAAACGCGGCGGTTGAAGCTGCGAGAGCGGGTGATCATGGTAGAGGCTTTGCCGTGGTAGCTGCAGAAGTTCGTAGTTTGGCAGGTAAGTCTGCTGATGCGGCGAAAGACATTAAGACCTTAATCGAGGCATCTGTTTCAAGCATACAGCAAGGTTCGGTTAAGATTGAAGAAACGGGCGCATCATTCAAGGCCATTAATGAGTCTATTTCGACAGTTTCTAAGGTGGTTGAAGAGATTCATACCGCAACCAAAGAGCAGCAACAAGGGGTTGAGCAGGTGAATATTGCGATTACGAGCATTGATCATACGACCCAGCAAAACGCTGCCTTGGTTGAAGAAACCACGGCTTCTGCGGAAAGCTTAAGAGATGAAAGTGTTCAGCTTAAAGAAACAGTTTCACAGTTTAAAACCTCTTCAAGTGCAACCT
>WFMZ01000011.1 GCA_015484555.1 Hydrogenovibrio sp. | reverse complement strand
CATGTAATGTCTTTAGCAGCTGCTGCAGGTATGTTACCTGGTACAGCAAATGCAATGTCTTCTAGCCCATCTGGTGCTAAAGGCGAAGCAGCATCATCAGCAATGTATGATTTACCTATGAAAGGTAAAGTGCGTTTATTACACATTACCGATACCCATGCTCAATTAAAGCCAATTTATTTCCGAGAGCCTAATGTCAACCTAGGTGTTGGGCCTGCCTATGGTAAGCTTCCTCACGTAGTGGGTAAAAAACTATTGAAAGAGCTTGGTATTAAAGAACATACCGCTTTAGCACACGCTTTTAGTTATTTAAACTTCCAAGATGCTTCCGAACAGTATGGCAAGCTTGGCGGGTTTTCTCACATTAAAACCCTACTAGACAAGTTGCGAGAAGCCGCTGGCGGTCGTGACAATACCTTATTGATGGATGGTGGCGATTTATGGCAAGGTTCAGCAACAGCCTTGTGGACACGTGCTAAAGACATGGTTGAAGCCTCAAATATTCTAGGTGTTGACATCATGACAGGTCACTGGGAATTCACCTATCATGAAAAAGAAGTACTCTCTAACCTGAAGGACTTTAAAGGTGAATTTTTAGCACAGAACATACGTATTAAAGAAGATTCTTTATTCGGTGACGAATACCGTGAAATGACAGAACGTTATGATGGTATAGGTCTTTATGATGAAGACGATGCTCGAGCCTTTAAACCTTACACCATCAAAGTTATTAATGGCGAGCGTATTGCTATTGTCGGTCAAGCATTCCCGCGTACAGCAAATGCCAACCCACAGTCTAATTTTCCAGACTGGTCTTTCGGGCTTCGTGAAGATGCTTTACAGGAAACGGTAAACACAATCCGTGCACAAGAAAAAGTAGCCGCAGTTGTGATGATTTCTCACAACGGTATGGACGTAGACCTTAAAATGGCTTCTCGCATAAGCGGAATTGACGCAATATTTGGTGGTCACACTCATGACGGTATTTCAAAAACAACCCCCGTTAAGACCCCAGAAGGTGGCGTATGTCACGTAACCAACGCAGGTTCTAACGGAAAATATGTTGCTTGCATGGATTTAGATATCCAAAACGGCAAGTTACGCGATATCAACTACACATTACTACCCGTATTCTCAAACCAACTAACCGCCGACAAAGAAGTAGAAGCATTCCTTGGCAGACTTGATGCTACGAAGTATGACGAGCATGTTATCGAATCTCGTCGTCCTGACGCTTACACCAACAAAGATCGTTTAGGTAAGACCTACGGCGAAATTTTAGGTGAAGAACTAGCCGTAGCAGAAGATACGCTATACCGTCGAGGTAACTTTATGGGAACATGGGATCAGATTATTGTGAACTCTCTTCGTGAAGAGCACGATACACAAATTGCAATGTCTGCCGGTGTTCGTTGGGGGCCATCAGTCCTAGCAGGTGAAATGATTACCATGAAAAGCGTGATGGATGAGACCTCAATGACCTATGGTGAAACTTATAAGTCTGAAGTAACGGGTGCAGCCATGAAAGATATCTTAGAAGGAATTTGTGAAAACTTATTCCAGAAAGACCCCTATCTTCAGTCAGGTGGTGATATGGTTCGTTTAGGTGGTATGGACTACACTTGTGCACCGAATGCCAAGTTTGGTAACCGTATTTCTGAAATGCGTTTAGATAACGGAATGCCGTTAGAAGCTAATAAGACTTACTCTGTAGCTGGTTGGGCACAAGTAGAAGCGATAGGCGACGGTCGTCTAATGTGGGATGTTGCTGCCTCTTACTTACGTAACCATAAAGGTTCAACTAAGCTTAAGAAGGTAAACAATCCTAAGCTTAAGGGTGTGAAGAACAACCCTGGTATTGCTAACTATCCTGGTGTGTTAGTTTAATACATTTTAAGTTATCCAAAAAACCCCGCTATTTAGCGGGTTTTTTTTTGTCTAAATTAACAAAATTTTATATACTTACCGACATGGTCTTATCCTTGCTAGATACTGCGAAGCATTAAAATAAGTTTACAAAATTTTAAAAAAGGTTTCCTATGAAAAGTTTAAAAATACTGGTGCTGCTCTTCAGCGTTATTCTTTCAACCAATGCCTTATCGAAAGCAGATTCGGTAACCAAAGTGGCGGGTGCAACCACCATTGATGCGGCTGAAGCTAAAAAACTGTGGTTAGCAGGGGCTACTTTTATAGATACCCGCAAAGGGTCTGACTGGGATGCAGGGCGAGTACCTGGAGCTATTCATATTAATGTTAAAAAATCAGGTTTTACGGCGGAAGGGTTAAAGGCAAAAATTGCCTTAGATAAACCCGTCGTTAGTTATTGTAATGCTGAAAAGTGTCACCGTGCTTCTAAGGGTGCTAAAAAATTAGTCTCGTATGGTTATACCAACGTGTATTACTTTAGATCAGGTTTCCCAGCATGGAAAAATGCTGGCTATCCATACGAATAGGAATGTAAAATGAAACAGTATTCTTTAAGAAAAAAATTAGAAATCTTTACTCTATCAGTAGTATTAATTACCATCTTCATCTTTATCGGTGTTTATATGGTTAACGCCTCTATTGCTAAAACAGAGTTACGCAATGCCTTCGTCAATAAGGCCACTTCAATGGAAGCTATTATTTCTAGCAACATGGAAGAGAAAATGGAAAATACTACTTTTTCATTTACGCGTGATAAAATTTTGATTCAAGCATTAAAAGATCAAGATAAAGCAATGATTGCGAAGCGTATCAATACCACCGCAAACTTATTAGAAGCGACTAAAGTGGTTAGTAATATTCGTGTTTTCTCTAATGAAGGGAAGTTGTTATTTTCTCGTAATAAAGGCGAACAAGATATTACTTCTAATTTGGTTCAAACGGCAATCAACGATGTTAACTTGGTAAAAGGGATTGAGAAAGATGCTTCTGGACAAATTAATATTCATTTTGTATTGCCTATCGCTCCTCACGGTAAAGTAATTGGGGCAATCGATTTATTAGTTAACTACGATGTCATGCTACGTGAAATAGCTCGTATTGGTGCGGTACAAGTCGCCTTGTTCAATACTGCTGATAAGTTAAAGTATGAATCGAGTAAATGGCTAAAGCAGTCTATTCAAGCTAGAAAGTTTGATGTGAAAGGCGATAGTATTGAATTTGTTTCAAATGCCAAAGAGGTTTATAGAGCCGTTTCTGTCCCTGTTTTAGATGTCAAAAATAAAATTATTGCTTATACAGTGGTACTAACAGAATCTACCGAAGCAAAAGTAGAGTCTGACAATGCCTTTTATCTTGGTTTAGCTGCCGTTATTCTTTGGTTGTTAATTGCTTTTGTTTTAGTCAATAGAATGATGTTAAGCGCCTTCTCTCCTTTAAGTGGTATGCAGAAAGCAGTAGAAAATATTAAAAACCAAGGTGATTTATCTATCCGTATTGATGTGGGTACGCGAAATGAAATTGGTTTGGCAACAGAATCTATCAACGAACTAATAGAAATGTTTCAAGAATCCTTGCACGGTAGTAATGCTGTGATGGATGCCGTTGCTGCAGGTGACTTCTCGCAACGTATTGAAGGCAAGTTTGTCGGTGAATTTGAAAACCTAAAAGATGCGGTGAATAAGTCAACAGAAAGTACCGCCTTAACCATGTCAGAAGTGACAAAGGTTGTGAAAGCACTAGAAGCCGGTGACTTTAGTGTCACGTTAGACCCTTCTGTTAAAGGTGAGATTCAGAATAGTGTCGCTTCTGCATTGAAGACAATGAGTGCGGTTATTTCAGAAACCAACCGTGTATTAGATGCGATGGCAAAAGGTGACTTTTCGCAACAAGTGGAAGTTGAATCTAGTGGTGAGTTTAAGCGTTTAGCGGATAGTGTGAATACTAGAATTAAACAAACTTCGACTGCTTTAGATGATATTTCAGCCGTAGTGGAAGGGATTTCTGAAGGAGACTTAACCAAAAAAGTAGAACATGAATATGAAGGTAAGTTTGGTATGGTTGCCGATCTACTAGGTGTTTCAACTGAAAACTTATCTAAGTTAATTGGCCAAACAGCCTTGGGTGTTCAACACTTGGTTGATAACGTTAACCAAATTTATCAAGGTGCAGTCGACCTAAATGATCGTACTCAGCAACAAGCAGCTTCTTTAGAAGAAACGACTGCAATGATGGCTCAAATTGGTGAGCGTGTTAAAGATACTACGACCAATGCTCAGAAAGCGAATGATCTAGCCAGTAAAGCCAGAACACAAGCAGATAAGGGTGCAGAAGTCATGAGATCAACCATTGAATCAATGGGTGATATTCGAGAAGCCTCTTCTAAAATTGAAGAAATTATTAGCTTAATTGATTCGATTGCTTTTCAAACGAACTTACTCGCACTTAACGCTGCTGTAGAAGCTGCAAGAGCGGGTGATCATGGCAGAGGTTTTGCCGTCGTAGCGGGTGAAGTAAGAAACCTTGCTGGTAAGTCTGCAGATGCAGCGAGAGACATTAAGTCACTAATTGAAAATGCCGTGTCAGCAATAGATGAAGGAACAGAGCGCGCCAAGCTTTCTGATGAGGCTCTACAAAATATCACCCTTTCTATTCGTGAAGTTAGTGAATTAGTGGCAGATATTTCAGTTGCCTCTATTGAACAGAGTTCTTCTACGGTTGAAATTGGGCAGGCAGTTGCTGATATTGACAATGCCACTCAACAGAACGCTGCCTTGGTTGAAGAAACCACCGCCGCTTCTGAAAATATGAAAGATGAGGCCTCGCAACTAGCCGAGTTAGTGTCTAAGTTTAAAGTGTAGATTCAGGTAGCTTTTTTAAAGAAACCTCTTTATTGAGGTTTTTTTATGCTGGTTGATTATGTTGAAGCCTAAAAATCGCCAGGGGTGGGTATGAAGATAATGTCCTATTTGAGCATGGGCTTTCAATTTATGGAATACTTTACTAAATGAACCTACTTTTTTGGGTAGAAAGGGTTGGAGTGTCTATGGTTAGCGGGTATGATTACGCACACAATGTAATTTTATAAATGGGAAGAGAATATTATGACTAAATTAATTTGGATGTTAGTGGCAAGTGTTGTATTTGTATTGGGATTGGCCTTGATGACGTGGTCTGGTGATAAGAGCCCTCATGATATTTCTGATGCTGCGCTTGCGCCTAAAGCAGATACTATCAACAAAGCAAAGCCTGTCGTCGCTAAAATAGCTGAAAAGAAAGAGGCTGCTACCGTAACTAAATCGGTAGAAGTGGCACAGCCCATTACCAAGCAACCTGCTGTAATGGCCGTTAAAAAGCAAGAAGCACCTAAAGCGATGGTGGCAAAGCCAGCGGCTAAAATGGTTGAAAAAGTATCGAAGCCAGCGCCTGTTGCTAAGCCTAAGCCAATGGTTGCAGCCTTAGATGGACGTGCTTTGTTTTCAACTTGCTCAGGTTGTCATGGTTCCAATGGTGAAGGTGGGGTAGGTCCTAACCTACAAGCTTTGTCTGAAAAAGAAGCCGCAGCCAAATTAATACGTTATAAAGCAGGTGAACATATTGGGCCGATGAGCAGTATGATGGTGCCACAAGCGCGAGCCTTATCTAATGAAGAAATTAATGCGCTTGCTAAGTATATCGCAACACTTTAACGTTAATTTCAGCTTTAAATTTAAGTTAAAAAGCCGCTGTTTATAGCGGTTTTTTTGTCGCTAAAATTTAGCAATTAGTTTGAAATATTCTTGTATAAAGAGGCTTGAAAATGATGATTGATTTAATAGACTTTACTGCCCTAGATAAAAATTCAAAAGATTGCCAACGCTTATTTCATGGTCGTGGTCATGCTTACCCTGGGTTAGAACATGTGTTAGTAGATTGGTTGCCACCCGTGGTATTAATTAGTTTATTTAAAGCAGAGCCAAATACAAATTTAATGAGTTGGGCAGAGCAGTTACAAGATAAAATTCTAGAATCTCAGTCTGTTCAAGTACAGCATCGTTATCAAAAGGGCGCCCCTTTTGAATTGTTACTAGGTGAATCGATCATAAAATGCCAGGTATCAGAACAAGGCTTACAGTTTGATATTGCCTTAAATAAAACGCAAAATACCGGTTTATTTTTAGACATGGTGAATGGCCGTAAATGGGTGCAACAACATAGTTCAAATGCCAATGTTTGCAACCTGTTTGCTTACACTTGTGCTTTTTCTGTATCCGCTATATCAGGGGGTGCTAAGCAGGTTTTGAATGTAGATATGAGCAAGGCCTCCTTAGCAAAAGGGCGAGAAAACCATCGTTTAAATAATCAAGATTTGGCTAAGGTGAAGTTTGAAGGGGTGGATATTTTTCGTTCTTTTGGTCGTTTAAAGAGGCACGGGCCTTATGATTTACTTATTTGTGATCCACCTGCTTTTCAAAAAGGCAGTGTCGATATTAAAAAGGACTATCAAAAAATCATTCGCCGTTTGCCAGATTTAATGGTGGACGATGGTTGGGTTATGCTTTGTTTAAATGCACCTGATTTAGATGAACAGTTTTTATTAGAGACCGTAGAAACAGTTTGCCCTGCCTGCCAGTTTGTAGAACAGCTGGCCACCCCTGGCGTTTTTAAGGAAGCAGAAAAAGGGAAAGGGCTAAAGGTATTATTGTTTAAATTTAAAGCAGCGTTAATGCTAGATTAACGTTTACGCAACGAGTTAGCCCCAGAGGTTAACTTATAAACTTTTTCTTCTCCCTGAACCAAAGCTTGGCCTTGTGCATTGATACCCAGGTAAGTCACAGGTAATGCACTATTTTCCCCTTGTTGAATTAACTGTAAAGGTTCGTTGATATGAAAAAAATCAACGGCTTGCCAGTCACTTAACCAGAGGTCATCAGCCTTCTCATGGCTTAATAAGTTGTCGACAGATAAGTTTGTTAGCAAACCTTCTAAAAAAGGCTTTAAATCAAAAGAGGCTATATAGCTGGCTGTCTGCATATTTTTAGGGGGGGAATGGTTAATGCCCACACCAATTACCAGTGCTCGGTAATGTGGCAAAGCCACGAGCTCAAGTAAACTACCCGCTACTTTACCTTTGGTATTGTAAATATCATTAGGCCATTTTAGGGTTAAGGGCTCGTTAATCTCTTTTGATAACTGT
This sequence comes from Hydrogenovibrio sp., assembly GCA_015484555.1. Lineage (GTDB taxonomy): Bacteria > Pseudomonadota > Gammaproteobacteria > Thiomicrospirales > Thiomicrospiraceae > Hydrogenovibrio. The sequence continues at coordinate 38,575 of WFMZ01000011.1, read as the reverse complement.
TTGTGAATAGCCAAGGCTGTTTTTAAGCTGGCTGAACCAGGCACAATCGCTTTGCTTTTTAAGGGCAATAAAATAGAAAAAATAGAAGAGTCCGCTTCACTTAACCAAGTTTTTCCTTGTTGACCATAACCTTGCGTTTGTTCACGAGTCGTACAAATAACGGGTTGAAGAGGGCGCTCTTTTTCGGCCAAATCTTTTAAAAAACGACTGGTAGAATCGATGCTATCTAAGTGAATATATTGATGTTTTGGTAAAAATTGCTTAGGCATAATTTAGATAATATAACTGGCTATTGTGGACTGATACGCCTATTATACTCACAATTCTTAATTGCACTTTTACCCAACAGGTTTTTACATGAAATTTTCATCCCTTGCCCTATCCGACAATATATTAAAAGCTATTGAAGATCAGGGTTATACCTCGCCTTCACCTATTCAAGCTCAAGCCATTCCCGCCATATTAGATCGCAAGGATGTGATGGCTGCTGCTCAAACAGGTACGGGTAAAACAGCGGGCTTTACCTTGCCTATGCTAGAAATATTATCGAAAGGGAAAAAGCCGGGTAGTAACCAAGCACGTGCGTTGATATTAACCCCAACGCGTGAACTGGCTGCACAAGTGGGCGAAAGTGTACAAACTTATGGTAAGTACCTTCACCTAAAAGCAGACATTGTTTATGGTGGCGTTAAAATCAACCCACAAATGCAAAGACTACGTGGCGGGCTAGATGTCCTAATCGCGACACCAGGACGTTTATTAGATTTGATTAACCAAGGTGCAGTGAAATTTGATCATTTGGAAATGTTTGTCTTAGATGAAGCCGATAGAATGCTGGATATGGGCTTTATTCGCGATATTAATAAGATTATTGCCAAGCTTCCTAAGCAACGTCAAAACCTATTATTTTCAGCTACTTTTTCACAAGATATTCGTGCCTTGGCGAAGAAATTAGTTAACAACCCAGTTGAAGTATCGGTAACGCCTGAAAACAGTACGGTTGATAAAATTACTCAATGGATTATTCCCGTTGATAAAAAACGTAAGTCTGACTTGCTGTTACGCATGATTAAAGACAACGATTGGCAACAAGTATTGGTTTTTTCAAGAACCAAACACGGTGCCAGTCGTTTGGCTAAAAAGCTAATTTCCAATGGGGTTAGCGCGACTTCTATCCACGGTGACAAACGTCAAAATGCACGTATTAAAGCCTTAAATGACTTTAAAGCAGGTAAAGCACGCGTGTTAGTGGCAACGGATATTGCGGCGCGTGGTATTGATATTGAATTATTACCGCACGTGATTAACTTAGACCTACCTAACGTGGCAGAAGATTATGTGCATAGAATTGGCCGAACAGGGCGTGCAGGAAAGTCTGGTGAAGCTATTTCTTTAGTGAGTGCAGATGAGTTTGGGCAATTAAAAGACATTGAACACTTAATTGGCAAGTTACTAGAAAGAAAGATTTATGATCATTTTGAACCTGATCATGATGTACCGCCATCAAGTTTAAACCCAAATAAAGTAGGCGGAAACAAGCCTAAAAAACCTAAGAAGCCAAAAGCATTTGGTCATCAGTCAAACGACCGTAACAGCGGGGGCGCTAAAAAGCCTCGTCGTTCTTCTAATGGTGGCAAGCCAAGTGCAGGCAAGCCAGGCCAAAGAAGTAGAAAGCCAAGTGGCGGCTCTTCAACAGGCGGTAAGCCTGCAAACCGTTCGGGTAACCGATAGTTCTAACGGCTTAATCCTCACCTTAAATCATGCTAACTTGGTTAATCCAGGTTGTTAGCATAGTCTTGCTTGCTAACGCATATTAATCGTGCGTTGTATGGCCATCTTCTTCATTAAACTTATGCTGTCTTAACTTGATAATTAACATCATTAAAGGCGCATAAATCATAATCGATAACATGATATTCCCGATGACAACGGCTTCAAAGAGCTCTTTGTATTCAAACGTTTTCGGAATCATATGAACCATTAAAATAGACAGCCCTCCTTTCACGCCCGCTAGGGTTAAAATCATCCACCAGTCTGTTGAGACATTCTGCATACTGGTTCGGTTGGATACCCAGGCAAACTGTGCCATGGTGACCATTCGGATAATAGTTGTCACAACAAAGACAGATACAATTTCTTTCCAATAATGGCTTAGCATTTGGACGTTAATTAGCTCCGCAATGGAAATAAATAAAATAATATTGGCGACTAAGGCTGCAAATAAAACAAACTGTAATATTTGAGAACTGTTTTGTTTGGTAGCTCGTAAGTGCTGTAAGCTTTGTTGCCAATGAGAAGGTTGTTCTGGTAGTTGATTGGCCTCAATACGTTGTTCCATTAAAGAGTTATCAGTAGCTTTAACCATGTCTTCACGAGAACTGATGAGCGCTTTAGCCAAGACCATTGAAACGACGATGGCAAAAATACCTGCAAAATGGAAGTGCTCTGAAATCAAGAAGGCTGAGTAGGCAATCAGTAATAAAATACCCGTTTCTATGGTGGGGTCATCAGATATCTTTAAAGCATACATACCGATAAAACCAACAGCCGTACCCGTGGCTAAAGCCCCTAAGGTGGCAATACTAAAGGTGGCGATAATGCCTGCTGTATCCATAGGGGTTTGCATTAAGCTGATAGCGACCATAAATATGGCAAAGGCGGTCGCATCATTAAATAAAGATTCAGATTCGGCTAAAAACTTTAGTTTATGAGGTAGCTTGGCGTTGCCAAAAATAGAAGCCACGGTCACCGGATCTGTGGCAACCACCATCGTCATTAAAGCGACCATTGCAGGCATACTGATAGCATAGCCAGGTAGCATCACTTCTTGTAAGAGTACGCCAATACTAATGGATAGGCCTACGGCAATGCCTGCGGTAGACAGTACACTTAGCCAGTTATCTTTTAAGTCTTGCGTTTTAAGCAGTAAAACATCACCCATTAATAGTAAAGGCAGTAGCAGTAAAAGCATTTCATCAAAACTATGCGCACTGATATCAATGGGGTGAATATTAAAACTGGCCAGGCCTAATGTGGATAAAATAAGGGTGATAGGCAGGGGGATTTTAAACTTTTGCTGGATAATTAAAGCAAAGGTCATTAGACCAATAATAAATATTCCTGTTTCAAGCATGATGTTTCTCTTTTAAATATAATAGTGCTCATTGTAAGAGAAAATACCCTGTTGAATTAAACAATTGGAAATGTGAAATGAAATTAGCGTTAACACGAGAACAACAAGGTAACTTAATCTCTAGTAACCCTGTAAAAAAATTAGTTTTATTGGCAGACGTTATTCAGCCAGAAATAGAAAAGTATGTAGATGATTTTGTGCAAGATATGTCACATATCAATGATGTTGCAAGCTATTCAGGTGGTTTACGAGTAGATGCTATTGTGAACATCAAAGACAACTTGTATCGTTGCGATTATTCTTATGAATGGCTGATAGCTTGGAATTGTGCGGGTATTCAAGAGTCAGGCAGAGTCTCTGAAAAGGTACGCTTTCAGTTAGAAGAGAAGAGTTTAGATTTTAAGTTTTTAACGTTTGATTAATATTTGATGCTGATTGACATCAGCTAAATTGCCTATGAAAGCCAAAAACCGCCAGGGGTGGTCAAGCCTAAAAAGGTATTTGGTCGCGAGTATTAAGGGTATTTAAGCACTGAATATTCCCCTTGGCGTCAATGCTTAAATAGTCTGCTTCAGGTCGCCAATCACCCAGCACCCAGCGAGTTTTACTTTGACCATTCACATTCATTTTATGGCAGTCTGGACGGTGGGTATGGCCATGGATTAAAGCATTCGCTTCGGGGAACTGTTGAAACAGATCGTCTACGGCTTGCTCATTCACATCCATAATATTGCCGGCTTTATTTTGGCTAAATTGTTGAGATTTAGCCCGCATATCTTGGCCAATTTGAAGGCGCTTGCTTTTAGGTAGCTTTAAAAACAACCATTGAATGAAAGGGTTTCTAAACCAAGCACGCATTTTTTGGTAAGCCTTATCATCGGTACACAGGTGGTCGCCATGTGCCAAAATAAATTGCTGGTCACCTTGTTTTAATAGGTAAGGTTCAGCCAGATGCTGAATACCCGTTGCCTGCCAAAATGCCTTGCCTAATAAGAAATCACGATTACCATAAATTAAATAAATGGGCACCCCCTTATCGGTTAGCTTTTTAAATTGCTCAATAATGGTAGCTTGTTCATTTAAACCAATATCATCCCCTACCCACATTTCAAAAATATCCCCTAATAAATACAAGGCTTGGCAATGTGTGGCTTCTTGTTTTAAGAAGTTAAGAAAGCATTGATTAATAGGATGATTTTCATTGGAATGAAGATGGATATCGGCGGTGATGAGAATATTAGGCATAGGTCTGTCATCAAAAAGGGCGAAAGCTCGCCCTTAATAAAACTAGTCGTCTTCTTTTACGATGGTTTTGTTAATCATAATATCATCAGTAGGGACATCAGAATGACCACGACGGTTGGTGGTGTCTACCTTAGCAATGGCATCAATAACCTCAATACCTTCTACAATTTGGCCAAATACGGCATAACCCCAACCATTTATATCTTTAGCAGTATGGTCAAGAAAAGCATTATCAACTAAGTTTATGAAGAACTGAGTCGTTGCAGAATGTGGATCCTGTGTACGAGCGTAAGATAGAGCGCCACGAACGTTTTTAAGGCCATTGTCGCCTTCGTTCTCAATTGCTTCACCAGATTCCTTTTCATCCATTCCTGGTAACATACCGCCACCTTGAACCATGAAACCAGGAATAACACGGTGGAAAATAGTACCGTTATAAAAACCGTCCATTGCATAGTGTACAAAGTTTTCAGCGCCAATAGGGGCATTGTCGTAATCCACTTCAATGGTAATATCGCCTAGGTCTGTTTGAAAGATTACTTGTGTCATGTTTTTTCCTTAAAGTATGTAAAGTGTATTTATTATTGAATTTGGGTCGCTTTTAAAATAACGATAGGGTGAATAGGTACATCACCCATTCCATTCTTAAACCCGGTTTTGACTAGACGAATTTGGTTGACTGTTTTCATGCCACTAATCACTTTTCCAAATACGGCATACCCCCAAGCACGAGGTGTTTTTTCACGAAAATCTAAAAAATTATTCTGTGAAACGTTAATAAAAAATTGTGCGGTAGCAGATTGAGGGTCATTGGTTCTAGCCATTGAAATCGTCCCAATTCGGTTACGTAGCCCGTTATCAGCTTCATTTTGAATGGGTGCATGAACTGGCTTTTTACGCATATCGGTCGTAAAGCCACCGCCTTGAATCATAAAGTTAGGAATAACACGGTGAAAAACAGTGCCATCATAAAAGCCTTCATTAACATAACGTAAAAAGTTTTTAACGGTAATAGGCGCTTTTTGAGGGTTTAATTCAACAATAATGTTCCCCAGGGTCGTTTCTAACTTAACCTGTGGAAGAGGGCTAGTAGGCGTAAGTGACGTGGGGGCTTCAGTTTGTGCACAAGCTACGTTGGCAGATAATAAAAGCGAAAGCGCTACTAAACGTAAAATAGGTTGGATAAAGGGTCGAAGCATAACTATTTCCTTAATTTTAAAATGACTTAGTGCTTTTAAGACATTTGTATAAAAGCTAATTTTAGGATAATTCTATCATGAAAACCAACCGAATCTGTGATTGAAAATGTTATAATTTTTCGATTAAAAATGAAACCCCTTCTAAATTCAGGACTTGAAATGAGCCAAAATGAAACGGTTGAAAAACCTACTAATTTTATTCGTAATATTATTGATAAAGACTTATCAACCGAGCTACATAGCGCTATTCAAACCCGCTTCCCACCAGAACCTAATGGCTATTTGCATATTGGTCATGCTAAGTCGATTTGCCTAAACTTTGGTTTGGCTCAAGATTACCCTGGGCAGTGTAATTTACGTTTTGATGACACCAACCCTGCGAAAGAAGATTTAGAATATGTAGAGTCTATTAAAAAAGATGTACAGTGGCTGGGGTTTGAATGGGCAGGAGAAATTAAATATTCATCAAACTACTTTCCTAAGTTTTATCAATATGCAGTTGAATTAATTAACAAAGGTTTGGCTTATGTTGATTTCTTATCAGCTGAAGAAACCAGAGAATACCGTGGTAGCTTAACGGAAGCGGGTAAAAACAGTCCTTACCGAGAGACCACCCCTGCTGAGAACCTAGCACATTTTGAAAAAATGAAAGCGGGGGAGTATCAGGAAGGTGAGTGTGTGTTAAGAGCCAAAATTGACATGGCTTCTAGTTTTATGTGTATGCGTGATCCAACGATTTACCGTATTAAATTTGCAGACCATCATCAAACGGGAACAGAGTGGTGTATTTACCCAATGTATGACTTTGCGCATTGCATTTCAGATGCCATTGAAGAAATAACCCACTCACTTTGTACACTAGAATTTCAAGACAACCGTCGTTTATATGATTGGGTGTTAGATTCATTGGTAGACTTTAATAAGCCAACCCGCCCACATCAGTATGAGTTTTCGCGTTTGAACTTAGCCTATACAGTTATGTCGAAGCGTAAGTTACACCAGTTGGTTGATGATAAGTTGGTGACTGGTTGGAACGACCCTAGAATGCCGACTATTTCTGGTCTGCGTCGCCGTGGTTATACGCCTGCATCTTTAAGAAGTTTTGCTGAACGTATTGGTATCTCAAAAGTAGATAGCATGACGGAAATGAGTATTTTAGAAGCAGCGGTTCGTGATGATTTGAACGTGGCAGCTTTTAGAACCATGGGCGTGTTAGACCCGATTAAATTGGTGATTGAAAACTATGATGCAGATGAAATTGAAACGCTTCAAGCCCCTAATCACCCTCAAAATGAAGACTTAGGTAAACGCAGTATTCATTTTGGCAAAACGCTTTATATTGACCGTGCAGACTTTATTGAAACCGCGCCGAATAAAAAGTGGAAACGTTTGGCAGTGGGCAAAGAAGTACGTTTAAGAAATGCCTATGTCGTGTTAGCAGAACGTTTTGATACAGATGATGCTGGTAACATTACCACTATATATGGCACTTATGACAAAGATACTCTGGGCAAAAATCCTGAAGATGGTCGTAAAGTAAAAGGGGTTATTCACTTTGTAGAAGCCAGCACCGCACAGCCTGCTGAGTTCCACTTATATGATCGTTTATTTACGGTTGAAAACCCAGTTAAGTCGGACAACTTTGAAGAAGTGCTTAACCCTAATTCGTTAACTGTTCAACAGGGTTTTGTCGAGCCAGGCATGGCTGAAGCGCCGAAAGAGCAAGCTTATCAGTTTGAACGAGAAGGTTATTTCTGCCGAGATAGTGAAGCAGATAAATTGGTGTTTAACCGCACAGTTGGCCTAAGAGATACTTGGAGCAGCTAATGGCATTACAAATTTTTAATACCGAAACACGTCAAAAAGAAATCTTTGTCCCTTTGGTTGAAAACAAAGTAGGCATGTATGTTTGTGGTATTACTGTGTACGACTATTGTCACGTAGGGCATGCTCGCGTAATGGTGGTTTTTGATACCGTTGTTAGACATCTTCGTTCATTAGGTTATGACGTGAACTACATTCGCAACATTACCGACATTGATGACAAAATCATAAAACGTGCCCTAGAAAATGGCGAAAGCATTCAACAGCTAACCGGTCGTTTTATTGATGCCATGCATGAAGATGAAGCGGCTATGAACGTATTACGCCCAGACCAAGAGCCATTGGCCACCGAACACATGGATGATATTGAAGGCATGATTAGCACCTTGATTGAAAAAGGCCATGCTTATCCTGCTGATAATGGTGATGTCTATTTCAATGTTAAATCTGATGAAGATTATGGTCGTTTATCTGGTAAGAATATTGAAGATTTAGAGTCGGGTGCGCGTGTTGAAGTGAATACGGCAAAAAGAGATCCTTTAGACTTTGTACTTTGGAAAGCATCTAAAGCAGACGAGCCTGCTTGGGCTTCTCCTTGGGGGCAAGGTCGCCCTGGTTGGCATATTGAATGTTCTGCTATGTCGACAAAGTGTTTGGGTAATCATTTTGATATTCACGGCGGCGGTATGGATTTAACCTTCCCTCACCATGAAAATGAAATAGCACAATCTGAATGTGCAACAGGTGAACACTATGTGAATACCTGGATGCACTGTGGTTTTGTCCGCATTGATGATGAAAAAATGTCTAAATCATTAGATAACTTTTTTACCATTCGTGAAGTGCTAAAGGTATATCACCCAGAAGTGATTCGCTACTTCTTGTTGTCTAGTCACTATCGTAGTCCTGTTAATTATTCAGAAGAAAATCTAAACATTGCTAAATCCAGCGTAGGGCGTTTATATTCTGCTTTAGAATTGGTAACACCTTCAAGCACGATGGTTGAAAATACGGACTTCCAAAGTCAGTTTATGTCTGCAATGAATGATGACTTTAATACACCACAAGCTTTTGCGGTGTTATTTGAACTGGCAAAAGAAGTGAATAAAACACAATCTGCCGACCTAGCCTGTTTGCTAAAGACATTAGCGAATCAAGTAGGTTTGCTAGAAGAAGCTGCACAGCAGTTTTTTAAATTGCAGCCATCAGATTCAGACTTAACCGATGAAGCCATTGAAGCGCTGATTGAAGAAAGAGCAACGGCAAGAGCCAATAAAGACTTCGCTCGTTCAGATGAAGTAAGAGACTTGTTGTTAGAGCAGGGCATAGAACTATTAGATTCAGCAAAAGGGACGTCTTGGCGTAAAAGCTAAGTTAAGTCTGTCAGCTTAAATTAGCTTGGACCACCCCTGGCGATTTTTGGGTTTCTTATCTTTCAAAGCGCCTTACACAAAAAAGCCAGCAAAGTTGCTGGCTTTTTTATGCGTGCTTAGTTTTGTTTAAAGTCTGAGAGAAAGATAAATAAGGACATTATCTGTGGTGCCCAGTTCCGTTCCCGTATCAATACTTTTATAACCGATACCCGCACCTAGTAGCTTATATAGCTTGCTCTCAAGGTTGATACCATACTGTGGCCCATAGTAGTTGTTTTTGTAATATTGTGTGACGCCGTAGCCAACATCCGCTTTGATAACGATAGGGTAATTAATTAAGGACTTAAAAGAATAGCCTAGTTTAACTTGGCCACCTAAGGTGTAATTTCCGTAGGTATTGGTTGCGCCATTGCCACCATATAAACCGACATTGTCAAAACCAATGCCAATAGAAAAGCTATCTGAAGGTACCATGAAATCGGCACCAAAGTAGAGTTTGGCGGATAAATTATCTTTATTAACCGATCCCATTTTAATATTACTTTGACTATTATTCTTTGCCATGACAGAAAAGGAGAGCAAGGTAGTAAATATTAAAATAGCAAACGTTCTAAATGCTTGAATTCGCATATTAAAATAAGGTTTTATTTATTACGCTCTTGGTTAGCATATTCAATTTCTTTACTTTGAATGAAGTACACTAATTTTCGACGATTATCTTCCGAAATAGATTGGTACTCTAAAGCAATAGTATTTGAACCATCTGCTTCAGGAATAACTTTTACAATGTCACAGCGAGCAAGCACAGGCTCTTCATCTTGCGTAGGCTGAATTAAAATATCTACTTTATAAGAGGTATCTATTTTTTGATCTACTTTAAAAGCTAATCCTCCGGCACTTAAATTAACCATCCGAACAGGAATAGTTTGTGTCAGTTGTTTTTTATCCACTGTTTGTACTAAAAAGTTAATTTTACTATTTAATGCATTTAAAGCCTTAGCGACTAAATCACTCTTTTTACTGATGATGGCGGTAATTTCTTTAATTTGCTCTTCAAGCTCATTAAAATCTTCTAAGAAATATTCTTCAATATAGTTAGAGTCTAATGATACAGGCAAGGGGTTTTCTAAGCTTGCTGCTTCCGTCATAATGCGGTAACCACAAGGAATCATAGCGTCTATTCTAAAAAATGAGCGGTTGTTTGAAATTGACATAAACTGGTTCTCGTTTCAAATCTATTACAAGATTTTTAAAGGTTAAAAATTAATAGGATAATTTAAGCATAAATTAAGCCAGTTGTTTAATTTTTATTAAGAGGTATTTGTTTGAAAGTTAGTAGAAAGGGTTAAGCTTTACCTAGTGTTCTTGACGCATTATCCGTTATTTTTGATTTTCCAGAGGCAGAATAGGTTTTATTTTGAGGGTTTTGGCCACTAAATAATTGTAAGACAGTTTGGTTAATGTTGCTTAATGCTTGTATCGACATGCCGTTGGCAAGATTCTGATCACTACATTGCACAATTTTTTCTGTCGTTTCTTGAATTGTTTTTTGCAGTTCGGTAGGGAAAGTTTGGAAAAAATCAGATTCTAGCAGTTCATTTAAGGAATGGATTTTAGGGGTTAATTGCTTGTTAAGCACTTGAAATTCTAGATCAATTTTTTGGGTAAGGCTTTCTTTTTCTAAGGTAATATCAGACAAAGAGGAAAGATCTGATGATTTTAAAATAGTTGATTCTTGGTTTAGAACGGTTTCGAACTGACATAATAAAACAAACAATTGATTAACATGCTGGGAAAGTTTGTTTAAATCAATTGTTTGTGTCATATTAGTTTATGCACCCACTATTAAGGTTTCAGTTGCCAGTAATTTCGAGGCAACGCTTTCGGCGTTTACTTGATAAGAGTTGTCTTTGATGGATTCTTTAAGCTCTGAAATGCGCGCAGAATTATCAACGGTAGCTGATTTAGCCGTTTGCTCTAAGTCTTTAACAGATGAACTTAAAGTCACTTTGTCATTCAAGCCTTTGGCTGTAGAGCTGCTAACTTGATTGTTTGTTTTTGTCTGTTGAGAGTTGTTGTCTGTTACTCTGCTGGATAAGCCAGCGCTAATGGTTTTAATGTCCATGATTCTTTCCCCTATCACGTTTGATTTACTATTCTAAATCAGTTAATTCTATCTTTCTACTTATATTTAACGGCAGCACTCTTATAAAGTTTAGCTTAAAAAGTGATTTATTCACATTTTCTTGCCCTTAAGGCACCCAGACCGTATTAGGTGCGACAACAATTCCTTTTAAAACTTTATTTGAAGCGTTGTTTTTAAAAGATATTTGTTGGTCTTTCGTGCCACTTTTTAAAGCGGTACCTGAACTTTCGACTTTTAAATTACCCATATAGAATATGATATTTATCGGCTGATTTTTGAAAACTAAATAGGGCGGTTGTAAATAATGGATAGAAATTATTTTATGGGGGCCAATTGATCTTTTAGTGCGCATGCCCACCACTTTATCTAGCGTTTGCATGGTACCTTTCTTTACTTTTTTATAAGGTAAATAAATCATTTCGACATCAGAAGGTTTGATGAGCATTTTTTTTAAGATACCATTTTTTGATACGATAACGGGCAAATTTCCATTAACCGTAGCAGTAATATGAATTTTCCAGCTAGGTTTTTGACAACTTAGCTTAATCGTCATACGGCCCGCTATTTTAGAGGGGCTTTGGTCGGTTAGTTCAATACCTGTTTGGCACTGGGCTAAACGAATTCTTTTGCTAATAGGGGTAATCTTAATTTTGGGCGAATCTAGTTTTTGGTCAACTTTTTGCTTTAGGTGGCTTAGCACTATTTGATTAAGCTGTTTTGGGGAAAGATAAGTAACTGGATTCCCTTGGCTAGCAAACGTATAGTGCGATGCCGAAAGCAGTAATAGGCAAACGGCAAATAAAGAGGTTAAGGGTGATATAAATTTTTTCAAAGTTGGCCTATTCTTCACTATATTAGGTGAGTAAGTTAAGTGGGATAAATTTATTTTACATGAAATATGCCTTTATAGGGCGTTTTGATTGAAGTATGCTTTTCAGTTATATTAACGGAAGCATTATAATATTTAATGGTACGGATGGTTTGATTCGGTGCCAAAAACCAGTAGAAATAGGGTGGCTATATCATGTCTAGTTTGTTAACAGGGGTTGACCAAAGAACTTCTCTTGCGGGAATGAACCGTATGGAATTGTTGTTGTTTAAAATAAAGGGTGACCAGTTATTCGGTATCAACGTATTTAAAGTACGAGAAGTGATTCGAACCCCTCAAATTTCTGCGGTGCCTAAATCAGACAGCAGAGTTGTCGGTGTAGCCGATATTCGTGGGCAAACGATGCCGATGATTGATTTGGCGAAATCCTTGGATCTGGAGCCTATTCCAAAAGAAAAATACAGGGATTCTTTAACCATTGTGACTGAATTTAACAGTTCTGTACAAGGTTTCTTGGTAGAGAATGTAGATAGAATTGTTCATATGAGGTGGGAAGATATTTTACCGCCACCAGATTCATTATTAAGTGTTAACTATCTAACAGGTATTACCCGAGCGCACAATAGTATTGTACAAATTGTAGATGTTGAAAAAGTCTTACAAGAAGTATCGGGTATAACGCAAGAAGTATCTGCTGAATTTATGTCTGAACATGCGAGTAAAACGCACGATCATGATTTCTTTGTATTGGGTGCTGATGACTCTGTAGTGGCTAGAAATCAATTGAAAGCAACCTTAGATAAGTTAGGAGTGGCTAATAAAGTAGTTAACAATGGTAAATTAGCACTAGAATTTTTACAAAAGTGGGCTGATGATGCTGATAAAGATATTTCTAAGCCGGTGGGTGAACGCATATTAATGGTTATTTCAGATATTGAAATGCCTGTAATGGACGGTTACACCCTAACAACCAATATTCGTAAAGACCCTAGACTGTCCGATTTATATGTCATACTTAGTTCTTCGTTAAGTGGTGGTTTTAATGACTCCTTAACTGAGAAAGTAGGGGCAAATAAATTTTTGTCTAAATGGAATCCAGAAGAATTGGCTCAGGTTATTGTTGATAGAATTGATGCCTTTACTGAACAAGCCTCTCAATCTGCCTAAGCAAGGTTGGTTGTTAAGCCCCTTAAGGAATAATTTTACTATCATGTTTAGATACTTACTTCGTTATTCATCCCTTCTTATTTTATGGGTAGTAGTCGGGCAACCTAGTATTAGTTTGGCAAATCAAGCTTATCCTAATCATTGTTCTACGGTTGTGGGCACGGCCTCCACCGAAGGCGTGACCGAAGAGTATGCTCGTAGAATAGCGATTCGTAATGCTTTAAAACTTGCTAGCATGCAAAATAATTTAAAAATTCAATCTACGCAAGAAGTAAACAGCTTCCAGCTCACTAAAGATACCGTCCGTTTTACGACCCAGTCTAAAGTTTCTAAATTTAAAGTACGAGAAGAAGGCTTAAAGAAGCCAAGCTTTAATGCTGGTTTTGATGATCAGGGAATGCCTATTAAGATGCCTAAGCCAACAACTTATCAAGTTGTTTTAGATGTCTGTGTAACAGAAGATCCGGCTGCTTGTGGACATGTACTGGGTAATTATTTACAGCCAAAATTAGCCATTGCACAAGTAGTCATAACAGATACGTCAGGTGCTTCTGATATTTCTAATCTAACGGCCGGCTTTCAGTTAGAGTTAGACAGGAGATTAGGTGAACATGGTTATAAAAATTTAATATTGTTACATGCCGGAGGGCGTTTGCAAGAATCATCTCAACTGGCAACTCCTAGCTTAATTAAAGCTAAATTAACCCCTATTCGTGAAAACACAGGGGCACAGTATTTACTGTTAAATGTTATTCGTACGGTAGGACGTCAAGTTGAGAGCAGTCGTTGGAATGATATTAAGCGCTACTATAATCAAGAGGTAGCTCCTCATTCTAGATATATAGAAGTAGATGTCTACTTGGTTGATCTAATAGCCCAGGAAACGGTATACACTAAAAGGTATGGCTTTGATGTGGAAGGAGAGGTTACTGTTGGACGGGGGCGTCCATTTGGTACTAATGCTTTTTATGCCACGGATACAGGTATGGTATTTAATACTTTACTGGAACAAGAGGTATCGGGTATTAAACAGTTTTTAAAATGTAAGCCTTTGAGTGCACAAATTATTGATATTCGAGATGGAGAATATATCCTATTTCTCTCAGCACAATCGGGAGCCAAAGTAGGCGATGAATTAACCGTTTATCACCAGTTTGGTCGTCCTATTTTAAAAGGAGGCGTAAATTTAGGGTTTGTCTCTTCGCCCACAGGTTTTTTGAAAATTACTCGAATACAGTCTAAATTTGCAATTGCTAAATTGATAACCAAAAAAGGTTTAATTCAAGTTGGGGATGAAGTTCGTTCTTGGTAACTTACGGACTTGTTAAAATAACGAAAAGGCTGCCTTAGGTAGCCTTTTTTGTATCCATCATTTTTAATAACCTATTGGCAACTATTGCCGAATAGGTTTAATACTTTCAAAATAAAATAAAAAACACCTAAAGTTTTTTATCTTCCTGCCGACTAGCGCCCATTTCTAGATAACTTTAGCCCTTTTAAAATAAGTTGGCACTTAGGTTGCTATAAGCCTAGTAACTAATATATAAAAATAATAAAACAACAGAAAATTGACACCTACTAGAAAAGGAATAAGCAATGGACTCTGTATTCGGAATACATGAACATGCGCTTTCAGTCAGACGAGATAGGCAAAATATATTGGCTAATAATTTAGCCAATGCAGATACGCCTAACTTTAAAGCAAGAGACCTTGATTGGCGCAAAGAGATGGCTGCCGCACAAGACGATTTAGATTTAGGGATGTTTAAACCTGATTTGCAAAGAACCAATGTCAGACATATTGATGGTTTTGCAGAAGCTTCAACAGATGATTTTTTAAAGTACCGTATGCCAACCCAACCCGCATTAGATGGGAATACGGTTGAAACAAATATTGAAAAGGCACAGTTTCAAGAAAATGCGATTCAGTATCAAGTTACTTTAGAAGCTATTAACGGCAAAATAAGAGGTATTCGTGGCGCATTGCGTGGCGATTAAAGGAAAGAGGAGAAGTTAAATGTCAATGTTTCCAGGATTAGATATTTCAGCAACCGGTATGCATGTGCAGACTATTCGTTTAAACACGATAGCCTCTAATATGGCCAACGTAGATAGTATTAGCTCTAATGCTGGGGAGACTTATCGTTCAAAGCAGCCCGTCTTTAAAACCATTATGAATGATGAAACAGGGCGTCCATCTGGAGGCGTTAAAATTGAGGAAATTGTTGAAAGTCAAGCACCTTTAAAAATGGAATATAACCCGAGCCATCCGATGGCAAATAAAGATGGCTATATTTTCAGGCCAAATGTTAATGTCGTAGAAGAAATGGCTAACATGTTGGATGCTTCTAGAACCTATGACACAAATATTGAAGTAATGAACACGGCAAAACAACTTTTATTAAGAACCATTCAATTAGGAAAATAGGAGATAGACCATGGCTTTAGATCTTTCAGCATTAGGTACATCAAAGAATTTTATTGCAGGGCTTCAGCAAAATTCTAATCCAGCTTCCAGTGCGCCCTCTAATAAACTGGGGCAAACCGATTTTTTGCGCTTACTGACAACTCAGCTGCAGAACCAGGATCCTAGTAAACCAATGGATCCAACGAGCTTTGTAACCGATTTAACACAAATGAACCAATTGGAATCAACTAACTCAATGAACGATTCGATTATGGCAATGACCCGTGGTTTTCAAGCAATGCAGACCTTACAGGCTTCATCTTTAATTGGCAAAAATGTACAGGCAGTGGGCTCGGAGCTTAGTCATACATCAGGAAAACCAACGGATATACGTCTATCTTTAGCACAGTCTTTAACCGATGTTAAAGTGATTATTTCAGATGGGCAAGGCATCGTTAAAGAGTTATCAGCAGGAGATTTACCTAGTGGTGATAAAACAGTTTCTTGGGATGGTAAAGATGATGTTGGTGCCATTCGTGATTCAGGGCAGTATGAATTGACGGTTTATGGTACGGATGCTAAGGGCGATCTACAAAGTATTAATACCATTGTGCCTTCTAAGGTGAATAGTATTTCTGTTAATAAGGACGGCAGCATGACCTTAACCCTTGCAACGGGCGAGCGAGTTTCGATGGATGCAGTAAGAGAAATTAGTTCTTAATTGATAGCAGAGATTTTTAAGAACTAAACAAACAAAATTTATGAAAGGAGAAGGCATATGGCTTCATTTGACCTTAACGCACTAAGTGGTATTAACGCTTCATCACAAGGCTTAGCAACTATTTCTAACAACCTGGCTAACGCACAGACTGTCGGCTTTAAAAGTTCACGAGCAGAATTTGCAGACATGTTTTCAGGCAGCCAGCATTCACCTGGTAATGGTGTCCGTGTTGAAGCCTATACCCAAGATTTTGGGCAGGGAACCATTCAAGGAACAGGTCGTGATTTAGACTACGCTATTGATGGAGAAGGCTTCTTTGTATTAGAAGATCAAACCGGTAAGTACCCTAATGTGTACACTAGAAATGGTTCTTTTAAGTTAGATAATGAGGGATTTATTACCGATCAAACGGGTAATAAACTACAAGGTTATTTGTTAAATCCTGCTATTTCAACGGAAACTCAACCTGTGTTTGATACAACGCTAAGTTCTATTGATTTAGATGCCTTAAACAAAACACCGCAAGCTACCGATGAAATGAGCTACAACATAAATCTAAATGGTGAAGAAATTAATAACGTGAATGGTGGTGTGCCTTCCACATCGGTAGGTACTTCTCCCAACTTAGCGTTATTGACGAATACAGATAGTGGTTCTAATTATGGTGGTTTCCCTGACTTTTCAACTAATAAAATTGTGCATGATTCATTAGGTGGTGAGCACCGTTTGACGGGTAACTTTTATAAGCGTGATGTAGTGACTGCAGCCAATTCTGATGTGGGGGTGGCCGCTGATGGTTCCTATGTGACAGATGGTACGGGTACAGGGGTGAAGTATACCAGTTGGATTACGCAGTACACCATGCAAGATTTTGACCCAACGACTCAGCAATATGTGACCAGTGGGCATACAGAGTCATCCACGGCGGGTGTAGGTACAGCAGACGAAGGTTTACTTTTTGAACTCCGCTTTGATACTAATGGAAAATTAATTGATACCAGAACGCCCGTTGGTGTGGCAGTTGCTGCTGGTACTAACTTTGTACCAGTAGGGCAAGCAGCCGCGAATAGTCCTCTGGCTTCAGCGGATTGGACTGCCTCTGGTAATGATACTTCAATGGGTTGGGTGATTGATACGCCTTTAACAGGGGCGACCGATCCTTTGGGTGGTACCACTACAACTAACACGACTATTAATGTTAATTTTAAAGAGATGACTCAGTTTGCTGGGTCTTACAACCTACGGGGTGTATCTCAGAACGGTTTTAAAATTGGTGACCTAGTGGGCATCAATACTGGGCTAGACGGTACAATTGAAGCACGTTATTCAAACGGACGTTCTATTGCTGTGGCAAGACTAGGTGTTGCTAACTTTTCTGACAAAAATGCCATGGAAAAATTAGGGGGGCAAACCTATGCAGAATCGTTTGGTTCCGGTACGGTTCAGCTAGGGTCTCCACAGTCAAATGGTTTTGGTACGATTCAAGGAGGTTCTTTAGAGTACTCTAACGTAGACACTACGGGTGAATTAGTCAATATGATTCAAACTCAGAGAACTTACCAGGCTAGTGCACAGGTTATTTCAACGTCACAGACCTTATTTCAAAGAATCTTACAATTATAGTACTAAGGTCATTTTTTGACATTTAGTTGCCTTTAAGTTTAATGCACAGATGGCAAAATAACATTAAGACTCATCTCGAAACCGGCAAGCCTTGCCGGTTTTTTTGATTATACTCCTATATAACTTTATATCGGCTAGGTCCTTAAAAGCTTTAATCTTTTTTTTATTATTTTGGCACGGCTAATGCTATGTAGAGATTGGTATTAAAAAAACGTCAAAAAACCATCAAAGGTAAAAATAGGCGGCAACACACAAGGGATATCCCTTTCTTTTTTAGAAAGGATAAGCACAGACCGTAGAGTCAATTAAAGATAAGTGCTTAAGCTTGAAATAGTTTTTAAGAAGGCTATTTCACTTTTATATTTCACATTTAAAGCCTTAGCTTTAGATGTTCTTGAAGACATAAAAATCAAGGATTTATTATGAATCGCATGTTGTATATCGCTATGAGTGGAGCGAAGGAAGTGAGTCTTTCTCAAGCCAATAATGCAAATAACTTAGCCAATGCTAATACAGACGGGTTTAAACAAGACTTTAACCAGTTTCGAGCGCAGAATGTGGAAGGCCCTGGCTGGAATTCACGAGCCTATGCTATGGATGAAAGACCTGCTACTGATTTCTCTCCTGGTGCGGTTAAGGTGACCGGCAGGGCATTGGATATTATGACTAAGGAAAATGGCTTTATGGCGGTTCAAACACCTAGTGGAAAAGAGGGCCTTGTGCGAACAGCTGCCTTAAGGGTGACACCCGAAGGGGACTTGGTTGATAAGCGTGGCAACCCTATTTTGAATGAGGGAGGGGTGCCGATTTCTATTCCGCCTTATCGTTCGATAGAAATATCCGCAGACGGTACTATTTCTATTATTCCTTCAGACTCAAATACTAACCTTATGGTAGACATTGACCAGCTTAAATTGGTGGCACCTAATATAAAAGAACTCACAAAAGGCAAGGATGGTTATATTCACTCTACAGGTGCTAACTTAGTACAAGCTGATGTCACGGTCGTTTCAGGTGCATTAGAAACCAGTAATGTGAATACGGTAGAAGCCTTAACCACCATGATTGAGTTATCCAGAAAATATGAAATGCAGATAAAAATGATGAAAACAACTAAAGATCATGCACAAAAATCAGATTCTTTATTGAAGTTAAGCTAGCCGTTGGATATTAGGAGCACACTATGAATAGAGCATTATATATAGCGAAAACAGGTTTAGAGGCACAAACTTTTAGATTGGCTGCTATTTCAAACAACATTGCTAACGCGAATACTTTTGCCTTTAAAAAAGGACGAGCAGAATTTGTAGACTTGATGTATCAAAATGTTCGCCAGCCAGGCGCAAAGGCAACCAGTAATGAAGATAATACCTTTCCCTCCGGTTTGCAGCTAGGAACGGGTACCAAAGCAGTGGGTGTACAAAAAATATTCTCACAAGGTAACTTGATGGTAACAGATAATCAATTGGATGTTGCCATTCAAGGTCGAGGTTTTTTTAGAGCCTTAGACCAAAATGGTAATGAAATGTACTTTAGAGATGGTTCTTTTCAAACGAACCAAAATAGTGATTTGGTAACCTCCTCAGGTTACTTAGTAGAGCCTGCCATTAATATTCCATTAGATGCAACAGAAGTTTTTATCGGTAAAGATGGAGAGGTGTCGGTAAAGCAGCCTGGTGTAGCCCAGCCTTCGGTTGTGGGTCAATTAGAGTTAACGACCTTTCCTAACCCCTCAGGTTTAGATGCTATTGGTAACAACTTTTATAAAGAAAGTTTGGCCAGTGGGGTACCTGATAATAAGAACCCAGGAACAGATGAAGCAGGTAGTTTATTACAAGGGGCGTTAGAGGCCTCTAACGTTAGTACAGTAGAAGAATTAGTGGCGATGATTGAAGCCCAGCGTACTTATGAAATGAACTCCAAAGCTATCTCTGCTGCGGATGGCATGATGAAGTATTTGAATAATAATATTTAAAGGCCTTTAAGTTGTTTTTAACGACAAGGATAGAATGATGAAACCACAAACAAAAATATTAAATTTGGCCTTGCTAATTAATATTACATTATTAGCAGGTTGTGTATCGGCACCCCCTGAAAGAATGCAGAAATTTAGTTATGAGCCTGCTTATCCCTTAAATATTCCAGAAAAAAATACCGCTAATAATGGTTCTCTGTATTATGCAGGAGATTCATTAAGTTTATTTGATGATTCAAGGGCACATAGAATAGGGGATATTATTACGATTAACTTGGCAGAGAAATTTGATGCTAAGAAAAAAGATGAGGCTAAATACGAAAAACAAAATGCACAACAATATGGTTTGAATGGCAAATTAGCTGGTTCTGCTACGATAGCAGGTGGAAATGTTTCTGTTCCGGGCCTTGGAACGGGTATTGGGCTTAGCTATGGCTCTACAGGTAAGTTTAAGGGAAAGGCAGACGTCAAGCAAAACTCGAGCTTAAAAGGATCCATTGCCGTCACTGTTGTGCAAGTTATTCCTAATGGGAACCTTGTGATTAGAGGCGAGAAGTGGATTACTATTCATGACGGCGATGAAGTGATTCGTTTTGCGGGTATTATTCGTCCAGAAGATATTCGACCAGATAATACCATTGATTCTGCCAAGGTAGCTGATGTTCGTCTAATTTATAAAGATGTCGGTATTTCTGGTGACAGTAATCGACCTGGTGCAGTCACTCAGTTTTTAAGTAAGTACTGGCCTTTATAAGTAAGCAGTTAATACGAGGAGTTGGGCTTTTAAGTTGGCTTTTTCAGGCAATATTATCTCGACCAAAGTAATACTGTTTATCTCTTTTCTGGTCTTTGGAGGCTTCGAGCCTCTTTTTATTGCCTAAAATTTAGCAATTTTTTCAAAAAGCGTCTTTATCGGCCGTTCTATTTATTTCTTTAAGTTTAATTTCCCCTTTTTAGTTAAGTGGCACAGCAACTGCTACCTAGCCTTTAAACTATAAAAATAAAATTATTTTCCCTTTATATCCAGGAGAAAAGAGATGGAAACCAGAAAAATAGTCATCTTATTGACGGCATTAATGGCTTTATTGACCTTTAGCATGAATAGTTCTGCTGAAAGAGTTAAAGATTTAGCCAATATTGGTGGCGTAAGGTCTAACCCTTTGATTGGTTATGGTCTTGTTGTTGGCTTAAGTGGTACGGGTGATAAAACCGCCTATGCAGATCAAAGTTTAATGTCTATGTTAAGTAAATTTGGTATTCACTTACCGCCAGGTACAAAGTCGGGTTCTAAAAATATTGCTGCGGTGGCTATTCATGCTGAATTACCTGCATTTGCTAAGCCAGGGCAAAAAATTGATGTCACAGTTTCTTCTCTGGGTAATTCTAAAAGCTTGCGTGGCGGAACCTTACTATTGACACCTTTAAAGGCGGTGGATGGTAATGTATATGCCTTAGCGCAAGGTAACTTAATTGTAGGAGGGTTGGATGCGGCTGGTGCGGATGGTTCAAGGATTACGGTTAATATCCCTAGTGTAGGGCGAGTGCCGAGTGGTGCAACCGTTGAGAAGGTCGTTAATAATGGGTTTGCACAAGGTAATACCATTACTTTAAACCTAAGAAATTCAGATTTTACCACCGCCACTAACATGGTGAATGCAATTAATAAAAAGCTGGGAGGGGGGACTGCCTTGGCATTGGATGCAGATTCGATAGAAGTATTAGCACCACGCTTACCTAATCAAAGGGTGGCTTTTTTGTCGATTATTGAAAATATTGAAGTAAAGGGCGGCATGCCTGCTGCTAAAATTATTATTAATTCTAGAACGGGTACAGTGGTGATTGGCAGTAATGTTCGTGTTTCTGCGGCAGCGGTAACCCATGGTAATTTGGTGGTAAAAATTTCAGAAAGCCAGGCCGTCTCACAACCTAACCCTTTTGCAGGGGGAAATACGAAAACGGGCCAAGCATCTGAAATTAGCGTCCTAAACGAAGGTGAAGGTCGTATGTTTAAATTTCCTAAAGGAGTGACGTTAGATGATATTGTGCAGGCTGTTAACAAGGTTGGGGCAGCGCCAGGTGATTTAGTCGCTATTTTAGAAGCTTTAAAGCAGGCGGGTGCATTAACCGCTGAGTTAATGGTGATTTAAATGCCTATTGCTAATACAGGAAAACTAGAAAACTACCAAGTTTATACGGATACCCAAGCGTTAAATGACTTGAAGATGAAAGCAAAGAATGATGAAAAGTCTGCATTAAAGCCTGTAGCAGAGCAGTTCGAATCATTATTTGTAGAACAAATTTTAAAAGAAGCCAGAAAGGTTAAGTTAGATGATGGTTGGCTAGATAGCGATAAGGCCGATTTTTATAAAGACTGGTACGACAAACAATTATCCCAATCTATCTCAGCTAAAGGTGGGCTAGGTTTGGCCGATACAATAGTAGAACAACTTGCACCTAAGCAACCAACTATGTCACAATCAGAATATGAAGCTTATAAGTTGGCTGAAAAGAAAACGGGCAAAGGATTGAATGGATTGCACAATCCAGCAGCTCATAATCTTATTCATAAAGAAAATTTGATTAAAGCAAAGCCCTCTAACACACTACAGTTGACACAAGATCGATTGGCGGTAAGAGGGTTAGGCATTCGCTAAGCAGGATTGAGTTCAACCCGACCAGATATAAAATAAGGACGCTAATATGGCATCTCTACTGAACATAGGTACCGCCGCAACCCGTACGTTCCAAAATGCGATTGCAGTGACATCACAAAACATTGCCAATATTGGTACAGATGGGTATAACCGTCAAAGAGCTGATATTGTAAACAATACCCCCAGCAATTATGGACAAGGTTTCATGGGTAGCGGTTCTCGTGTTCAGACGGTAGAACGTATTTATGCAAGTTATATTCAAGACCAACTTTCTAGTTCAAATAGCTTAAAGTCTCGCTATACAGAACAGCTTTCTCTTTCTAAGAACATTGAAGGGGTCGTTGCCAGTAATAATCAAGGTGTCCAAGATTTCATGCAACGTTTGTATGACTCTATGCAGAATCTAGCTAATAATCCTATCTCTAGCACTAATCGCCAATTGGTATTAGATGAATCCCGCAATATGCAAAGTTTAATTGGCAATATGTCTTCGGTATTAGGAACTTCACAGGAACAGGCTAATGTACAAATCAAAGATCTAACAAAGGAAATCAATAACCGGTTAGATCTGATTAAAGGGGTGAATGTAGAAGTTGCTAACGCACTGTCTAATGGTTCTCAACCACCTAATAATTTATTAGATCAGCGAGATAAAGCTATTTTTGATTTGAACACCTATATGGACGTTAAAACTTTTCCAGGTGCAAAAGGCTCGATAGACGTTTATACAGGTAATGGGCGTTTGCCTTTAATTAGTGGCAATACGGTGACCCATATTGAAGCTTCTCGAAGTGAGTTTGTGAACGAAAACCGTACTGAAGTATTTATGAATATTGGTGGGCAACGGCGTGAAATATCTGGCAATATTAGTCAAGGTCAATTGGGAGCCGTGCTAGACTATCGTGCAAATATGCTCGATAAATCTATGAATGATTTAGGGGTGATGCTAAACGGCTTAGTGGCTTCAACCAACTGGCAACATTATCAGGGTTATGATACTAATGGTAATGCAGGAGGTGACTTTTACAAGCCCCTAAACATGAATGCGATTCAAAGTGATAAGAATACCGGCGTGGAAGACGGAACCGGTATTGTCGTCAATTTCCAACCTAATATTTCAGCTCTTGCGGGCTTTAATGGACAACCCCCTTATGCGCCAGCTACACAGCCAACTACCTTTGGTGATAAAGAAAAATTTTTAACCACTGCAAATACCGATATTGGTGAGTTTAAGTCACGAGAGTATGAAGTGCGTGTAAATTCAGCTTTAAACTTTGAAGTATTTGATAGAAATTCTAAGAGTACGGCACCGATAGCAACCATTCCAGCTGGAACTAAGGCAAAAGTAGATGGTTTAAATTTTGACTTTACCGGGGCCACAACTGTTGCAGCGGGGGATAAATTTTTAATTAAACCACACCAAGAGATAATTAATAATTTTGATACCGCTCTTAGGGATGGTAATCTTCTTGCGACAAGAGGGCAAAGCCCCGTAGACACAACGAATAGTGGTAATTTACTGGATGAAGCACCTGCAGCAGCTTCAGTGGGTGATAACGTGAATATGGCGAATATGGCCAGTTTACAAACAGCAAAATTATTGTATGCCGATGCTTCTGGTAATCCTTCAGAAAGTATTTTAGGTGGCTATTCTAAAATGGCGACTAATGTGGGTATGTATGTTCGTGGAACTGACATTCAGCTAACCGCACAAACTAACGTGTATGATCAAATTTCACAGCGTAGAGAGTCTATGTCGGGCGTGAGCTTAGATGAAGAAGCTGCGAACTTATTAAGATATCAGCAAGCTTATGAAGCATCTGCAAGAATATTGCAGACTTCACAGTCA
This sequence comes from Hydrogenovibrio sp., assembly GCA_015484555.1. Taxonomy (GTDB): domain Bacteria; phylum Pseudomonadota; class Gammaproteobacteria; order Thiomicrospirales; family Thiomicrospiraceae; genus Hydrogenovibrio. The sequence continues at coordinate 14,430 of WFMZ01000011.1, read as the reverse complement.
TTATTTCAAACCATATTAAGCGCAGTTAAATAATAGGAGTTTATGATGAGAATTTCAACTTACCAGTTTCAATCCACGAGTTTAGCCTCTATTAACAAGCAACAAAATAACCTGTTAGATATTCAAGAAAAACTGACTACTGGTAAGCGGGTGAATAAACCCAGTGATGATCCTACGGCGGTTTCTCAAATTTATTCGTTGAGCAAAACAATAAATACCATTTCTCAGTATGAAAAGAATGGTCAGTATGCAAAATCTCAGTTATCCTATGAAGAAACGCAAGTGAACAGTGCTGTTGATGTTACTCACAGAGCACGAGAGTTGACGATTCAAATGATGAACGAAACTTATTCTCCAGCAAATAGACAAGCAGCAGGAATAGAAGTTGGTCAGCTAATTGACCATTTAGCTAATGTGATGAACTCAACAAACTCGGAAGGTGAATTATTATTTGCGGGTAATAATGTGAATGATGCCAAAGCCTTTGTAGAAGATACTGGCAACTCAGGTTCTTTACAGCCAGGTAATAAATATTTTGCTTATATTGGTAATGTAAATGCCGGTGCAGCTTATGATGAGAAAGCCAATTTTGGTTCGCGTTTTGTTCAAATTGGATTTGATTCAAGTAATAAATTGTCACCTGACAATAACGGCGACCCCAGTCGTGTGCGTATTACCGATAATGGAGGGGCTGTATTTGGTATCAGTTCCGCTACATCATTACCTGCAGGGGTTGATCCCTCTTTAATTAATGTATTGGTTCAGTTAAAAGATAGCTTAGACCAAGGCTTACAGCCTTCAGCAGCTATTGGTACTGACTTATTGAATGGTATTAAAGATATGTCTAAGCAGTTGGCTGAAATAGGGGGGCGTCAGAATAGAATTACCACTCAGTATGATGCAGGGCAATCTTTTAGTATCTCTTTAAAAGAGCACCGTTCTACCCTTGAAGACCAAGATATCACCGCGGGAATAGCTCAATTTACTCGAGATAAGACTGCGCTAGAAATGGCACAGAAAATTTTTACCAGAGTACAAGATTTAAGCTTGTTTAAATACCTGCGTTAACTTCACTTAGTATTAAAAATACTTTCATGTTAAGCCAACAGAAGTTGGCTTCATCTGTGCTATATCATCATTAAATAACCTCTATTTAAGTTGTATTGACAGAAAAATGACATCTAGCCAAAAAATATTATTTTCAATGAGCATTTCCGTATTGCTACTGGTGTTAGTCAGTGGCGGGTTGATGTATGCTAAAAATAGTCTATTTATGGTGTCAAATTTAATAGAAGATGAAGTGGTCGTGCCTGCTCATTCCGTATCCGGCATTCGTTCTATTGTGGTGGTTGAATCGAAAAGACCTTTAAAAATAGTCAATTCATTGGAGCAGGCATTATCAGAAGGATTAATAGAGCTTGAAAACCATGAGGATTCAGGTTTCAAGTCAAATCCAAAAAATAAAACAACAAATAAACGTCCATCTATGCAAGTGAATACAGTCAGCCAAGGCATTCATAAAAGTTCAGGGGCACAACAACAGAATAGTTTACCGTCTCTGGTTATTTATGAAGATGAGTTGATTATTGAATTTCCTAAAAAAGTGGCTTCTTCTAAAAATATCAAACAAGCCATTGTGCGTGTTTTACTCTCGAAAGCACCATATCGTGAACAAAACCTATTAAGTGATGAGCGGTTTAATTTCAAAGAAACGCCTTATTTTTATAAAAAAATAGCCGATGAAAATAATCATCCTATTCGCTATCCTAAGCAAGCTTATCGCTATGCTAACTTTTTATTAGCCAATATGGCTGAAAATTTTTCAGATGAAGAAGGGGACTTCGTTTTACTGCATATTCCTCTGATACAGTCAGATTTAACAGGCCCCGCGAGAGATTATCAGTCTTGGGTAGAAAATTATGCAAAGAAATATGATATTAAACCTTCTTTGGTCTATGCCATTATGGAAACAGAAAGTGGTTTTAATGCGAAAGCAGTTAGCAAATCAAATGCGATTGGCTTAATGCAGTTAAAGGCCAGTTCAGCAGGTAAAGATGTTTATAACTTAGTGGATGAAAAGTCTGGTCAACCCTCTCCAACAGAGCTATTGAATTCTGAAAATAATATTCGAATGGGAACAGCTTATTTAAGTTTACTTACCAACGATTACCTGTCTGAGGTAGAGAATAAAAAAATCAAAGAAATGATGACGATTTCTTCCTATAATGGGGGTCTAAGTACGGTGTTATCATTATTTGGTAAGACACCTGAAAAAGCGGTCTCTAAAGTGAATAGCATGAACCCTAAGCAAGTTTATAAAAAGCTAAGGTTTGATCATAAATCAGCTGAAACACGCGCTTATTTAGACAAGGTGCTTAAAGCAGATACAAAATATACAGATTTACTTAATATTCCAATGGAAGCTCATTCCAAATATTAAGTAGACAGAACAACTTTAAATAAGGAAGCAATATGGCATCATCTTACTGGCAAGGCAAGCAGGTTTTAGTAACCGGTGCAGATGGTTTCATTGGTTCACATTTATGTGAAGCCTTAGTTGAAGCAGGGGCGAAGGTACGTGCATTGGCCTTGTACAATTCCTTTAACGACTGGGGCTGGTTAGAGCAGTCTCCTTATTTAAAAGAAATTGAAGTGGTTAGCGGTGATGTTCGCGATCCTTTTTACTGTAAAGTCATTACCAAAGACTGTCATACCGTTTTTCATTTAGCCGCCTTAATTGCCATTCCTTATTCGTATGTAGCCCCTAATTCTTATGTAGAAACCAATGTAAATGGCACTTTAAATATTGCGCAGGCCTGTTTAGAAAATGGTGTTCAGCGGTTAATGCATACCTCAACCTCAGAAATTTATGGCACGGCACAATACGTTCCTATTGACGAAAAGCATCCGCCACAGCCTCAATCACCTTACAGCGCCAGTAAAATTGGTGCCGATGCCATGGCCATGTCTTACTACAATGCTTTTGAAATGCCCGTTTGTATTGCCAGACCTTTTAATACATACGGCCCAAGGCAGTCAGCACGTGCAGTAATTCCAACCATGATTAGTCAAATAGCGAAGGGTGCTAAAGAAATTAAGCTGGGTGATACTTCGCCAACACGAGATTTCAACTACGTTTCTGATACCTGTGCAGGCATGATGGCAATTGCTGAAGCAGAGCAAGCGATTGGGCAAACCATTAATATTGGATCCAACTTTGAAATTTCAGTACAAGATACGCTGAACTTAATTAAAAAGATTATGCATTCTGATGTGAACTTTGTCACAGATGAACAGCGTCTACGCCCTAAAGATTCAGAAGTATTTAGACTGTGGTGTGACAATACGTTAATTAAAGACCTGACTAACTTTGAGCCAAAATACAATATAGAACAAGGTTTAGAAGCCACAATTGAATGGTTTACTAAGCCAGAAAATTTAAAACGTTACAAGGCCGATATTTACAATGTCTAGCCAAGCCCCAACCGGACAGGGGTTGTTAGACCTCATTCGTACACATTATCAAACTGATGAATTGATTCCTTTGCATGCCCCCTGCTTCGATGAAACCGAAAAGAACTTAGTGGGAGATTGTATTGATTCTACCTTCGTTTCTTCAGTGGGCGCTTATGTAACCGAGTTTGAACAAAAAATAGCCGACTATACGGGCGCAAAGCATGCCATTGCCGTTGTGAACGGTACAATGGGTTTATACCTAGCGTTAAAAACACTAGGCGTGCAAGCTAATGACTTAGTGATTACCCAATCTTTAACCTTTATCGCTACGGCCAATGCCATCCGGATGATTGAGGCTAATCCTATTTTTATTGATGTCGATGAAAATAATTTAAGCTTGTCAGCTGATGATTTAAAAGCCTTTTTAACTACCCAAACCTATTCAGAAAATGGTCAAACATTTCATACTCAAACACAACGCCGTGTTGCCGCTTGCGTGCCAATGCATACACTAGGGTTTTGTGCAGACATGCCTGAAATAATCGCCTTGTGTAAACAATACAATATAAATATTGTTGAAGATGCCGCAGAAAGCCTAGGCAGTTTTATAGCAGGTCAACATAGCGGCACCTTTGGTGATTTTGGGGTCTTTAGTTTTAACGGCAATAAAATTTTAACTACTGGGGGCGGGGGCATGCTCATTACGAATGATGATGCCCTAGCAAAGCAAGCAAAGCACCTAAGCACCACGGCAAAAGTACCACACGCTTGGTTATTTGAGCATGATGAAATTGGTTATAACCTACGCATGCCAAATTTAAACGCTGCTTTAGGCGTCGCGCAACTTCAAAAGTTAAATGGCTTTTTAATTGAAAAAAGATTGCTAGCGAAGCAATACTTATTTGAAACCCAAAAATCGCCAGGGGTGGTCTCTATTCCTTCGCCCGAAAATCAACAACCTAATTATTGGTTAAATGCAGTATTGTTTGAAACCCAAACAGAGCGAGATAGTTTCCTTAAATTAGCTTGCGAACAATCCATTCAAGCTAGGCCTTTATGGACACCCATGCACCAACTGGCTATTTATGAAGATGAAATTAGAACCGCCATGCCGATTACTGAATTTTTAGCTGAACGCCTTGTCAATATTCCAAGTGGTATTCGCTGTCCTGCGGGAGAAAAAAATGACTAAAGATAAAACCCCTGTTTTATTACTAGGTGGCGGTGGACATTGTGCCTCGGTGATTGATGTGATTGAAAATAATCAAACCCATCACATAGTGGGTATTATTGAAGCGCATGACTCTAACAGCACCGGCTTACTGGGCTATCCTGTGATAGGAACAGATGACCAATTAGAGCAACTGCTTAAACAAACGCCATGTTGTATTATTACTGTTGGACAGCTTAAAAGCACTCTGGTTCGTGAAATGCTTTATAAGCATGTCAAACAATTTGGTGGTCAATTACCTACTTTGGTTTCTAATAGTTCCCGTGTTGCATCTAGTGCAACTTTAGCGGAAGGCGTTGTTGTTTTACACCAATGTTTTATTAATCATTTTGTGGAAATTGGTTGTAATACTATTATTAATAATCATGCTCTGGTAGAACATGGTGCGATGATTGGTGACTTTTGTCATATTTCAACGGGATCCATTATTAATGGTGATGTTGAAATAGGTCATAAATGTTTGATTGGTAGCGGGGCGGTGGTGATTCAAGGCTTGACTATTTGTGATGAAGTTGTGATTGGCGCAGGTTCGGTGGTGGTGAAAGACATCCATGAAAGGGGTGTCTATGTCGGTAACCCAGCTAAATGGGTTAAATCTCTTTAATTTAAAGGTAAAATTATGTCATTGACTGAAAGTGAAATAAAATATAAAACGACAGCTGATTTTGAGTTAGGTTTTGCTAATCATAAACGAGAAACAACTTACAGCATGGTAGAGCCAGCTAAGAAATCAGTGGGTTTAGTGGTCTATATCCCCGGTTTTGGAAAAGACTTATCAGGAAACTACGCAGAAGTTTTTTGTCAAAAAATAGCCGAAAAATATAGCCTGACGGCTATTTCAGTAGATTACCATTGTAAATTTAGTCGTAATACTGATGAAAGTTCAATTCATTATGAAGCGGAAGATATTGCACAAATAGAAAAGCTATTTTTAGCTCATAAACAACCTTTCCAGGGTTCTACCGTTGCAGAAGGTGTGCAGATATTAAATAAATATTTAGCGGATACTAACCAGCAGGCTAAAATTTCTGCAACTCTTCTACCTGGAAAAAATGAATATCAAAATGCAGGTGTTTTGCAAGCCTTAGATATTATTAATGCGGTAGAACATGTGCTGTTAAACAACCCAAATATTCCAGCTGAAAATGTTATTTTAATAGGCTCGTCTTATGGTGGTTATATTGCGAATATGGCAACTAAAATAGCCCCTAATACTTTTAGGGCAGTATTTGATAATTCATCTTGGGCAAGTCCTCATTTAACCTACATTGTTGGACGAGAAGTAGGTGCTTGTGAGTTGAGCCTTAAACTGCATAGCAATATTACGACAGGCTTTTATGTTCGTTCGGCTTGGATTTTTCAAAAAGGACTAACAAATTCTTTTGATGCTAATCGGTATGAAATTCGTAACTTTTCTAGTGGACAACTTCAAGAAATGTTTTCTAAGGGGCTTAAAACTTATTATTATTTTGTACATGCAGAGAGCGATAACATTGCATCAACGGAACAGAAGGTTAATATGGCTAAAAAAATGACTAGCCTAGGTTTGAATGTACATATGGAAGTATTGGGCAAAGAGGATGTTGATGGCGTATATGTTAAAAATATAAATCATGGCATGAATTTATCAATGCTTACCTTGTTTGATAAAGCTTACTCTAAGCTTAAGATGATTGAAAATGATAAAAAAGATACGAAAAATGACTTTAGTTTAAAGTCAAAACATATTTATAAAATGGACGACTACCAATATGTATTTGATTATAAAAGCTTTCCAGTTAAAGCTTATACTGAAGAAATTTAAATGAAAACTTTTATTATCGCTGAAGCAGGGGTGAACCATAATGGCGACCTTAACCAAGCTTTAGCGCTTATTGATGCCGCAGTAGAAGCAGGTGCAGATGCCGTTAAGTTTCAAACTTTTAAAGCACAGAACTTAGTTTCCAAATCTTTACAACAGGCTGACTATCAAACCGAAAACACCGGTAAAGCGCAAAGCCAATATCAACTCTTAAAAGCATTAGAACTCTCTAAATCAGATCACCAAACTTTAATGGAGTATTGCCAACAGCATGACATTGAATTTATGTCCACGCCATTTGATGATGACAGTATTGAACTATTGAACCAATTACAAATGAAGACTTGGAAAATTCCTTCAGGTGAATTGTTGTCTATTCCTTATTTACGAAAAATAGCCAAGTTAAATCAAACCACCATTTTATCAACAGGAATGGGCGAGCTAGATGAAATTGAATTGGCGATTGATACCTTATTAAAAGCAGGCTTATCCTCCGGTAACTTAACTATTTTGCATGCAAATACTGCTTATCCAACCCCGTTTGAAGATGTTAATTTAAACGCCATGTTAAGTATTCAAAAGCAATTTAATGTTGAAGTGGGTTTATCGGACCATTCTTTAGGTATTGCCGTACCGATTGCGGCAGTAGCGATGGGTGCCAGGGTTATTGAAAAACATTTTACCTTAGACAAAACCTTGCCTGGTCCTGATCATAAAGCTAGCTTAGAGCCCGATGAATTGAAAGCGATGGTTGCCCGTATTCGTCAAATAGAAATGGCGATGGGAAATGGTATTAAAACAGCCTCTGCGTCTGAAAAAGGCAATAAAAGCTTAGTGAGTAAACGCATTGTGGCTAAGATGCCTATCCAAATAGGGGAATATTTTAGTGAACAAAACCTGACCTTAAAGCGAGCAGAAACGGGCTTGCCATCGACTGACTGGGATGATGCTTTAGGCCGTGTGGCGACTCAAAACTTTGCTGAAGATGAAGGCATTTCTTTATGAGTCAGACCCAAAAATATCAAGTAGCGGTGGTGACTGCCACCCGTGCAGAATTTGGTTTGTTGGCCAATTTAATTGAACAGTTAAATGCTTCTCCACTTTTAGAATGTCAGCTGTACGTCACTGGCGCCCATTTATTATCGTCTCAAGGCAATACGGTTAATGAAATAAAAGCACGGGTGCCTATCTTTGCAGAAGTGCCTATTTTTGAAACAGAGGATACAAACTCTGATATTTCTATTGCTTTGGCAACCAGTCAAGCGATGCGAGCTTTTTCAAAACAATTTGATCAGCATAAACCCGATATATTAGTGGTATTGGGTGACCGTTATGAGTTGTTAGGCATTTGTTCTGCCGCACTGTTAAACCATATTCCAATCGCCCATATCCATGGCGGTGAAGTGACAGAAGGGGCAATGGATGAAGCCATTCGTCATGCCGTTACGAAGCTTGCCAATCTACATTTTGTTGCGGCGGAAGCCTATCGAAAGCGTGTTATTCAAATGGGTGAACAACCTAGCCAAGTTCATACCGTTGGTTCACCAGGGTTAGATGTTATTGAAAATATTGATTATTTAACGGCAACAGAGCTGGAAGAAAACTTAGGGTTTAAATTAAAAGATAATATTATCCTCATGACCTATCATCCTGTTTCTTGGGGTTCAATGATGGGTAAATTAGTATTAAAAAAAGTATTTAAAGCCCTAGAAGAAACGGCTAAAAAACAGCCTATTACCTTAATTTGGACGGGAGCCAATGCCGATGCCAGTGGACAAGCATTAAATCAAGAAATTCAAAATTGGATACAACAAACCGATATAAATGCATACTTTGTGCAGTCTTTAGGGTCACAACGTTACCTAAGTTTAATGAAGTTGGCTAAAGTCGTTTTAGGCAACTCATCTAGTGGCATTATTGAAGCACCTGCCATGCAAGTGGCGACCGTGAATATGGGTGAGCGCCAAAAAGGGCGCTTGAGTGCAGAATCGATTATTCATTGCGGTGAAACTCAAATTGAAATTGAAGAAGTATTGGAAAAGGCCTTGTCAGAAACTTTCCAAAATAAGCTAGCAACAACTGAAAGTTTGTATGGAAAAGGGCAGGTTGCTCAAGCAATGACGCAGCATTTAGAACAGTTTTTAAGCCAACGCTCAATAGCCACTAATCTAAATAAACCTTTTTATGATTTGCCTGAGTGTGATAAATGATTAAGTTTTCTCATGGCTCTGTCATAAAGTAGCAAAATATCAGCGTTAGAGTGGCAAAAATTCGTATTTTTATATAAGCTAGCAGGGCAGCATCGCTCTGAACTACTTGAGATAGTTCAACCGATTAACCCTTAGTGGAAATAGAAATTGTTGAACCTACTTATTACCGCTAGAGATCCTGCTACTGCGCTCTCTTTTGAAAAATTATTGCCAGACTTAATTTCACACAAAGACTTTTGTTGCCGAATTGTATGCCAGGCACCTGCAACCTCTATTTTAGTGAACTTTAAAGGCCAACTAGACTGGGTTGAAGTTTCGAATGCTGAACTGGAATCCTCCACTTTTCTGCAACAGCAATTTAATGACTTTAAACCCGATCTAGTGTTAACCGGTATTTCGGGCCCTGACACAGGTATTGATGAAACTACGCTTTTATGGGCAGAGCAGCAGGGCGTATATAGTTTTGCGCTTCAAAGCTTTTGGGGCGATATAAACCAGGCCTGTCAAGCTATTCCAAACACCGCTTTTGTCTTAGATGATGAAGCAAAACGTATTACCAGCAAGCGTTACCCTCAAATTAATACAATTCCTATCGGCTCTATTAAGCATATTGATTACCATCATTTTAATGCTTTAAAACAGCGTGAAGCCAGCTACCCACCCCTGGCGATTTTTGACTCTGAGCATATTGTGCTAGGGTTTTATGGTCAACCTATTTTAGAAGTGCCGGGTTACTTTAAAACCATTGAAGGTTTGGTTCGCCAACTACAAAAATGGGATAAAAACTTCCAATTAATTTACCGCCCGCACCCAAAAGAATCCGAAACCTTAAAAAATAAAACCATGGCATTGTTTCAGCAAGCCTTTGGTGAGAAAGCCACGTTTGATAAGCAGAAAGACATTAAACATAGCCTAGTGGTTTGTGATTTGGTGCTAAGTGCCTTTTCAACCTGTGGGTTTGATGCGCTTTATTTAAATGAAATGGCCGAAAAACCTTTCAACACCAGCGTCTATTTATGGTTTGAGCCTGAGCTTATTCAGTGGTGGCAAGATTATAGCCAATTGAAAGAAATACCATTAGTCTCTGAAGATTTATTACTTTTGGTCGATAAAGAAGAAGCGCTTATTCCTATTTTGGAACAAGGGTTGCTAGAACCGGTTAAACAAAGACTTTGGCACAATGCCAAGCAACATTTGCCGGACCCGAGTTTGGCCGTTCATATTATGATTGAAACCATGTTGCAACAGAAAAAGGATAGGCATGAGCACTAAGTTACCCACCCAAAATATTTTAGCTCTAGTACCTGCAAGAGGCGGTTCTAAAGGCTTAATTGGTAAAAACTTATACCCAGTTTTAGACAAACCTTTATTGCAATATACATTAGATGAAGCCCAAAAAAGCCAGCATATTACGCAGTTAATGATGAGCAGTGAAGACCAAGCCATTAATGATTTTGCAGAGTCTTGTGGTGTCGCGGTAGACTATATTCGCCCTACGGAGTTAGCAGCAGACCAAACCAGCACTGCCGAAGCAGTATTGCATGTGTTAGATTGGCTAGAAGAGCAGGGAAGATTGCCCGATGCAATTGTGCTGTTACAGCCAACTTCACCTTTGCGAAGTGTTAAGGATATTGATGGTGCAATTGAACAATTTTTAAGCAGTGATAAACAGTCATTGCTAAGTGTTCAACCTATGAAAGAACATCCTTATAAGTGCGTTCAGCGGTCAGAATCGGGTTGGCAGTATTTGGCGCAACCTTCACAGTATGTGTCGCGTAGACAAGATTACAATGATGATTATTATGTGATTAACGGTGCCATTTATATTGTGACACCAGACTACTTACGAAAGCAGGGCGCGTTTACGGCGGAAGGTGGATCTGAATTATTTGTAATGGATTCTATTTCAGGGGTAGATATTGATGACTTGGCAGATGTATTTCAAGTTGAAGCGCTATTAAAAATGCGCCAAAAGCAACTAAGGTAGGTTGATATGAATTTATTTGACTGGCAAACCATCGCCATCTCTGAACAAGCAACGATTCGAGATGCCCTTACGGTTTTAGATCAACAAGCGATGCAAATTGTGTTGGTTATTTCCCCTGAGCAAAAGCTAGTGGGAACCGTAACCGATGGCGATATTCGACGTGGGTTATTGAAAGGTGCGAGCCTAGATAGTTTGATAATTAATGTTGCCAATACCGAGCCAACGGTAGGACTTGAACACGAAACCGAAATGGTTTGGAAGCAGCATATTAAACGCAAGTCATTACGTCACTTACCAATCATTAACAGTGACCATAAAGTGATAGGGCTTTATTATGTTCAAACAGAGCATACGCTACGCCGAAAGAACCCTGTAGTATTGATGTTAGGTGGTTTAGGGATGAGATTACGTCCTTTAACAGAAACCTTACCTAAACCCATGTTACCCGTTGGTAATCAACCTATTTTAGAAACCATTGTGAAGCATATTTCTGAACAAGGCTTCACCGAATTTTATTTCTGCATTAACTACTTGGGTGAAACCATTCGAAATCACTTTGGTGATGGTAGCCAGTGGGGGGTTAATATCACCTACATTGAAGAAGGTCAGCCAATGGGAACCGCAGGCGCTTTAAGCTTACTGCCAAGCGGAGCTTTAAACAATGGTCCTATGATTGTGATGAACGGTGATTTATTAACCAAGGTTGATTTCACCGCTTTGATTGACTTTCACACAGAGCATAAAAACTGTATTACCACATGCGTTCGAGAGTATTCTCAACAGGTTCCTTATGGCGTAATTGAAATGGATGGTTCTCAAATTAGTCAAATTGTGGAAAAGCCCACTTATCGTTATTTTGTGAATGCAGGTATCTATTGTTTAGATGCGGATATTTTGCAAAAAATTCCAGACAATGAGTTTTATGATATGCCAACCTTAGTGGATGGCTTATTACAAGAAGGCAAAAGAACGGGTGGTTTTCCGTTAACAGAATATTGGATGGATATAGGGCATATCCCTGACTATGAACAAGCTCAGGCAGACTATGAAGTGTATTTTAAAGATAATTTAAACTAGTTAACTTTAGATATTATTCCAAATAAAAACAGCTCTAACAAGAGCTGTTTTTGATTCTAATACTTAGAACTAAACGGATTAATGTTTAGGCTTTGATGCTAGGTTTAACAGTTCATTGGTAATCTGGTTTTCAGGTTCTAACTCTTTAATTTTGTTGATAGCTTGAATGGCTTCAGTAGTAGCGCCATTATGAATTTGTATCTTTGCTAATTTAATCCAAGTAGTCACATCTTCTTCATGTGTTTTTAGATAGTGTTGATAAATTTCAGCAGCACCTATGCTATCACCAGTAGCAGCGGAAATATCAGCGTAGGCAATATAGTATTCATCGGAATAATTGATTAAAACTTCCAGTGTATTTAATGTACTGGCGTAATCTTTCTGGTTCAATGTTATATTTGTAACGCGCTTTAAGCCCTCCATTAAAAGGTGTTGATCTTTAATTTGTACATAGTGATCTAGAGCCTCATTAGGCATATCTTTTAATTCGTACAAATAACCTGAACCAATATGACACAGGTCTTTTGACTGATCGCCTTCAGTAGCATTGTCAGCAATATAATTAATTAATATTTCTAAATCCCCCGTTCTATTTTCAGTGAAATAGCGTTGAATACGGGCAAAGTGGTTTGCCGTACTTTCCCCACGAGATTTCAATTGTTTACTCAGTTTGGTATCGGTTTCTGAGAGCTCCTTCTCGAAGAAGTCAATTAGTTTCTTGACCGGAACTTGGTGCTCTACAGGTAAATCTTGTAAAGTGAGATTGTGCATTTTAAGCCACACTAGAGGTCGTCCTTGCTCTTCATATTCTTGCCATTTTTCAATTAGCTTACCTAAAGGTTTAACACCCTTGGTTTCATTTATACGATGATTTAAACGAGCGACCGACTGTTCTATAGATTTTCGTAGCGGAACAGAAGAGTTAATTAACCCCTTGAAATAATAAATAAAAGAGTTTTTTATATCATCTCTAGTCATATTATCTTCCCCTATACTAGGGTCCATGAAATCTTTGTAAGCTTTCATGGAGTAATTAAACATAAACTCAGCATGATCCCCTAATAAATTATTGGTTTTTTGTTGAAGTTGAAGTAGTTGTTGAGTCAGTTCGTTTGTATTATCTAAGTCTTTAAATAATAGCTTAGCGATTTTGATCCCTTTGCGAGAATTTCCAGCTATTTCCTTACATAAATCTCGCATTTCTAGGCAATAGGATTTGGCCTCTTTCAAGAAAATAACATATTGCTTTAGGTTAAATTTTAAAGTTAATTTAATCTTTGAAAGAGCTTCAAATTTATTATTTTCAGGTAATTCTATCTTATCGGTAGTTTGATGAATCACTTGGTTAACCATGGCTGATTCTTTACTAAGTGTATAGAAACTATTTTCAAAAGTTTTTATAGCATATTGAACTAGATCTTCCATCGCATTACGTGCCTGAGCAAAGCTGGGTGTCGTTTCTGCGATACGACCGGAATAAGTTTCGACACGATTACTGGCCTGATCTAAGTATTTTCCTAACTTAGACTCAACACTATTAGATTCATGGCTTTTTCCTGCTGCAGAGTTACAAAAATCAACACCTGAAAAAATAATTTTCTGGGCACCTAAATAGGCTGCTACAGAAGCCATTGTATTGGTTACGGTGGGACCAATCACTTGTAAGTTATAGGGTTGGTTGTGTTGTGAATCTACCCAAGGATAGCGTAAGCCTAAGTATGCTCTGTCGCCAGACCATTCGGCTAATAATTTAGAGTTAGCATTGTTAGCGTGTACTAAAATAGCCGAGTCTCCGTAAGGTAGTATTGACTTACTGTTGTCATAGCTAACAGCATGTGGATCTACGGTGACGAAAAAATCAGGCTGAATACCTTCTTTTTTAAGACGACCTGAAATACGTGCAGCAGCAAAAATTACCAGCTTATCTTGGTTTTCTTTTATCCAACCAATATTTTCATCCAAGGTAGGCCCTCCACCCATAATAATGGCAGTTAAACCCTTTAAAGCGCCTTTAATTTTATCAACTGGTGTTTGGCTTAAAGACAAGTTTCTAAGTTGACTATCTACAAAAACATTATTAGTTGTATAGCCAATTTCGGCATTGATAAAAATATTAAATTTATCCTGAGCTTCTTCCCAAATGGCTTGGTAATCTGAGTTAATTGAATCAATAACGGCTATCGAACGTAACAACTTATAGCGAGAGTGAGAAGTATAATCAGGAAATTTTTCAGAGATACTATTGAAATTCACATCTAACGGCAATATATCAATTAACTTTTGATCGACATCAATGTTATCTTCAATATATGAAATTATTTCAGGCTTTTCTAAAATAATATAATGCCGTCCCTGATCGGCATGGTTTTTTTGTAAGTAAGGAATTAACAGCCCTGAATCGGAACCGACAATAATAAAGAGCGTATTTTTAATGTCCAATTCTTTTTTAAATACTTTATGAAAAGTTGCATTGGCTCCCACGTTATCAAATACCTGGCAATTGATTTCTTGGAAATAGCAATCTCCAAATAAGTTTGTATAAATATTTTGCGTGTTAATTGTTTTCATATCATTTTTTCACATTAATTTTAAAGCTAACTAAATCCTGTAAAAGGCGCCTGTAGTAAGTTGTTATATGGCTATTAACAGTTAGTATGCCAAAATTAAT
>WFMZ01000010.1 GCA_015484555.1 Hydrogenovibrio sp. | reverse complement strand
TAAGCCCAACCAATGAACTGGCTTTGCCCACCGTCTTGAGACACAATGTCCCAATCATTGGCTAGCAAGTAATCTTTAAAAGGTTCAACCTCTTGTGGTTCTATTTGTAAATAAAGCATGGGGCTTCCTTAGGCTTTCTTAGGCTTTCTTAGGCTTCTTAAATTCTTTACGTTCTTTAAATTCTTTACCCCAAACTCAAAAATCGCCAGGGGTGGTCTACTGGTATCACTATTTTAACGGATTCTTAAAACGGCTTTTTATGAAACCTTACTCGAGTTTTAAGGGGGTCAAACTTTGTGCCGCCACATAACCAGAAGACCAAGCCCACTGGAAATTATAGCCGCCTAGTTGCCCCGTCACATCTAGCACTTCGCCAATAAAATACAACCCTGACTGTTTTTTGACCTGGCAATCTTTCGACTGCAATTCATCGGTATCTATGCCGCCCAAAGTAACTTCTGCCTTATCATAACCAGCGGTATCGCTTGGATACAATCGCCAGTGCTGTAGTTGCTGTGCATAGGATTTTAGGGCATCGTTACTGGTATCTGCCAAGCGTTCTGGCATAGGAAATAAGGCCAACCAGGCTTGGTAAAACTTGCGAGGAAAATGATTTTTAAACCAACTCACTACCAAGCTATTATCTGCTTTTAGGGCTAGCAAAGCTTGCTCGATATTAAGTTCAGGCAACAGGTTAATTTCAATATACTGCCCTCTTTCCCAATAGTTCGATGCCTGCAAAATAGCTGGGCCACTTAAACCATGGTGGGTAAACAAGATCGCTTCACTAAAACTAGGTGCTTCCGCGCGCTCTACCGATACAGCAACATCTAACGCCAAGCCAGACAAGCTAGCACAAAAGTCATGCCACTTACCGGTAAACACCAATGGCACCAAGCCTGGGCGA
This sequence comes from Hydrogenovibrio sp., assembly GCA_015484555.1. Lineage (GTDB taxonomy): Bacteria > Pseudomonadota > Gammaproteobacteria > Thiomicrospirales > Thiomicrospiraceae > Hydrogenovibrio. The sequence continues at coordinate 5,671 of WFMZ01000010.1, read as the reverse complement.
ACGGGTAATACCGCCAACCCAAATTGTTGAGCAAGCTGATAGCCCCAACCAGAGGCCTTTAATTTTGGAAAAGATAAAGCACCCGTTGCAACCACTAAGTTTTGACAAACAACGGCTTCACTAGCTCCCTCTGATGGTTGTAAATTAACTTGGTATTGAGATTTATCTACCAAGAACTTGACCGATTCAATCGCTGTTTTTAACTGGAACTGACAGCCCGCCCAGTCACATTCTGTGCGTAAAATTTGAATAAGATCACTGGCTCTATGTTCACAAAACAGCTTGCCTAAAGCACGTTGTTCGTAAGCCAAGCCATGCCTATCAACCAAGTCAATAAAGTCTTGAGAACCATATTGTGCCAAAGCACTCTTGACAAAATGTGGGTTATCACACAAAAAATTACTTGGGTTAACACCCATATTAGTAAAGTTAGCACGGCCTCCACCAGAAATACGAATTTTGCCTGCCGCCTTAGGGGCATGGTCTACCACCAACACAGATAAACCTTTGTAACCCGCTTGTGCAGCGCACATTAACCCTGCCGCACCAGCACCGACAATAATGACATCAACCTGCTTCATGCTTTACCTACTACTTCAAAATTTGCTTGTTGTCGCTCCGCTTCTGCCACAATGTCAGCAAAACCTTTATCTACTTCTGGCTCTCGCCCTTCTACCCCTATCTCAACATTTCGCCCACCAGATTCCGTTACCGTGGGTAAACTAAAGATTCGTAGGCTAGGGTAATTGACTTCAAATTGTGCCATAAAATCAATCCAAACCCCTTCATGGCCTTCTAGAATTCGAATAGATTTTTCAACCGAAACAGGTTGAGACAAGTCAGCATAATAGGTATTTAAAACCCAATTTAGCATGTCTTTTGCCATGATAGGAAAGCCAGGCATAAAATAGTGTTCTTGAATAGAAAAACCTGCGACACGGTTATAAAAATTGGGAATCATTGCCGCACCCTGTGGAAACTCGGCCATTTTCACGCGCTGTGGGTAAGCCGCTTCGCCAAACTTATTCACAATTTCTTGGGTCGCTTCGGGGTGTTGTGCTAAAGGTAGGTTCAAAGCCTTGGCAGCACATTGGCGTGTTTTATCATCAGGCGTGGCGCCAATGCCACCAAAGCAAAATACAATATGGTTACGAGCAAAAGAGGCTTGAAAGGTTTCAACCAAGCTAGCTTCATCATCACGAAGCATCCACACCCAGTCAACCGCTAGCCCACGAGGCTGAAGGAGTTCGTTGGCTTGAAAAAGATGCTTATCTTGGCGTTTACCAGACAAAATTTCATCACCAATAATAATTAAACCAATTTGTCGAGGCTGATTCATGCGCCCTCCAGAATTCCAAGAAACCAATATAGTGAAGCTATTTTAGCGCATTTAAGGTACTTAACTTGAGGCGGTTAATAAATATTTTAATCACGACACTTACCCCCTAAACGACAAGTAACACCTGCTTAACAAGGCATATTAGCGATTGCTTATCACCAAGTTAGTGCAAGACCGCCCTTTAATGAATGCGAACCTCTCTATTCCGCCCTAAAACATCAGCCTAAAACTAACTAAGCTGTTGTTTAATATGCTATATTACCTTTTGGCATATAACTTCCTTATATTGGATTGATTATATTCAACAAATAATAAAATTTTTATTTCATTTAACGGAGTTTACACCCCATGAAAAAAGCAACACAACTAAAATCTTTAGTCGTTTCTATGGCTATCGCCGCTTCTGCAGCAGCCACTTTTGCACCTGTAGCAGCACAAGCTGAAGTAGCTGCCAACGTTTCTGCAGTATCGAACTACATGTGGCGTGGTATGACACAAAATGCTAACGCGGCTGCGGTACAGGGTGGTGTTGACTACGCGAACGAAAATGGTGTTTATGCGGGTACTTGGGGTTCTACTCTAGGCGGAACTAATGGTTACGAGCAAGATTTCTATGCTGGTTACACTGGTGAAGTTTCTAAAGTAGCATATGATGTAGGTTACATCTACTATGCATACCCAATTCAAAACAACGCAGACTTCTCTGAAGTTTACGTTAGTGGTGGTATTGCTGGCTTTACTGCGGGTCTGAACTATTCTGTAACTGAAGCGGCTGCAAACGCTAAAACGGGTGATCTATATGCTTTCGCTTCTTATGGCGCAGATATTACAGAAAACACTAACTTCAGCGTAACTGTAGGTAACCAAAACTATGCAGAGTCTAATAAAAAATCTTACTCTCATGCACAGGTAGCTTTCGGAGCAGGTGATTTCACTTTTGCTTATGACAAAAACTTTGATAGCGCTGCTGGCGGAATAAACAAAGATAAGCCTGTACTGTCTATCGGTTACAGCAAAGACTTCATATTTTAATCACTGCTAATTAAAACTGTCTTATAAAGCCCGCTTTTAGCGGGTTTTTTATTGCCTCAAAAATCTTATTCATCTTCGACCCCTCCTATACTTAATATCATTATAATACGATAAGTATTTTTACAACTACTTCTTTCTACTCCCTGGTTTTTCAATTTACAACTTACGCACTTTATGTCAAACTAGGACTATCTGCCCTTACATAAAGTGACGCTAAATGAGTTTTGATTTATTAGCCAAAATTGAACAATTAAATAAAATTGGCATCGCCCTATCTGCACAAAGGGATACCACAGAATTACTCGAAAAAATTCTCTGTAGCGCCAAAGAGCTCACTCATGCAGAGGGCGGTCTACTTTACTTAACCACTCAGCAAGATAGTCTGTCTTTTAATGTCATCCAAAATGATTCCTTAAACATCAAGTTAGGCGGCACTCAAAAAGAAAAAATCTCTTTTTCAGCTATCCCTATTAAGCTAAAAAATGGTGAACAAAATCTATCCTCTGTGGTGGCTTTTGCCGCTAACTGTGGTAAAACAGTTAATATTAAAGATATTTACACTTCTCAAAAGTTTGACTTTAAAGCGGTTATGGCCTTTGATAAAAGCACCAATTACCGCACCCAGTCTATGCTAACCATCCCCCTTAAAGGCATTGATGGTGAATGCTTAGGTGTTTTACAACTCATTAATGCCAAAGAAAAGGGGAACGTTATTCCCTTTAGCACGGAAGCTGAAAGTTTGGCTCGTTCACTGGCCTCACAAGCTTCTATCGCATTAAGTAATAAAAAACTGGTTGATGAACACAAAATCTTATTTGAATCTTTCAGTAAGTTGATTGCGGATACCATCGACAAGAAGTCCCCTCACACGGGCGCTCACTGCCAGCGCGTGCCTATCATTACCATGATGCTCGCTAAAAAAGCAGCCGCCATGGAAACCGGAATCTTCGCTAATTTCACCTTCTCTGAAAATGATTTTTTTGAGCTAGAAACCGCTGCTTGGCTACATGACTGTGGCAAGCTGACCACACCTGAACATATTATGGATAAAGCAACCAAACTACAAACGGTATTTGACCGCATCGCCTTAATTGAAACCCGCCTAAACCTAAAGGCCTATGAAGAGGTGGTTAAGCGCAATAATATCCCTGAAGAAAGCGTGACCGAATGCCGTGAAACCTACCAAGCCGCCTACAAACGGTTGCAACAAATAAACATGGGAGGAGAATCTTTATCGGACGAAGATGCCAACTATATTAAGGTGCTGGGTAGCCAAAGCTATGTAGATCTTAATGGCCAAACCGCTCCTTTGCTGTCTGAAGATGAAATAGACAACCTAAGTATTCAGCGAGGCACCTTAAACGAGGCTGAGCGCACTAAAATTCAAGAACACGCCTTAGTCTCTATTAATATGCTAAACCAACTGCCTTTCCCAAAAGAATTACAACGCGTCAGTGAATATGCGGGTGGCCACCATGAGCAAATGGATGGTAAAGGCTACCCAAATGGCTTAACCCGAGAAGAACTGTCTATTCCAGCCAGAATGATGGGCATTGCTGATATTTTTGAAGCTCTTTCCTCGGGAGATAGACCTTATAAAGATGCCAAAACATTGTCTGAGAGTTTAAAAATATTAGGACACCTAAAGGAAGAAGGACATATTGATCCAGATTTATTTAATCTATTTATTGAAGAAAAGATTTACCTGGACTACGCGGAACAGTATTTAAAAGAATATCAGCTAGATGAAATTATTCACGCTAATATTCCTGGTTATGAAGGGAAGTAGCTTTTGATATTCACTCGCCTATTTAAAAGGCGTGTAAACTCAAAAATCGCCAGGGGTGGTCTTAAAACAGAACCCCTAAAGCTTCAACTACTTTTTAACAGGCTTTTCCCAGCCTTTTAAGCTAATTTGCTTGGCCCTTGATAAGGTCAAGGTATCTTCAGGTGCATCTTTAGAAATGGTTGAACCTGCCCCAATAGTGGCATTATCACCAATCGAAACCGGTGCAATTAACTGGCTGGCAGAACCCACAAAGACCTTGTCGCCCAGAGTGGTTTGATACTTATTCACACCATCATAATTACAGGTTATCGTACCTGCACCAATATTACAGTTAGCACCCATTACGGTATCCCCAATGTAACTTAGGTGACTAACCTTAGAACCTTCGCCAATTTGAGCTTTTTTGGTTTCAACGAAGTTACCAATTTTTACCTTAGCGGACAAGTTAGTACCGGGACGCAAACGTGCATAAGGCCCTATCACACAGTTTTCTGCTAGTTGGCTAGAATCGATATGACTAAAAGGCTGGATAATCGTGTTATCAGCAATAACGCTGTCTTTAATAATACAGTTTGCGCCAATACTAACATTGTTGCCGAGTGTTACCTTACCTTCAAACACCACGTTTATATCAATAGATACATCTTGCCCAACGGCCAGCTCACCACGAATATCCACGCGATGACTATCTAACAAGGTAACGCCCTGCTCAAACAACTGCTCTACTTTTTCAAGTTGATAGGCTCTCTCTAAACCATGTAATTGACGCTTATCATTCACACCCAACACTTCAATTTCACTACTAGGTTCTGTTGTAGCAACCCCTTTGCCCTCTGCCACACACATCGAAATAATATCGGTTAAATAGTATTCCTCTTGTGCATTTTGGCAAGATAATTCACCTAGCCATTTTCGTAGATAACGACCCTGTACTGCCATAATGCCCGTATTCACTTCTTTGACTTGCTTCTGTTCTGGCGTGGCATCTTTTTCTTCAACAATACAACTAACTTGATGATGAGCATCACGAATAATACGACCATAACCACTAGAATCTTCCAGGGTAATTGTTAAGACCGAAAGCGGATGTTCGTCTGTCACTAAACCTAACAAGTCATTTAATGTGGCTGTTTGAATTAATGGAACATCGCCATACAAAACCAGAACCACATCATCATCGCCATAAACTTCATTAGCCTGCCGAACCGCATGACCCGTGCCCAGCTGCTCGGTTTGAGCAACGTAGTTAAGCGAAAAATCTTTAGCCATTACCGATTGAACCATCTCTGCTTCATGCCCCACCACCACAGTCACTGCAGCGTTACCCAACTGCTCTGCCGCAGAAACCACATGAGCCAACAAAGGCTTGCCAGACAAAGGTTGCAACACCTTAGGCAAAGCAGAACGCATACGAGACCCTTTGCCGGCCGCTAAAATAATAACCTGTAATGACATAATAATTCCTAACTGAATACTGATTAACTTAATAAGCCATATTTTACACCATGATG
>WFMZ01000009.1 GCA_015484555.1 Hydrogenovibrio sp. | reverse complement strand
CTGTTCGGCCGTTCACAGGCTAGTCGTTGGTCGTTGGCGTTTGGGCGTTTTCTAAGCGGCCTGTTCGGCCGTTCACCAGATATGTGGGATTTCCTTAAACTTGGTCTATTTCTAAGCGGCCTGTTCGGCCGTTCACAAACAATGCTATGATAGAGTTTAGAAAGAGAGATTTCTAAGCGGCCTGTTCGGCCGTTCACTTAACTTTATAGCTGAATATAATGATTTAATCTTTCTAAGCGGCCTGTTCGGCCGTTCACTAACGGCTATGTTGCAATCCCCAAAGGTGACATTTCTAAGCGGCCTGTTCGGCCGTTCACACGCTTTAGATTTTAAAGTAGCACATGCTTTATTTCTAAGCGGCCTGTTCGGCCGTTCACTTTCTGAAATTCGTCACATGGTTGGAGAAGACTTTCTAAGCGGCCTGTTCGGCCGTTCACTATGCTACCTTGAAGAAAAAGAGTTTTTCTTCAAGGTGTTAGAGAGTTTTATTGATTTTACCCTTTAAAAAACACTTTATATTTAAGCTGTTGATTTAATAGATATTATTTTTTTTAAAAAATATTACCTATTTTTGTAATTTCACTCAAAACCAAGGTACACTTTTACCATTACTTAGTCCATAAGTACTAAACCCTCCTTTCTGCTTAGGCTCTTTGGTTAAGGTTGATTTTAAAATCATGAAAGAATAAGCGTGTCCATTTGATAAACTTTTTAGCTTTATAAAAGGAGCACTTGATTGTTCTTTCGCTAGTTGTTCATAAATCCCTAAAGCTTTTTCAAAGCTTACGTCATGTCTTTTAGCATAACGCCTAGCTCGTTTTTCAGGAGTCCCTTTGGAATTATAACGACTAAATATAACATGGCCTTTAAGGCTATCTGGCACCTGTTTTATGCTAGAAATATGAATATAGTCTGATAATTTATCGAACCATTTTATTAAATTTAAAGCTTTTAAAGCGACTTCGGTTACATCAAAAATTCTTAACTTTGAGCCAAGTGTTATCCCTTTATCTTGATACTCACTAAAGGCTACGCCGGAGGTGACCACCCCTGACGATTTTTGCTGTTCCACCATGGCTAAATGCAGCTGTAAATAAACCTTGCTCCATAAGAAGTATAAGCTAACCTCTTCATTTGGAAGTAATGTGATTTCAATATAGTGTTTCATATCTTACTCCTTTCCTGATTCTCCAAATACTCCACCGCGCACCAGCACAGCCATGACATAATGCTGTTCTTCTAACGTTAGTTTTTCACCTAACCCAAATTGATCAAATAACGAGTAGAAATCTACTTTTTGTTTAGGCGTTCTATAGGCTTTACCTAGGTTGGTGACGGCTCCATAAATTTCAATGGCAATGGGGCCTGTTAAGGATTCATCGGCATCTGGATACCAGGTATCAATGGTTCGTAATGCATTGCCTATTTTTTGTGAGTGCATGGCGGCTACATTGTTAACATGATATAAAATTTTGCTTTTGCTGCCTTTGTTAGAGGTGTTTTTATCTAAAACCAGCTCTTCACTAGGGTAAACATCTTGTGCGGTGCCAACTTGAGCATAAGCGGTAATTTCCAGTAAACAGTGATCTATTTTTCCCGATAATGCATTAGCGATTTGTTCCGTTAAGGCTTCTAAGTCATTGGTATTTTTATCAAAGTTTTTTAAACTTAAACCCTCTGTATCACTAAATACCCAGGCCTGTTTGTTTTCAGTGTTAAGGTGTTTAACATTAATTTCTAGTTGCTGAATACCCACTCGGTTACGCCATAAAAAACGCCCTGTAGCAATATTAGTTGCATAACGCTTTGCTAATTCAGTAAACCCTGTTTCTTCAATATATTGACTCGCTGCTTTGGCATAGCTGGCTTGAAAACTGTCTTTATTACAGGCCGATGGCGTTTGTACATTACTAAGTATTTTTAAAGTGAATTTTAATTTAAGCGTATCTTGGTCGGGACCCAAAGCACAAGCATCTACACGTTGAAGGTTTGCCTTTTCAACTTCAGCATCTAGCTTCAAGGGGTCGGAAGCTATCGCTTTTTTAAGACGGTTCGAAATGGTGCCTCGTACTGATTTTTCTTGCAATACTAATGGGGTTGCCGATTGCTTTCTAACATCCCAGGTTGTGCCATACATAAAGCCGTCAGATGGAACAAGTTTTTTCTCAAAGGCCAGTACGGATGGTAGTTGTTTTTTGTCTATTTTATTCTGTGTTGGTGTGGTCATATTAATTCTCCAATAAATATTTCTGAGTAAGGTTAAATTGCGATTTCGTTAAGTTTAATCTGCTATAGAATCTATTTTAGGTTGACATAAATAAAGGCTTTTGTCGGCATTGTAATGGGTTTTCCACAACATATCGTCCAGCGAATCAAAGCGATGTGGCATTTTAAATTCACCTAATGTAACCATGCTTTCGGCAAAGCAATGTAGCGTAGTTTCATCACGTTGCTCCATGGCGAGACTAGGCTCTGTTAACCCCTGAAAGCCAACTGATATGGGAACTATCCAGCCTTTTTGATTGCGAATGCCCTTTTTGCTCCATTCTACCTTGCCATTTTCATCTTCAGTGCAGTTGTAATGTAGTGTTAGCCCTTGTAGCAACGCGTCTAGAGCATTGCCATTTTGAGCCATATACGTTTGCATTAAATCTTTGCGTTCTATCAATGCATAACCAGGCATAACACTGCGTACTAGCTGTTGTAAGCCTTCCTCTTCGTCTTCATACACTTCAATTATTTGACAAGGTTGTGACTGAATAATATCCCCCCCCGCCAATTTCATTTTTGAGGCTATTTGTTTGTCTATAAAGGCAATCAGTTCGTCAAATTCAAACATACCGGGTACTTCGCTACACTCTATAATGAGTGAGATGGTTAGATCACAACGCGCCTCTTCAATAAAAGAGGGTTTTCTACCATCTTTTTTAAGTGGGTTGCCTGTGCTTATAATTGATTGAATATAATCACCTTCTCCTTGGTAGCTATGTAGGTTCATGTGGTGGGAGATAATGGATATGGCCGAAAACTGTATGTCTTCTACATCGTCCAAGCCACTACTTTGCACTACACGTTGCAAGGAATGTACTGCCCCCATCCACGCGGTCATGGCGGGGAAACCAATGGTGTATGGACTTGAAAGTGCATTGGCATTATGAATTTGAATACGGGGTACTAAGAGTATATAGCTCATAAAAATAACGCCTTGTTTTTGAGGGCTTGGGTACGAACATGTGATAAATCAAGATCATCAAATTCGTGTTTTTTGAGATTATTTTTTTCAAGTAATAGCGTATATACGTTCATAAACCATCTAGCAAACCCTTGAGCGGCATGTTCTAAGTAGGTGTTATCCTCGGCTCGCCTCTCTAAGTACTGTTCATCTAGCCAAATTTTTTGCCATGCGATTAGGTTTTGATAATAGTCACCATTTGACCATTTTAGGGGAACTCCTTTGCGTATTTTATTAACGTTATCTGCCACTAAAATTTGTACCAGTTCAATTAAATAGTCTCGTTTATTACGAATTTTTACATTGTTATTTTGAGTGGTCAGAATACGATGAAAGTCAATAAATTGATCTTCAAAGGGCGCTAACCATTGTTGCCTTAAATCAAAAAAATCTATTTTAGGTGGGTTTATTTTACGTTTATTTAATTCTGGGGGCATGGACGAGAGCAGTAATGCCACACCACCATTTTTACTATTAATGACACTAATATTTTGAGGCTTGGTTCCTCCATAACCTATTCCCGCTAACCCCACTATTTGAGCCAAGCCATGCTCTTTGAAGTGGTTTTTTTTACGGGCTTCACGCGCTTCTTTTGCTTGATCGGAAAAACGAATAAAATTAATTTTTTCTTTTAGCTGATAAATAGCCGCCGAAGGTGTCAGAATTGATAATAAGTGGTAATCCGTATCGTCAATCGGAAAATAGACTTGTTTAACACTGCCGCTGGTTTTCACTTGTTCAGAATCGACTGATTTTATTTGCAATAACTCTGATCTTATTACGTTGTAGTCACAGTCAGTAGCATTGAATATGGATTGAATATCATTAGTATTTTGTTCTAGGTTTTCTAAAATCGTTTTGCCATTTTTTAGAATCAACATTAAAAATTGATAAACATCCATTGCGGCGGCATTACCAATCACATCTAATGCTAAGTTACCTAAATTACCACTTCTCACATACCCATCATTTTCCGCAATACACTTGGCAATAACAGGGGTTGTTTTAGCACCTGGGTGGCTAAATTTTGCGGGGTGAGAGACTAACGAAAGCTGTGTTGCCCGTACAGAAGCCTTGGGCAACCAATTAGCCAATGCAAACTGTGCGTTGGCATCAGATTGAACGACCAACTTGCCTTCCTCTGACAAGCCGCTTTTTAAATTCTTTTTCAGATAGTCTTGTTTTCGACCCTCTAAAAATACTACTATTACTGAATCTTGCATAAATTTAACCCTGCTTTTATTTTAACTTGTAACCATATTACATCACAAGAAACACAAAATCAACCATGTAACTGTAATTAATTTTTAATTTAAAAAAATACACTATACCCTTTTTAATATTCCGTACAATACTATTTACGGTCGAACAGACTGCTTATAAAATATAACTGCACTTAAGTATATTTACCTTTACCAGCCGAACAGGCTGCTCCTATTCAACCTTAGTGTGATTACTCTTTAAACAAACCAAGTTGTTCGTCATATACCCAAACGGCGGTTCCTTTATCGTCTTCGGGCATATTTATTTCACCGTAAAATTCAGCAGCTTTTCTGATACTTGGTTTATTCGTCTGCTTTAAAAGCATTTCATAATCCCTACTTAACCATAATCGTTGCAATGCTTGCTCACTTAGTTCGGGCGCTTTTTTTATGTTGTACATGACTTCTCGTACTTTAAAACCATCCTCTGTTTTTTCAGCTAGTTTCCACTCAAAATCGTAAGGTAAAAGATAGAGTGTTATTTCTGGACGACTTCGTCTAAAGCGTATCCAATACTGTGAACTGGCGGTTAACCACCAAGCGCCTTGTAACCAACCTTGCAAACCTTTAGGGCCTAAGTGCCCTGCTTTACCGTTGCTATCGACTTTATAATCGGTTAATGCCTTTTGGATAACCCTATGCTCAAGGTCTGCTAATTTTTGAGCTGGGTGTAATATACTGGGCTTTAAAATACGAGGAGTGGCATCTAGGCATTGCTGCATCTGGGCGCTATCAATCAATTTGCACATATCGTGTGTGACCAACTTGTTATACTTAGATTCGTACCCCGGGTAATTAAAAACGACTTGACGGGGTTTTCCGCCCTCTAAATCGTTTTCTAACGCGTGTGCTTTAAAGCCTTTTAAATTGGTTTGCATAATGCGTACGTTAGAGTGGTTAGCATTAGGGTTTGCATCACGGTGACGACGCACCCTGCCTGCTAACTGAATAATAGAACGATAAGAGGATGGCTCAACCACTGCCCAATCAAAATCATGGTCTCTACCCACTTCTTCAACGGGGGTTGCCACCAATACAAATAAAATATTTTTAGCAGAGGTATTTTGAATATGCTCTTGAATAATGTCATTGTCAAACATAGCCATTTCACCCGCTTTACCATTACGCTTTAAAACCTCATCTAAGTGTTTTTCTTGTGCGTGACGCATGATTAATACTTGCCTAGAGTGATAGGCCATAGTTTTAATTTGAAACTCTTCGGGTAGGTCGCAATTTAATAGAAAGCGAGTGAAGTTAACGCAAGGGGTAACATTAGCCAGGCGTACGACTCCAAAGCTTATTTTTTGACTCTCCGCGCCCTTCTCTGTAAAAAGGTAATCTATAGCATGGTGCTGATGGGCTTCTAAAATGGTTTTTAACAAGGCCTGGTAGTAATGTTCAGTGCGATTGTCATCTGCTTTAATATCACTACCTAGTGGAATTTTTACAATATTTCCTTGACGTTTAACCGGTTCTTTTTTTAGTTTTTTAACACGGTTATTCACAAAGGTTTGATGATGTTGTTCGTAGCCAGTTGTTCCTTGTTCTACTGAAACTGTCTTTACTTGAGTTGTAAATTCATCCACCCAGGCACAGCCAATATGACTGTCTTTTTGGCGCAGTTTAGCAAATATTGCCCAGCCCGCTTGATAGGTATTAAAGTAACCTTCTGCAATGTCAGGCGAAATGGTGGCGGAGGCAATCATCACTTTTCTACCTAGCATTCCAGCTAAATGTACTAAACGGCCAATGGCTTGGGCATCCTCACCATCAAAATCATCTATTTCATCAATCACCAAGTCAGATGACATTAGGCGTATTACTGGCAAAATATAGCGCCCACCACGTGAGGTTTCGGTGGCGGCCATTAAATGGTCAATGGTGCAAACGAGCACGGGTGCATGTAAAAATTGTCGATCTTTATTGGAACTTAAAATTGTTTTAAAATGACTCTCTGGTAAAGCGCCATCATACACGAGCGATTCTGCATCATAATCAAGAAGTGATTCTTCTGAGTAAGATCCGCCAAAAACATCTTCTTTTTCAGCAATACTGGCTTTCATTTCTAAATTTTTATTAGGGTTATTTTCACCATCTTGATGCAATGATAAAACAGCCCTTGATCCTATTAAAACAGCTAATTCATCTTCACCCAATTTTATTTTTTTTCGGTATTCTGACCCTGTTTGCAAGGTAAGCGTGCGCAAGCCAAGTGCCAGCACATAACGAAGACTGTCTTGATTAGGTGATAAGGAGCGCATAATTTTGGCATTGGCAAAGGTTTTACCTTTGCCTGTACTGGCCATGTTGACAGTAAAAAACCCAAAATGATCCTCAGAAGAATTTTTGTTTTGATCTACACGCTGGCTTCGCCATTGGTTAATTTTAGTGACAGCTTTATCTTGCCATTTAAAGGCAGGAGGGCTGGCTTGTTTTAAAGCTTTTAAATCATAAGCTCGCAATAATTCTGCTTGTTTTGATTCAAACATCGGCAACATATTGGCACAACTAACCGCGGCTTTGGTAACGCCCAGTAAATGTTCATCTAAGTACTGTTTTAGATGGCTTTGCTTATTGTCATCTCTATAGGTATTGGCAAATAAGTTAAGGGGGGATTGATAAGAAGGGTTTTTATCAAGCGATGAAAAATAATGGTCACCTAGCATCAATGATTGTCTGGCATAACTTAATACTAGCCGCCAGGTATCGGTGGTTTGTACCTCTTTTAGTACAGGAATTTCTAACGCTAATTTCCCTGCCCATTTTTTAGCCTGGGTTTGCCATTTTTGAGCATCACAAGGCAGTCCGTTTGTAAAATCAAAGCAGCGCGGCAGTTGTTTTTTAAACTCTATCTCCTCAAAATTATTTTCATAACCCCAGCTTTTAGAAAACATAGATAATAATTTTTCAGGAAAATCCGCAGAATCCTCGCCCCACTGTGGTTTTCCACTTTTAAGTGGTGGCACGGGCATTCTATGGTGCGATAAAATTAACCAAGCGATTGATTCGGCGATAGGGGGCAACCCTTTAAAAGGTTTAGCTTGTTGGCTTTGAACACGCTCGATAAGTTGAACACTATCAATCTTATTTTCATGTAAACTTTTTAACCACTCTTCATCTGTTTGTCCATTGACAATGGCTTGTAAAAATAACACTGAAATCCATTCATGCCGAACTGGGTCGCCCTTAGGGGTTGGTTTTTTCGCTTTTAAAAGCGGGTTTAATTTGGTTTGAAATAGTTCTGAGGCCTTACCCCAGTCGTGAAATAGTGCTGCAACTGCGGCAAGGCTTTTAATTAAAGGAAGAACTTGCCAGTCGTTTTCCCATGCTATGTCCATTATATTTTTCTGTGTGCTATTCACTGAAACACTTCCTTCTACATTAAATTTTGATCGATTTCCTACCAGCCAAACTAGTTCACTACGGCTACGACTTCTAATCCAGTGACAACTCACTGCTGTATTTTTAGTTGCGGTTTGTCTAAGGAGTTTTTTAACCGCATCTAAACCTTGTTGGGTAATGACCGTTTGCCATGTACGTTGACCTATTCGATTAGCAAAAGCATCTAGCACCCGACGAGTTTTATTGAGGGCTTTTTTTTCACACTCTGATACGAAGGTCACCATCATAGCTGCGCGCCTTCTTTACTCATTTGTTTGACGGTATCAAACATAAAGTCGAGTGCTTTGTGTTGGGTGAAGTTGAGCAGGCATTGTTGCCTGAATTCTTGTTCACTAAGATTTTCTTTGGCACAAATAAATGCCCACGGCAAAATAAGGGTATCCTTGATAAGGTCAGCAACATCAAATACCAGTGCGCCACGTCGTGTTTTTCCATGCATGACGGCAAAACCATGCGGTATGCCTAACACCCATAATGTAGTGGCAGCAAGCCCATAGGCTAGATAATTACCGTGATTTAAAAAAGAATTGGCTTTATCTAATGAGTCATGATTTCGAGTAAACCCAGTTTGCTTGGTTTGATTGGCTGCAAACTTATACAGTGATTTGGTAAACAGGGCTTCACTTAGCAATAAGTCGGTAACACAAGGGGTTGTGCGAATTCTATTTTGAAATTTTTCTATGGTGGCAATTAAACTTGCTTGTGTGCTATCAAAACCTTCTGCATTAAGATCTCTATCTTTTTGCCACACTATTTTCATATACTCTATACGTTTTATTTGAAATTTTTTGGCCACTTCGAGACGTTTATTGTCATCAAACCAAAACTGCATCCAGCCTTGAACATATTCAGTAGGACGGTATTCATTTTGTGGTGAAAACCATTCTATTTCATTGGCGCTAATTAGCGGACTGCCCCCCGTGCCACTAAAGCCAATCATCACTCCTGCTGAAGAAAGCATTCGTACCGCTGCTTGAGTAATTGAGGTACCTACTCCTAACAAGATGGCGGTGGTGTTGGCAATGGGAATATTCCAATACTGCTGTTGAGTTTTTTCATCCGTTAAAAATAGAACTCGGCCATCTTTTTGCATAACACGACATTTATCTAGGTAGTAAATATTGGCCCGCTTAGAATGGAGGATGGCTTTAAGGTCGGTCAGGTGCTGCATTGAATTTTCTACCCATTTATTTTAACCATTGTAAATAAATAGCATAGTCTATTCATAGGTAATTATTACTATATTTTTTAAAAAAATTAATATGACAAGACTATAAACCTTTCCCCTACACTATGGGCAAGGAACACAAGCAAGTGCTTAAGGAGCATTAAAAAAATTTGCATAAAGACTTTCAAATAAAATAATTTTTTGGTTAGATTTTAAAGATTCCTACCTGCTCTCCGCTCCAAATTATCCCGATACTGTTTTAGCTGCTGTTTAATGGATCTTTGGTGTGTTGTCATTTGCTGAATAAATACACCCAGTCTCTTAACTCTGCCTACCTTTAATTGCCGGTGGTAGAAGTTGGTCATTTTTTTAATCTCTTTTTGCTGAGTAGGTGACAGCGCTTTTCTTAGCTCTCCTTTTAGGATAGATTTCAGTTTTTTCCTTTGTACTCTTATGCCTGCAAACCCTAGCATTTTATTGAAGTGAACAATCATTTTGTTTATTTGAGGGACATTTCTGGCTCTTATAGTTTGTCTTATTTTATCTTGGTAGTACTGATATGAACTTGCTTTTAAATGGTAGGTAAATTTTTGTTTACCATTGTCAGCTGGTTTTTGAATGAGCTGATTTGAGTGTTTCTTTGCTTAGCCTCTTTTAAAGTCATGGCAGGGTAAATACCAAAGCGAATAACATCAGACTTTTTATTAAACTTAAATTCTCTTGCCCAAGTTTTTTTACCACCGGCGTTTACATAAAGATATAAACCATCGCCAACAGAATATTTGGTCATTTTTTGATTTTTAAGGGTTAATGCCTGTTTGGCATCTTTTTCAGTTTTGATTGTGTTATTGGACATGTAAAGTGTTCCTATTTAATTAGTTACTAAATAGGTAGCTCGACGAAAAGGGGATAAGATACGTTTTTATCGTGAACGGCAGATTTTTTGTTAGAACCCAATGCAGGGAAGTAAAAAATCCACCGGACTATCCACCGTAAAATGTACGGTGGATTTGAAATCATTTGAACTTACTTGAATTATACATTTTCAAGAATCCCAAACGAAAACAGCGAGTTAGGTACTAAATGACCTAACTCGCTGCAAAAATATGGTGCGCCCGAAGGGAGTCGAACCCCTAACCGCTCGGTTCGTAGCCGAGTACTCTATCCAGTTGAGCTACGGGCGCACAGGTGAATGAATTAACATTCGATATGTTCAACCAATTTTTTTAGAAAAAATATGGCGATGGACTAGGGATTCGAACCCCAGGTAGGCTACAAACCTACAACAGTTTTCAAGACTGCCGCCTTAAACCGCTCAGCCAGTCCACCGGAACATGGGGCGTATTATAAGGGGATTACTGATAATTGCAAGCGTAAAAAATGACTTTTTTGTTTTAAATAAAAAAACCATTTAGTTTCAATATCCTGTACCCCTCTGAAAAATAATTTAGGTCAAAATAGAGGGTTTATTTAATACTTAATCACAAGAGACTATTCATAAAATAGGTATCCATTAATGGATAAAAAAGCACATTTTAGCAACGGCCAAATATAAGCTATTTTAAAACGAGCCGAACAGGGTGTACCTATTCCCAAACTAGATTGTGAACATAGAATAATTAATTCAAGTTCGTATAAGCCTTATATATCGTACTTTTTTGATTAGTGAAACTCCAATCGATATTGATATAAGCCAAAGTTAAATTGTGATAATAAAAAAATAACCAATTTTCTACTAGGGTTAACTAAAAATTAACATAACGGGAGTTTTGGCTTATGGGGGATTACCGTGGCTTCTATATTTACGTAATATTAAAAATCACACATAGAGCCATAAACATGCTGACCACCATATCTATAAAAAGCTAAGAGAAATTGCCAGAATCTTTGATAGGTTATCGCTAATACCGCTAGCCCAATTAAAGCCGGAGAAACCTTTAAAAACCAGGTTAAGGCATCTTTAGAATCAATACCCGACCAGATCAATACCAGCGCAAAAGTTCCTAGCCATAACATTTTCATGAAAAATGATTCCTTTTACCCTGTTGTCATTTTTAACCTGATTAACTATATAAGTCAGTTTCTAGCTTAGGGTTTTGCTCGTTTTGGCTTTTAATAGTTTTAATATTACGCAACATCGCAATAGAAATAATTAAACCAATGAACAACATACCTGCAAAGACATACAAGGTACTAGAATAGCTACCAGTAGTGTCTTTCACATAAGCGATAATAATAGGCCCTGCTAGTCCTGCCATTGCCCATGCGGTTAAAATATAACCGTGAATAGCTCCCAACTGCTTGGTACCAAAAATATCGCCAATGTAAGCTGGCATAGAAGCAAAACCACCACCATAACAAGTCATGATGTAGAAAATCATAATTTGGAATAACACCACGTTGGTGACAACCGGCAAGAAGTAAAATGCCAAAATTTGGGTTGAGAAGAAAATAATGTAAACAACAGGTCGGGTTAGGTAATCGGAAGCAGACGCCCAGATAATACGCCCTGCTCCGTTAAAGATACCCATAATACCTACCGCAGCGGCGGCTGCTAAAGCAGTCATGCCAGTAATTTCTTGTAATAATGGTGAAGATACGCCAATAATCGCAATACCGCAGGTAACATTAATAAATAACATTAACCAAAGACCATAAAATCGACCCGTTTTCACCGCTTCAGATCGTGTTAGGCTAGATAAATCTTCTTTAATTGTTTTCGTACCCGCTTCTAAATGAAGCTTAAATTTCTCTGGTAGGTAGTCTGCTTCTGGTAGCGCTAGGTATTGTGCTGCTGACACCATAATCACAAAATAAATAGAACCCAAAATCATAAAGGTTGAAGCCACGCCATGGCTTTCAATTAACATATTAATGGCCGGCCCTGAAATAGCAGAAGCGAAACCAAAGCCCATAATGGCCATGCCTACGCCCATACCTCGACGATCAGGGAACCATTTAACCAAGGTAGAAACGGGTGAAATATAACCAATACCCAGTCCACAACCACCCAATACACCATAAGCAAAATAAAGCGCTAGTTTAGATTCAATCATAATAGCGAAACCAGAACCAACCGTTCCTAAACCAAACAAAATAGCGGCTAAAGTAGCGGCTACTCTAGGGCCTTGCTCTTCAACAAACTTACCCATTAACGCGGCAGACAAACCTAAGAAAAATATCGCAATTGAAAACGTAATTGTCACATCGGTTAGTGTCCAACCCATTTCAGCTTGGATAGGTTTTGTGTAAACACTCCAAGCGTAAACTGACCCAATACAGATGTGAATAGCCACCGCACTCAGTGCGATTAACCAACGATTTTTTTGCTTAACTTGTTCCATGGAATTTCCTTAGATAATGTAAGGAACGTACTTTAATAGATTCACCCCGTACCGTCAATTTTTTAGGCAAAATAACCTATTTTAAAATAAGGGTAAAATAGGCAGTTGCATCAGTAATATCAGCATTAAAAAGGTTTCCATTAATTCTGTCATCGCGCCCGCTGTATCGCCTGTCATACCGCCCGTTAAGGTTTGCATCCAACGGCGAATCCATAACCAAAAAAGTAATACGGCTAAGGCAAGCCCCCAGTGAAGAGCGAGTAGTAAGATGATGGACAAAACCACCCAAAATAATACTGCTTTGGTAGAGAGGTGGTTGAACATAGATTCTGCCAACCCTGCTTGGCTCATGTAAGGCGTAACCGGCATTAAAGCGATTGAAGCCACACGTGCTAGCAAGGGTACAAATAACAAAATAATGCCCTTTTCTAACATCACTATCTGGGTTAATAAAGCCCACTTCAGCAAAAGAACGACAATTAAAGCAACCCCACCACCTGTGCCAATTCGGCTGTCTTTCATAATTTCTAAGGCACGCTTCGGGTTGCCTGTTGCGCCTAACCAACCATCACAAGAATCGGCCAAACCATCTAAATGCAACCCACCCGTTACCCAAGCCCAAAACAATAACAATATACCGGCAATGACTTCTGCTGATAAACCTTGTGAGGTCATTTCAGCTATACCAGAAAGCCCTATCATCAGCAACCAGAGCAAGCCGCCAATAATCAACCCCACTAAAGGAAAGTAGCTAATGGCTTGCCCCATATTTTGTGCAGAAACTGATGAAAAGTTAGGGGTGGGTAAACGCGTTAGAAACTGGATGGCAAGCCAAAAAGCTTTATTTTGTTGCTTTAAAAAGGCTAAAAAAGACCTGCTCATAACTTACATTCAGGCTTCGCCATCATTTGTTCAATAGCAACTAGCTGACAAAAGGGTTGGCTATCTTGATACTGGCAGCCATGTTCAAAACAGTCTATCGTCACCACACAACCTGTTTCAATTTTTAGGTTAAAAAAAGCACTGTCGTCCATTTTTAAAATATCTGCCAACAAGGTACGAATCACCCCACCATGCGTGACTAGCCAAACGGTGTTCTGCTTAGTATTCGATGCATTTTTCTTCTCTAACATCAAACTTCTCATATCTAAACCAGGTGATTTTGCTAAATAATGATTCACAAAATCGACCCACCCCTGGCGATTTTTGGCTTTGAAAGCCTTATAAGTTTCGGCATTGGGCAGTTTTGTATGCAAAGCATCTTGTAGATATTGTTCTAATAATTCAGGATAGTTTTGTTCCACCCATTCATAAGATTGACCATCCCAATCACCAAAATCTCTTTCTTGAAAGGTTTCATTTAGCTGAAAAGGCAGGTTATATTGCTGGCTAAAACTTTTTGCTACCACTTGGCAACGATCTAAAGGCGAACTGACCACTGCTAATATATTCTCTTGCCCTGTTTTAGCCAATTCCCATTGCCGTTCAAGTTGCTGTTGCAACTGTTCCTTGCCCGCGTCAGTTAAAGGTGAGTTGGTGATGCCTCGTAAAAACGCCTCATCATCACAATCACCATGCCGAAATAACTTGACCCTTAGTTTTTTAAAGAGCGCACTCATTTTTCTTTACCTGACACTTCTGCTTCTTCAAAGGTCGCCATGTTGGCATGAGTCGCACAGGCCATTTGAATAATCGGTAAAGCCATCGCCGCGCCGGTTCCTTCACCTAAGCGCATCCTTAAATCTAAAATGGGCATAACATCCATATAATCAAACAAGGCTTGCTGGGCGGGTTCAACCGACTTGTGTCCAAACAACATCCAGTCTTTTACCGCTGGGTTAAAAGCATAAGCACACAAGGCGGCACTGCTGGCAATCACGCCATCTACTATCATAGGCAAACCTTCTTTTGCCGCGGTTAAATAGGCGGCGGTTAAGGCGACTATTTCAAAGCCCCCTACCGTCATTAGCACGGACTTGGCATCTATTAAATGGGATTGGTGCTTTCGTAAAGCCTGGCTAATCACGTCTGCTTTATAAGCTTTTTGATCTGCCGTAATACCTGTTCCCGCCCCCACTAAAAGCTGTGGTGTTTCTCGGGTATAGTGACAAATAATGGCTGTTGCCGAAGAGGTATTGCTAATCCCCATGTCTCCCCCAATAAAAATATCAGCACCCTGTTCTAAAGCACGGTAAACCGCTTGCTCTCCCGCAGAAAATGCTATTTGATAAGCCGCTTCATTCATGGCGGCTTGTTCTATAAAATTTGCAGTACCATTGCCCGCTCGACAGCGAATCAATCCTTCTGTACCTGATAGCAAGTCAGTTGTACTTAAATCGCAACCTACATCCACCACTTCAAAGTCTGCCTTTAAATAGGACGCCATACTGGTTATTGCAGCCCCTTTGCCGACAAAATTCAACACCATTTGCTGTGTTACAACAGAAGGAAAAGCAGAGACGCCTGCTTTGGCAATACCATGGTCTGCAGCAAAAACACTAATCCAAGGGTGGGTAATGGTTGGACAAATTTGACCTTGGCACCCTGCCAACTGAATGGCAATGGTTTCTAACATGCCTAAGGATCCAGCGGGTTTGGTTAACAAGCTTTGTCGAACAAAAGCTTCATCTTTAGTTCGCTGGCAAATGGCTTTTACAGGGTAGTTTGAGTGGGTGTTCATGATGATACTGGCTCCTTAGTAAGGTTAACCGATTTGATGAGCGTGGCAATGCCCGCTGTCATTAAAGTAACTTTATCTGCTAACTGGGCGACATCTTGATGCAGCCAACCCAGTTCATCAACAAATTCACGGCTCATGGCATCAATAGGAACGACGCCCATGCCGACTTCATTTGAAACTAATAATATCTGGTGTTGTGCAGAAGACTGCCAATGCTGTAATTCATCTATTAACGCTTGTTTGGCCGTCTGAATATTTTTAGACATTAACCAGTTTAAGCATAACAAGGTTAGGCAATCTACCATCACAATAGCATTTGTTTTAGCCGAGTTTGTACGAATCGTTTTTAACTGCTCTGCCAAATAAATAGGGCATTCAATGGTTTGCCAATGGCTAGGCCTATCTGCTTGATGACGCGCCACACGGGCTTGCATTTCAGGGTCTTGCGCATTGTATTGTGCATCTGACGTGGCGATGTAAAAAACAGGTGAGTGGCTAGAATTATTTGAATGATTGGTCATTTCTTTTGCCGTATTTTCAGCGAAGCGGGTTTTACCCGATCTTGCGCCCCCAATAATAAAATGAATCATAATCTATTCACCTTAAGGTGCTTTAGGACGGTTCGTCCGCTAGAAAAAAATACAACATGTATAAGGCATACATGCCTACCATGACAATACTAAACAAGGTAATCGGGCGAATACCTTCTTGTTTTATTTCATAACCTTGTTCAGCTAGTTTTTTATGGCGAATACGACGTTTAATCATCCAGTAACCAAAGTATAAAATAGCAAAAACCGTGAATATATTAAGCAGCTTCCCCATGTTATTTGGCTTTGAAGTACTGACGAACCAACGCTAAGTCTTGTTCGGTATCTACACCCACACCGGCATCCATCAAGGCATCTAATACCAAAATAGCTTCGCCATGCCACAGTACACGTAACTGCTCTAATTTTTCAACTTGTTCTAAATCGCACTCTGGCCAGTTTACATACTGCTTAACAAACCCGGCTCTATAAGCGTACAAACCGATATGACGTTTATAAGCCCAATTTTCAGGCAGCGAAGGGATGTCTAAAAAGGTGTCTCGCGACCAAGGGCTGGGCGCACGGGTAAAGGTCAGCGCTAAGTTTTCAAGGTTACGAACGACCTTAACCGCATTCGGGTCAAATACGGTATCCACATCATGAATAGGTTCACACAAGGTCGCCATGTTGATCTTTGCATGGGTTTCCAACCCTTCTGCCACTTGATGGATGAGTTCTGGGGGCAACATAGGTTCATCACCTTGTACATTGACTATAATCGTCTCATCCGCCAACGCTAATTGTTCAATCACTTCTGCAATACGCTCTGTACCAGATTGATGGTTTGCATGTGTTAGGCAAACTTCTGCGCCAAAGGCTTCACAAACCGTTTTTACCTGTTCATTTTCAGTCGCAATCACTACCCTTTCCGCACCCGACTTCTGTACCTGTTCCCAGGTGCATTGAATCATGGTTTTGCCAAGCTTTAATTCTTTTAAAGGCTTACCAGGTAAGCGACTCGATTCAAAACGTGCAGGGATAATAACGGTAAATGACATGACCTTAACCTTTATTTAAACAAGAGGTGTTTTTTGCTTGCGGTAAACTTCAATCTCTTCTTCGCTCATTTTATGCGCTTCATTTTCTAGCATAATGGGAATACCATCACGAATAGGAAAAGCTAGCCCAGCGGCAGTTGAGACCAATGCTTGTTGTTTTTTATCATAAATAAGCTTGGTTTTAGTCACAGGGCAAACAAGAATTTCAAGTAATTTTGGGTCCATAATACGGCTCTTTTAGGTCAGGCTAATCGGTTGAAGGTTTATTTTTCTAGGCAGTTTCAAAGCGCCTAAAATTTTAGTCGCTAGGGCTATCGAGCAAGCTGGCTTAACTTCAAGATACCACCAGTCTTCTTCTGCAAAGTCGATACATTTTACCGCATCTTTTTCGGTCATAAGCAAAGGTTTACCCTCTTGCTTCCAATTAAAGTCACTTTGTTGATAAGCCTGATGGTCATCAAAAGCCATGCTTTCACATGCTATGTTCAATTCTTTCAATGTATCATAAAAACGTTTCGGGTTACCAATGCCTGCAATAGCGTGTACAGACTGGCTTGCAAAGCTATCAAGTGGGCAAGTGATATTCGGCTCATTCACTCGGCGAAAACAAACTGGTTCAAGCACCATGGTTTCTATACTGGTTGCCGCTAAGCGATTAATATTAATGTCTTCACACAACCCATTGCTGACCACAATATTAGCCGATACCAAGCGCTGTGCCGACTCTCTTAAAGGGCCGCCTGGTAAACACTGTTGGTTTCCCATGCCACGCTGGCCATCAAAAATAACCACTTCAACATCTCTATTCATCGCATAGTGTTGCAGGCCATCATCTGAAATAATCACGTCCAATGCCTCATCGCCTTGGCAACGTTCCGCAAGCATGGCAATGGCTTCAACTCTTTTGGCTGATACTGCCACGGGACATTGTAATTTTCGAGCTAATAATACAGGTTCATCACCCACCAATTTTGGGCAGGAATGAGGCATCACCCAAATAGCACCTTGTTCGTTTTTCCCGCCATAACCTCGGCTAACGATACCAAAGCGAATATTTTGTTGTGTCAGTTGTTCGGCTAACCAAAGAATGAAAGGCGTTTTACCCGCACCGCCCACCACGATATTACCCACAACAATAATTTTAGTAGGCGACATAAAACCAGGCGGATTACGTTTAAATTTAGCCAGCCTACGCTTGGCAATAAAGCACACACAAGCAGACAGTGGCTTTAACAGCACACTTTGCCAACTTGATTTTTGTGTCCAAAACTGAGGCCAACTCATACTAATAACTTACCTTGAGATCTTTGCACAACCTAGGAGCGAATTAAAAACAAGATGAAATATCACTGATTAAGGCAGGAAACGCAGGTAATAGCTAGCTATTGACAAGTTTTCTAACAAAAATCTGTGGGATTTCAGCCATTTTTAGTCGGATTTAGCGTTGTACAAAGGTCTCCTACATTGATGATGATAAATACGTGGGTGATCTAGGCGAGTCTGACCGCCCAAATTTACTTGCTTAGCTGACATTGTAAACTGAATTGCACCCGAACAGGCAGTATTCAACCATTTAGAGTGTGCTTTTTCAACCCGCTGAACAACCTGCTTACTGGGGAAGTGGTAACGGTTTTGAAAACCCGTTGAAAATAGAACCCATTGCGGAGAAACCGCCGACAACCATGCAGAAGACGTTGCGGTTTGACTACCATGATGACCGGCAATTAAAATATCCGCCTGTAGATTTGGATACTGCTCAATCAATTGCTTTTCTATTTTACTAGAGGCATCTCCTGTGATTAAAATAGCTTTATCGCCTATCACTATCTTCAATACACAAGACTGATCGTTATCATTCACTTTAGCCCTTGCCTTTACAGGGGACGTTGACAATAATGCTGACGAGGAAATGACTTGAAATTTAACCCCATCAAACTGCCAGTGTTGCTGGTGACAGCTTTTAAAAACATTTGTTTTAATCAACTTATTCTGTTTATTCGCTTGCCCTGATAAAGCCACCTTTACGGGTAAATTATCCAATAAACGTTGCGCACCACCCGCATGATCTGAATCGGTATGGCTTACTATTAATGTATCTATCTGCTTAAGCCCTTTATGTTTTAAGTAAGGTAATATGGCCAAGGAAGCACCATCTAAGCGATCATTCCATTTGGGTCCAGCATCATAAAGTACAACATGGTTTTTAGTTTCTATCACCACGGCTTGCCCCTGCCCAACATCTAGCAAGGTTAACAATACTTGGTTATTAGGAATCTCAGTCTTATTAAGCGCATTCCCACCCCACAAAATTAAGATTGCCATAGCAAGCACAAGGAACAACTTTAAAATAATACAGGGAACACTTACCGATTTATTTTTAAATAGTTCCCATTTCATGACGATCCAAACCGCTAGATAAAACAAGCTGACTTGCCACCAAGTTATGCTGCCAACTAGCCAATAACCTTGATTAGAAACGCCAAACCAGCTATGTGAAAAAGTTAATAGCTGTTCAAAAATAAACCAAAGCCACCCCCAGAACAAGTCATTTAAAAAGACCAAACTCTCGACTATAAAGCTTCCAACCCATGGTAGGGGTTCAAACACGCTCATCACAAAGGTAAACAACAATAAAGGCAAGCCTAGGAAGGATACGAAAGGCACTGCAATCATATTTGCAAAAAAGCTGACCACCGGAATTTGGTTAAAGTAAAAAGCCAATAAAGGCAGTAAGCCAAAGGTTAACGCAACTTGAACTAACAAGGTTTTCTTAACATTAGACAGCGGCTTAACCCAAGAAAACTGCAAGATAGTAAAAATAAGAAAGACCGCCATAAATGACAACCAAAACCCTATCTTCATTACTGAAGACGGCAACCAAAGCACGACTAACAACATCGCTAAGGCCAAGGCAGATAAAGGTTGGAATTTTCTATCCAAGCTAATAAAAGCTAACAACACCATCAACATAATCCAAGCACGTTGGGTAGGGATAGACGCACCAGAAATAAACAAGTAACCCAAACTAATCACCATCACACCCAGGCTAGCAAACTTAATCTTAGGCACCGTTTGTATAAAGCTAACAAATGAACCTAGCCACTTACCATGATTGGGTAAACGAATAAGACCTTTCCACAACCAGCTGAATATTCCAAAGGATATGAAAGCAATAATACCGACATGAAGCCCCGATATTGCCATTAAGTGAATTGTGCCTGTTTGTTGTAATGTTTGCCATTGCTTAGAGGTGATGTCACTTTTATCTCCCAGCAATAACGCTAAATAAAGCCCTTTAAACTCTGAACCAGCAAACAGTTTATTTAAATATTGTTGTAATTGATAACGAACCCCGCCAGTACTATCTTGTAACAACGTTATAGGTCGCTTTCTTAATACATAGCCAGAAGCCTGAATACCTTGCGTAAACAATGTTTGCTCATAATCAAACCCACCTGGGTTTAACAACCCATGATTGGGTTTTAATTTAACGGATAGTGACCACTTTTGCCCAGGCTTAATGGTAGGTACCACACTATTTTTAGTGGCATACCAATTCAGTTTAAGTAAAGGATGTTTTTCAGTATAACGAAGGGGATTTTGTGATGGATTTTTAAGTATTTTGACAGTAAACACTTTAAACCTAAAACTTACCTTGCCCCCAAATTGACTGTTTGATGTAACTGGCAAACCCACCACTTCTCCTGTCATTTCAACAGGCGTGTTTAAGTAACTATTGGCTATAACAGGTTGGTTAATTGTTGAAAAAGTAGCGTACCCAACACCAAAGCTGATGCCCACAAAATAAATTAACACCCTTTGTAAGGAAAACCTTGCCCCAGGCCGAACAAAGCTTTGTATAATAAAGTTGTACAGCTTAAAAAATAAGCCAAGTAAGCCGACAAAAATAATAAAAAGGCTTACCGCTTGCCAGGTTGTTTGTATCAATACCTTGAAAGCTGAATTAATAACATAGTCGTATAGCCAGCCTGTTTGATAAAACAGCAAGAGTCCTAATACGGTCGCAATTATAAAATGTCGGAATATCATGGCAAAAAAACTCATCCAAAAATACAGCCCGACCCCTGAAAAAATAAGAAGTATTAAAGGGTTAGGCTACTTTGCAAAATGGTTAGGAAAACCTAACCTGTGGCAAATCAACCGTCATAATACCGCGAAAGCTTTTGCAGTGGGTTTATTTTGGATGTCAATTCCCGTGCCATCTCAAATGATTTTAGCCGCCGTAACGGCAATGATTGTGCGTGCAAACCTACCCTTAAGTGTTGCGCTTGTTTGGATTAGCAACCCCTTAACGATGCCACCTATCTTTTACTTTAACTATGTTGTCGGTACTTATGTACTAGGGCTTCATACGGAAGCGTCATTACACTTTGAAATGAGCTGGAGTTGGATTTTAGATACCCTTGGCGATTTATGGCAACCTCTTTTCTTAGGCAGTTTTGTGGTAGGAACCGTGTTGGCTATTACCAGCTATGTTGGCCTGCATTTATTTT
The DNA here is from genome assembly GCA_015484555.1 of Hydrogenovibrio sp. Taxonomy (GTDB): domain Bacteria; phylum Pseudomonadota; class Gammaproteobacteria; order Thiomicrospirales; family Thiomicrospiraceae; genus Hydrogenovibrio. The sequence continues at coordinate 4,574 of WFMZ01000009.1, read as the reverse complement.
GGCGTTTCAATGTGATGAAACGCTGGCAGAATCGTAAGCTGACTAGAAATAAAACAAGTTAATCGCTGTTCTAGGAGAGCAAGCTTGCTCTAAGATGAAGACGCACTATCATCACTTTTATCTTTCATTCCCTCTAAACGTGTCATGACCTTGTGATAAACACTGCCTTCAGGATAAAGCCCTCTTTCATTGGCCTCACCGGCAGGAATACCCGTAAACAACTTCACGGCTTCGGTAATATGACTAATGGTATAAATATGGAACAAGCCTTTTTCAACGGCTTCTCGTACTGCTGTATTCAACATTAAATGTTGTCTATTCGCTTCCGGAATAATCGCGCCCTGCTTACCGGTTAAGCCACGAACTTGGCAAACCTTAAAAAAACCTTCAATCTTTTCATTCACGCCTCCAATGGGCTGAATATCACCAAACTGATTCATTGAACCGGTCATAGCTAAATCTTGACGCAATACTACTTCGGCCAAAGACGATAACAGGGCAATCAATTCGGCAGCAGAGGCACTGTCGCCATCTATACCATCGTAAGCTTGTTCCATGGTAATAGAAGCCGAAAAACCATAGGCTTTATGCTTCATGAAACAACCCCGTAAATAGCCCGTCAAAATTAACATGCCTTTGGTATGAATAGGGCCTGCCATTTCTATTTCACGTTCAATATCCATCACACCATCATCACCCGCGGTGGCTTGTGCGGTAATACGAACAGGTTGCCCAAAAGATTGACGCCCTACCGTTAACACGGTTAAGCCATTTATTTGCCCTACTCGCTGACCTTCTACAGAAATAATAACTTGGTTGTCTTCAATGGCTTGGTGAAAGTAATCTTCCATCATGCCCGTATGAAACTGGCGTTGTGCAAGTACAGCTTCAATAGTCGCTCTATCGACCTCTTCTTGATCATTGGCACGAGCATAGGCGTGTGCTTCTGCTAGTACGTCTCTTAAGGCCGCTTTGTTGGTATAAAGGCGGTTTTCGGATTCCGCCATGCGAGAAGCAAATTCAATCAATCGTTCATAAGCTGAAACCGCGACGGACGTATTTTCCCAAGACTGCGTTTCTATCGCCAACTGCTGTGCCAATACCAATTCATGTTCAGCTGTTCTTTCTAACTCGCTTTCAAATTCAACTTCTACCTTAAACAAACGGCTAAACTGGCTGTCAATTTCTTGTAAAGCATAAAAGTGAGACTTGCGCCCTAACATCACCAAAGTAACATCAAGCGGAAAGTCTGGTAGATGATAAGGCACCACACTACTGGCTGATGGAATTTCAAAGGTTAATTTTTTACTGACCAAAGCGGCTTTTAAGTTAGTCCATATTTCAGGGTCTTTTAAAATAGATTCCACGTTCAGCATCAAGTAACCACCGCAGGCTTTTTGTAACAAACCTGCCTGGTGGTTCATGGCCAGGCTAACCGTATCACTTGCGTTGGCGCTGGCCGAATTAATGGTATAACCAAATAACTTTGGCATAGACACATTAGGTTCATAAATAACAGGCGCCTGTTCCGTGCCCTTGTGGTCAACCAAAAGGTTCACTTCAAAAATAGCCAGGCCTTGCTGTTCTGCTACCGACTCTTCACTTGCACTGGTTGTGGTTACTTGCTCTGCATTTTGATCCCAAAATAAATGTAGCTTACTAATAATGGCCTCTTTTAAAGACAGCAAATACTGTTTAATAGGTTCTGAACAGGCAAATTTACTACTTAAATCGTCAATTAAAGGGCTTAAATATTCATTTGAAAACTCGGTGTTTAAAGCCTTACCCTCATCCAAATATTCATGCTGTAAAAAGGGGAATTTGGTCAGCCCTTTATTAAGGGTTTCTTCTACTTCATCAAAGGCAGCTAAAAATTTAGTTTGAATAGCTTCATCATATTTTTCTAAATCTTGCATACGAATTCGCTTGCCATCAATGATGGCTGAAATCATAAAACTCTGTTCAGCTTGAGATATATCTACACTCAAGGAATCTGCTAATTCATAAGCGGGTTCCAGTACCTTTTGTTGCGCCTGTGTTAATTTGGTTTCTAACTGCTGGTTACGTAACTGATAAGCATGACCATCAAACACAATTGGCAACTGTATTTTTAGCTGACCAATAAAGGTTTCTACCGCCATTTTAAAATCGTGACCTTGGCCAGGCTGTAGGTACAAGTATTGTGTTTTATTGGCTTCACTAAAATCTGACACCAACACCACATCACTCGGCGTACCTTTACGGTCTGCCGCTTCTCTTAATAGCGTTTTGGCCATCCCAATACGCCCAACCCCACTTTCACCCGTCATGAAAATATGGTTTTGGTTACGTCTTAAATGTAGTCCAAAATTTAAAGCCTGATAAGCTCTCGGGTGAAAACGTTTCATAAACGCTTTGGTGTCGTCATGCTTATCTTCAAATTCAACAGCATTAATTTGGGTATAACGATAAAGTTGGTCAACAGAAAGTTTATGCATAGAGAAAGTCTTTTAACATCTTTTTTAAAGTGTGTGAAAAATACAACCTAGCCAATTACAGCTAAATATAATGGTTAGAATACCATAAAAAAACCCGCCATTAGGCGGGTGATAGAGAAGCTTTTGTTTACTCTTCTAAAGGAGGGTTCGCCCTAACCTTATGAATGGCTAAATCAGCCCCTAAATATTGATCTTCATTACTCATACGAATAGCTGAAACCTTGTTCACTAACTGGTAAACCAAGTAACCACCCACGAATGCAACAAAGATACCTAGCAGCGACCCAATCAGTTGAGACATCATAGAAACGCCGCCTAATCCACCCAAGGTAGTTGAACCAAAGATACCCACGGCCAATCCACCCCAAATACCACATAAACCATGCAAAGGCCACACCCCTAAAACATCATCTACTTTTAAAGTACGTTGTGTCCAAACAAACGCTTTTACAAAAATAAACCCAGCGATTAAACCAATGACCAAAGCCCCTAAAGGGTTCACTAAATCTGACCCAGCACAAATAGCCACCAAACCCGCTAAAGGGCCGTTATGAATAAACCCAGGATCTTTATCGCCTACCACGGTGGCGGCTAAAATACCGCCCACCATGGCCATTAATGAGTTCATGGCAACCAACCCTTGAATACCGCCAATGGCTTGTGCAGACATCACGTTAAAACCAAACCAACCCACGGTTAAAATCCATGCACCTAAGGCTAAAAAAGGAATGCTTGAAGGATGGTAGTTATGGGTAATTTCACCCTTCTCGTTATAACGATGATGACGCGCACCAATCACCAAAATAGCCGCTAAGGCAATCCAACCGCCCACAGCATGCACTACAACCGAACCGGCAAAGTCATGAAAAGGTGCGCCAAAGGTGGTTTCTAACCAAGCTTGAAAACCAAAATTTCCATTCCAAGTAATGCCTTCAAATAATGGGTAAATAAACGCTACTATTAAAAAAGTGGCGGCTAACAAGGGGTACAATTTTGCTCTTTCAGCCACACCACCTGAAACAATAGCAGGAATAGCCGCAGCAAACGTCATTAAGAAAAAGAACTTCACCAGTTCAAAGCCTGACTTTTCTGTCATGGCATTGGTAAGCTGTCCGTCTACGTTAAAGCCTAAGAAAACACCGTAAGCAACGCCATAACCTACAAAGAAATAAGCAATGGTAGACACACCTAAATCGGTCATAATCTTGACCAAGGCATTTACCTGGTTTTTGTGCTGAACCGTTCCAACTTCTAAGAAAGCAAACCCAGCGTGCATGAATAGCACTAAAATTGCGCCTAATAATACGAACAATACGTCAATACTGGTGGTAAGTTCTTCCATTTCTTGCCTCAACTAAAGTTAAATACGTCTGTTAAATTGGTTTAAACTCAAATTCTAGCAGAAGCTAAACCCAAAATTAAGCTTACCGACCAAGCATTAGAAAATACTGATAAAGACTTATGACGCAAACAACCCCATTAGAACCTTTAAACCATCCTATTTTTGAGCAACACAATATTCAAGTATGGATGAAACGAGATGACTTAAACCACCCTATCATTCAAGGCAACAAGCTTCATAAACTACACTACAACTTACAAGAAGCTATTCAACAAAACTGCCAACAGGTCATTAGTTTTGGCGGTGCCTATTCCAACCATATTTTAGCCTTAGCTGCCGCCACACAAGAATTGGGACTAGCATCCATAGGCATTATTAGAGGGGAAGAGCTCGCACAACACCCAGAAAAATGGAGCCCAACTTTACAACAAGCACAAACCCTCGGGATGAAGTGTCAGTTTGTATCACGCAAAACCTATCGTTTAAAAGCAGAAGCCCATTATTTAGCTGAACTACAAACACAATACCCAAACAGTTATATCGTGCCCGAAGGCGGCACCAACAAATTGGCTATTCAAGGGTTTCAAAGCACTTGTGAAACACTAGAACAACAATGCCCAAACTGGACACACCTTTACACTGCCGTAGGCACAGGTGGCACCTTGGCAGGACTAACTGAATATAGTGCAACTAAAGAAAACCGTGCCAGACACGTCATCGGTATTGCAGTCTTAAATGAAGCAGATTATTTACGG
>WFMZ01000008.1 GCA_015484555.1 Hydrogenovibrio sp. | reverse complement strand
CTTTTAATATTCTCCAAGACCAACCTAGCCGAAAGGCTGTTAATACCGTTCTCTACGCCTCTAAGTACGTGGTATCCAGCAGCTCCAAGACCAACCTAGCCGAAAGGCTGTTAATACATTAGACATGACAGTCTCCTTTTTAATTGCTCAACTCCAAGACCAACCTAGCCGAAAGGCTGTTATAAAGAGGGGAAATGCAAAAATCGCCAGGGGTGGTCATGCCTGTAGTAGAGAAACAGGGCTGATTTAGGACTTACTAAGTAGATAAAATAGGTGTTAAAAAATGATGAGTGTCACAAATTTGTATGTCGTCATTGTTTTGAACAAATAAGCATAATGGGTTTTTAATGAGTTAGCGGTAAAATTGCTTTAGGCACTTTAAAATCTTGTCTGGTTAACTTTAATTTAAAGACCTTTGCTCGATTAAATTAGCTAATAAAAATGGCTGTCCCTAGCCGTGTAAAGGCTTTCAATATGTTTTGGAGAAATAATATGTTTAATTGGTTTTTTAATTTGTTTAAAAATAACAGTGATGCTGAAGAATATGGTATTGATAGTGATATTGGCATCGAAGATGATATGGATACGGTAATAAACCCTGCTAATGGCATGCCTATGATAGGTGGTTCAGGCGGGATAGACATAGAAGGTAATCCCTATGGGACGGATGATTCTTTCAATGGGATAGATGACCCATTTGATGATGGGTTTATGGATTCGTCGGATCCATTTTCTGGTGATATGTTTGACAATGACTCTTTTTCTGATGATATGTTTAGTGACGATTCTTTTTAGTTATTCCCATCATTTGATATTGATACCGTTGATGTTAATCGCCTTGAATTTAAAGGGCTTTGATGGGAATAGGGTTTCGCATAATACTTACGAAGAGGAATCTTTCTCTTTCTTCTCTTCTTTGATTATGGGAATAAACTTAGGCTGATTATCTGCTTGGATAATTTCGATCTTGTCAGGTGTAAATGGATGCCTCCAGTAAAGCTTGGGCTTTTCTTCTGATAGAGCTTTTATATTTTTATTCTCAGTTTGTGTGAATAGGTTTTCGGTTAGATTTATTTCTACTTGGTATAGTTCAAAAGGCTTGCCATTATTGATGGGCTTGTCACTCTTATTATCTATATAGACTTGGTTACGTTCTGTTACGGTGACGTAGGGAGAGATTTTAGCAAATTTTTCGTTGTTGATAGCTTTTAGCAGAGCTTGGGTTTGGGTGCGTATGTCAGCGACCTCTGCCAAGGGAACTAACTCGATTGTTAGTTGAGTTTTGTTATCGTAGATAACCTTGATATTAATAAAGTTGTTGAGAGAGCGTACCCATTGAACTCTTAGATTTCCTAGCCAAATAAATACTAGCATCATGGTGGTAAAGGTTTGGGTTAGCAGGGAAAATTTGTCTGTTTTTTGAAAGTAGCCAATTATGCTTTCAGAAAAGATGCAATATAGAATAGGCATGATAGCTACTGCGACAACAAAAACTTTGACGTCAGTTCGACTCCATAGATAGCTGAGTGTAATTGGCCATGTAAATTTTTGGATATGTGAGGTAATCATGCTACAAACTCTTTCTATATGTTATAAAAATGAATTTCATTGTACTTGCATATAAAGTTTAAGGTGTTTTTTTAAAATTTTTTTGTATTAAGGAGAGGTATGGTTCGTTATTTAATAACTCGGCATAGTGGGGCAATAGACTGGTTAAGCCAACAAGGTTTGAAAGTAGATAAACATATTGAGCATTTAGACAATATTGATATGTTTCAACCTGGCGATGAAGTGATAGGCGTGTTACCTTTTAATATAGTGGCAGCATTGTGTGATAAGGGGGTTAAATATTATCATTTAGATATTAGGATGCCAGTGGAGTTGCGGGGAGTAGAGCTGTCTGCACAGCAGTTAGAAGAACTGGGGGCTACGTTAACCCCTTATCATGTTGTTAAATTAAAGCGTTAAGAATGGATATAAAAAATTTATAAGGTGCGGACACGCATATCGTGGTGGTCGCTAAACAAGGTGTCCCTAATTTGTCGCCGGTATTAGATTCTTCTCTGAAAGTAAAACAGGTCATTTTAATTTTTACTGACTACTTTACCGAGGAGGCAAGTTGGCTGGAAGCGGTTTACCTTAGAGATAACTTAAAAGTACAGCGCTGGAAAATTTCAGACGCCTTTCATTACTAAAATATTATGCTCGATTTAAAACCTATGTTTGTTAAGTGACTAGCAAAGCTGGCTGTAAAACCGGCTATTAACCTTTCAACTGGCACCAAACCTTTAGGGTTTGCTTTGTTGGCTTACTCTTTACCAAATAAATGATTCAGTTTCTTTAATAGCCCTGGTATCTGCGCAATGCTTGTTATTAGATGAAGGGGCTAAAATATAGCTTAAAGTTTTAATGAGCGTGCTTTTTAGTGAACACAAATTTGTGTGATGCCTGTATTTGACCTTTTTTATTTATACTTTTCTTCAAGTAATGAATGATTACTTTATCAATTTTATTTAAAAGGAATATACGATGAAAAAAATAATGATAATCGCGTTTGGTTTTTTAGTTTCTTGTTCAGCTTTAGCTAACCCAGCACCTTTTGGGTTGGAGTTAGATAAGGCAACCGAAAAAAAGTTTAAAGATAAGTTTACCGAGTCTAGCCTGGGCGTTAACTTATATTCGCACGGGAATATGTATAGCGTACCAGCGCATGAATTGGGCTTGTCTGGGTTAAAGTCTTCGACCTTTATTTTTGATACCCATCACAAGCTGGTAGGGGTATTATTAACCTTGCCTAAGACTCGGTTTGATTCATTAATGAGTTCTTTATCATCAAAATATAGAATTAAAGAAAAACAGATTCCTTTTGTAGGTACTAAAAAAGCAGTATTTACCAATGGTAATGCTGAAATAACTATGTTGGCACCGCATCTGAGCTTTGAAATGAGTTTGAACTATATAACAAAAAAATTATTAAATGCTTTTGAAGATCAACAGAGAAAAAATCGGGAAGCTGCAAAACAAAAAGAGTCATCTGCTTTATAAGGCAGCTATTTAATGCCCTTTTTGAACAAGTTTCAAAAGGGCGGTTTTTACATTTAATCTATTGATGGAGTCTATATGGCTTTAAAGAAATCAAAACCTAATAATATTTTATTTTCTATATTAGGGATCTCTCCCCAAATTTTAACGGAAACGCTCTATGCGTTAATGCAACAATCTCCACCTTTTATGCCCAATAAAATTATTGTTTTAACGTCTAGTATTGGTGCCAAGCAGTGTAAGCGGGGGTTGTTTCAGATTGAGGGTGGATGGTTTAACAAATTATGCAAAACCTATCAACTTGACATTGAATTTAGTGAAGCAGATATATTGGTGACTCAGGATGAAAATGGCCGGCCAATAGAGGATATTCGTACAAATAAAGATAATCAGGCTGTGGCGAACCATATAACAAGCATTATTCAGAATATTACCAATGATGACTCTACTGCTTTGCATGTTTCGATAGCTGGCGGGCGTAAAACGATGGGGTTTTATGCGGGCTATGCACTTTCTATGTTTGGGCGTGAACAAGATGCGTTATCTCATGTATTGGTTCAAGATAAGTTTGAAGGAGAACCCAGTTTTTATTTCCCTACACCTTTTTCTAGTGTATTCGTTTCTAAAAGAAGTCCTTTAGAATATTATGATAGAAAGAATGCCAAGGTTGAGCTAGTTTCTTTACCTTTTGTTAGGATGAGGGGCGCTATAGATAAGAAGTATTTTGCTAACTTGCTGGACTTTGACCAGATGGTGAAACTATTACAGCAAAATGTATCCTCTAACTCGGCAGGTATTGTCTTTGATTTAGCGGCACAAAAATTAATAGCTAATGACATTGTGATTAAATTAACGGATACCAATTTTATATTTTATTACTGGGTGTGTAAAAGGATTAAAGAAGGTAGGCGTGTGAGTAATAGCTTTAGTGTCGCTGAAGCTAGTGAATATGCGGTGGAACTATATGATTGTTTAGATGAAGTTTTTATACCTGGTTCTGACAACCACACTACGAAAACAGAAGAGTTTGATGCTAAGTTTAAAGACGGTATGAAAAAACGGTTTGTGGATGATAGAAAGACAGAAATTAAAGCCATATTTATTTCTAAGCTAGGGGTTAATGCCGATCAATTCTATATTAAAACTAATCTAGAGCACGGACTAAAAGTAAATACAGTTGAACTCAAACCTGGCGACATAAGGTTTAAATAAAAATCCCCGTTAGTGATTACTAGACTAGGAAAATGATATTTTAATTTATTCTTAAGTTGAGGCTATGGTGAAATGAAGAGTAGTAATTGCTTTTTACGATATTTTTTGTGACCACTTTGGTGACCAAAACTTTTCTAAAGTTTGAGTGCTACTTTTAAACTTGGTTATTTTTCGGGAGATGACAATCTTGCAAACAACCTAAGGCTATTTCAATATGGCTTCGAATTTATTTTTGAGGGAAATAAGCAAATAAAGTAGCCAGTTGAACCTGGAGAAGGCTAAAATCGCCAGGGGTGGTCTCGGTGGTTAGGTCTATTTTGGCGTAAAGGTAAACATGAATGAATTATAGGATAGGGCTAAGTTAGCTTAAACCACTCGTTTTTGGAAGAGCCAGCCTGTCGTTGCCAGTGTTGTAATCCCTATTATTAGCATGGGCCAGTATTGAGGGAATAATAAGGTGTAGCTGTCGCCCTCTAAAAAAACGCCTCGGGTAATAATAAGTAGATACCTAAGTGGGTCGAGATAAGTTAGCCACTGAATGATTTCGGGCATGTTTTCAATGGGCGTAGCATAACCTGACAAAAGTACGGCGGGTACCATAAAAATGAAGGTGCCTAAAATAGCTTGTTGTTGGGTGGTAGAAATGGTTGAAATCATTAAGCCAATGCCTACTGCAGAGAGTAAAAATAATAGTAAACCTAGATATAAGGCGCCAATATTTCCGCGTAGGGGGATGTCGAACCAATAGGCAGCAAAGATAATGATGACGGTGGCTTCCACTAGCCCGATGATAATGCCTGGTAGTGCCTTTCCTATTAATATTTGTAAGGGGGTTAGGGGGGTGACAAGTAGTTGATCAAAGGTTCCTTCTTCCCGTTCTCTGGCCACTGATAAAGCGGTGATTGTTAAGGTAACAATTAGGGTGATTAGGCCAATAATGCCCGGAATAATAAACCAACTAGATTGTTTGTTTTCATTGTACCAAGTGCGTGGCTGTAATGTGGAGGGTAGGGATTTAGAGCCATGTTCACTTGCCCATTTTTGGTTGAATGTAAACAGAATACTCCGTATATAATTTAATGAAATCATTGTGGTATTAGAGTTTCGACCATCTAAAATAACTTGTAAAGGTGCGGTAATATTTTTTTGTAAATTGGTACTAAAGTTAGGGCCAAAGTGTATCAGCATTAAAGCTTCTTTATTATTAATAATTGGCGCAATATCAGAGTTTTTACTGACATATTGAATGATATTAAAGTTGGGTGAACCCTCTATTTGGCTAATAAATTGACGGCTAGCTTCACCTTGATCTTCATTATAAATGGCCACGGAAATATGGTTTAGGTTAAAGGTCGCTGCGTAACCAAAAACGAGTAGTTGCAATAGGGGAGGCCCAATTAGAACCGCTCGGCTACGTTTATCCCGTAATAGCGCTAAAAATTCTTTGATGGACAGTGCCCAAATAGCTTGCAACATACTTACTCCAAATGGTTAGTAGATTTTTTGCGCACAATGATGGCAAAGAAAATTAGCATTAGTACCAATGCACCCATATTCGCAAGCAAAACAGGCCAAATATTACCCGCTAGAAATAAGGTTTGCAAAATAGCCACAAAATAACGGGCGGGTACAATCTGGGTAATTAGTTGTGTCACTTCAGGCATAGAATTAATATCAAAAATAAAACCAGATAGCATGAAGGCGGGTAAGAAGGTCACCATGATGGAGATTTGACCTGCAATAAATTGATTTTTAGACACGATAGAAATTAATAGCCCAATAGCCAGTGATACCAGCATGAATAATGTGGATGAGAGTAATAATAACCAGAAAGAGCCTAATAAGGGTACATCGAATTGCCAGATAGCAAGGGTGACGGTAAAGAGCATGCTCCCCATTCCCAGTATGAAATAAGGGATAAGTTTGCCAATTAAAAACTCGTTGATATGTAAGGGGGTGACTAAAATAGCTTCCATTGTTCCACGATCCCATTCGCGTGCGACGACCATAGAGGTTAGTAAAGAGCCGATTAAGGTCATAATAATAGCAATTAACCCAGGTACTAAATATAGACGGCTGTTTAAAGCTGGGTTAAACCATACGCGTTGTTCTAATTCAACGGTAGGTTTAAAGGCATGTCCTGACAGGTTTGCATAATGTTGTAACCAGGTCACCCAGGTGCCTTCTATATAGCCTTGGGTAATGGCCGCCTGATTAGAGTTGACACCGTTAACCAGAACAGCTATATCAGGTGTCTGCCCATTAAGCAGTTGTGATGAAAAGTTGTTTTTGAGCCAAACAATCCCTTCAATTTTATGCTCTTTTAAGGCGGTGTCGGCTGCTTTTATTGAATGAAAATACTCGGGCGTGAAATAGGTTGATTGTGAAAAAGAACCTGTCAGCGAGGCCGTATTGGTGTCAGGTTGCTCTACCACTAATCCGATAGGAATATGTTTGGCATCTAGCGACACACCATAACCAAATAAAAATAACAAAACAACGGGCAATATAAAGGCGATAGCAATACTGGATGGGTCGCGTATTATTTGTAGACCTTCTTTGATAAGCATGCCTTTCAACCGTATGCGAGCGGAAGCAGCCGAATTCATGATGTTATATCCTGTGGTGGGGTATGTTCTTCAATCAAATGGATAAAGGCATCTTCTATGCTCGGCATTGCTTGATTATCTGTGGTGGCCAGTTGGCGAATTTCATTTGGCGTGCCAGCTGCTAGCACTTGACCTTCTGCCATAATCATTAGTCGATCACAGTAATTGGCTTCTTGCATAAAGTGAGTGGTGACCATTACGGTAATGCCTGTTTCTGCTAAGGCATTGGTTCGCTGCCAAAATTCTTGTCTTGCCAAAGGGTCAATGCCCGAGGTAGGTTCATCTAAAAATAAAATATCTGGCTCATGCATTAAGGCGGCGGCAAAAGAAAGTCGTTGTTTAAAACCTAGCGGTAATTCGCCCGCATTGCTATTTTGGTAGTCGGTTAATTCAAAGGTAGTAAGCGCCCACTGAATGCGCTCTGCTTGACGGCTTTTACTTAAACCATAGGCTTTCGCAAAAAAACGTAAGTTTTGGCTGACAGAAAGATTGGTATAGAGCGAAAATTTTTGCGCCATATAACCTATATTTCGACGTGCTGTAGCGGAAGCAGTACGTAAATCGTGACCCGCAACAGATAAGCTACCGCTGGAGGCTGGTAATAAGCCACAGAGCATTCTAAAGGTAGTGGATTTACCTGCGCCATTCGCTCCTAGCAGGCCAAATATTTCACCACGGCGTACTGAAAAGCTGATCCCTTTAACGGCAACAAAATCACCAAATCGTCGTTCTAATTTTACGACCTTTATCACGTCTTCTGGGGATGTTTTGTTGATAACAGTCTTTATTTTTTTGGGTGGCGACAGGGTAGTTGTTTGTGCTTTTAAGGTTGCAATAAATACATCTTCAAACTGTGCTGGCGCAGGGGTAATTCTTAAATCTGTAACGTGTTTAAGCAGGCGGAGGTCACTTAGTAATGCCGCTTGATCAAAAGGGGTATCAGCAGCACTGATTAAGTGAATGTTATCTTCGCCCAACGAGGCATCTAGGATATCAGAGCGATATTCAAGCTGGGTAAGTAATTGGCGATAAAGTATGCCCTTGGCTTCTAAGCGAAAAGTACGCCCCGTCAGAGTTTTGTTAAAGTCAGCAGGCTTATGTTGCCCTAAAATTTTACCTTCATGCATTAACAACACTTCATAACAACGTTCGGCTTCATCTAAATAAGTGGTGCTTACCAACACGGTCATACCTTCATCTGCTACTTGACGATAGATAATCTGCCATAATTCTCGTCTAGAAACAGGGTCAACCCCAACGGTGGGTTCATCTAATAAAAGTAAAGAAGGGGGGCGAATAAGAATACAGGCCAGACCTAACTTTTGTTTCATTCCGCCTGATAATTGCCCTGATAATCGTTGAGTAAAGGCTTGTAGCCCAGTCATTTCCAACAGAATTTTATAGCGTTTTGGGCGTTCTTCTAGGGGAACGCTCTGTAAATTGGCATATAAATCAAGGTTCTCTTGTACCGTCAAGTCTTCATACAATCCAAAGCTTTGTGGCATGTAGCCAAGACTAGATTGAATGGCATGTCCTTGAGTTGCCATGTCTAACCCTAATACTTGAATATGCCCCGAATCGGCGATCAGTAAATTGGTCATCACCCGCATAAGAGTAGTTTTACCTGATGCATCTGGGCCAATCAGCCCTGTGACTTTGCCCGGCGTTAAGGTAAAGCTAACATTGTCCACGGCAAGAATGGGTCTTTCTTTGCTAGCGAAAGACTTGCTTACTGATTTGAGCTGAAGGGGAGAGGTCATATAAATGTCAGATTAAGCGCAATGGTGGTTTTTCGCTGATATAGCTGGTTGTCCCAATTTGATCTTAACGGTGGCAGGCATGCCAAGGCGCAGTTCATCTTGTGGGTTGCAAGCAAAAATTCGTACAGAATAAACCAGCTGCGTTCGCAGTTCGGGGGTTTGTACATTTTTAGGGGTAAATTCAGCCGTCGGGGAAATAAAGCCTACCCAGCCTTGATAGGTTTTATTCGGGTAGCTGTCTGTTTTAATATCGACAAGCGCGCCCAACTGGACTTTACCTAGTGCGGTTTCAGATAAATAGGCGCGTATCCAAACGGGATTGCTAAGCGCTAATGAGAAAACAGGTGTTTGTGGAAAAGCCATTTCACCTGGCTGCATGATTCTATTACGGATAATCCCGGCTTCTGGAGCATGTAAGCTAGCATTTTTTAACTTAATTTCGGTTAATTGTAAACGGGCTTCTAAAGCTTGTAATGTTGATTTGGCAGCGGCAATATCTTCTTGTCGACTTCCTTTTATTAGCAAGTCTAGTGATAATTTACTGGTCTGTATGTTATATTTTGCCGCATCGGCTAGCATAGTGGAATTTTCGACAGTTTCAGGCGAAATTAGCTGACGCTTCAATAGGCTTATCTGTCTATGCTCGGTATCTCTTGCTGATTTTGCTCTGATTTTTGCTATTTTTAATTCCATTTTTGCGCGCTCAATAACTTCAGGGCGGACGCCTACAACTAGCTTTTTGACAATTTGTTTTTGTGCCTCTATTTGAGCTTGTATTTGCGCTATACTTGCCTGAATTGTTTCCGTGTTAAGGGTAGCGAGTAGCTGTCCTTTTGTCACATGGTCGCCTTCTTCAACAAACATTTTATCAATATGTTCACTGTCATTAAAAGCTAATAGAGACTCGCGAATATCAACGTTGCCATATAACGTTAGGTAAGACGAGTTTTCTTGTTGTGTTTTTTGTTGCCAAACATACCAACCGCCAGCGGAGATGGATAGTAATAAGATAACCAATAACAATACTTTTTTCATAAATTTCCCATGATGATGCTAAGTTTTAGTCAGCTATAAGCTTAATTTCTTTATCATATCGCGTTGTTGTATTTTTGTCGCTTTTAAATGAAAGGAAAGGCTCCTTAAACTTAGCTCTAAACAATTTATCGAGCCTTGAGGGTATCTAAAAAAGGCTATAATAATGTCGCTTGTTGAGCGAATTTAAAATGGGCTAACCTATTCATAAGAAGATAATACTATACTATGTTTCAAAAAGTTATTTCCGCTTTGATATTAGTGAGCTTAAGCTTAGGTAGTTATGCTGTTTATGGTTACCAAGAGGTCTGTCAGTTGGTGGCAGATAAAGCAGGGGCTTCTTATCAGCCGAAACCTGGACGATTTGCAACAACATTTGCACCAGAAGATTTGCCCAGTAGCTTATCGGTTAGCTTGCTGGAGCGTAATGGTATTTGGTTTATTTATCAGGCAAAAAGCCGTGTGTTTGAAAAAAAGGGGTGTGCCCCTAAAGTCTTGAGTAATGTGCCTATTAAGCCTGTGTTATTCAATAGAGAGTCGGGGATTAATGCAGTGGTGAATGGGGTATTTTTAATTCAAACCTATCAAGCAAAAGACTTGAATACCTTAGCGAAGAAATATGGCTTTAAGAAGGTGACGCAGTTGCCTAATCGTTTTACCGCTATTTTTGATACCAACCCGCAGCCTTCTTATGACAGCCTAGTTCAAATTCTGAAAAAAGATGCAAATATTGCAAAGCTGGTGCCTTTATTAAGCGAGCCAAGGTATCAGGCTCGATAACAGGTCTATTTTCGAATAAAGAAGTAGCCTGCAACTAGGGCGCTGACTATTTGAATGGAGACTTCAAACTCACCATAATTGACTTGGCTTAGGCTAGGAATTGCGGCAATCAATAAAGCCAGTAGGGCAACTTCTCTATTTTTTTGTTTTTTATTTTGTTGGCTTAACTGCTGTTCTAACCTAGCCAGTTGGATGGCGGTTTGGTTAAAGTCAGCATGCGCTAGCTTGTTTAAAGACTGATGTAATAGTCCAGGCAATTCAGGGGCTTGTTCTATCCAATAAGGTAGGTTACGTTTTAGGTTCTTTTGTAAGCTTTTTAGGCCAACACGTTCTTTCATCCAGTTTTCTAAAAATGGCTTGGCAGTATCCCAAAGATCGAGTTCATCATCTAATTGACGTCCCAATCCTTCGATATTTAATAGTGTCTTTTGCAGTAATACGAGTTGAGGTTGAATCTCCATGCCAAAACGACGGGCAGTTTGGAATAAGCGTAGTAGGAATAGGCCGAAAGAAATTTCTTTAAGGGGTCTATCCCAAATGGGTTCGCAGACAGTGCGCATGGCAGACTCTAGTTCGTTGATGCGGGTATCTTTAGGTACCCAACCAGATTCAATGTGTAACTCGGCAATACGTAGATAGTCACGATTAAAAAAGGCTAAGAAATTTTCAGCTAGGTAGCGTTGGTCATCTGGCGTTAGGGTGCCCATGATGCCGAAATCAATGGCGGCATAACGCCCATCAGGCAGGACAAAAATATTACCTGGGTGCATGTCGGCATGAAAAAAGTTGTGTTTGAATACTTGGGTAAAAAAGATGGTGACGCCCATGGCAGATAGCTTGGTTAGGTCTGTGCCTTGTGCTTTGATGGCATCAATCTCTGAAATTCTTAGGCCAACAATTCGCTCCATAGTCATCACATTATCATTGGTATAAGACCAGTAAATTTCGGGGACATAAAGTAAGTCTGATTCTTTAAAGTTTCGACGAAGCTGGCCTGCATTGGCGGCTTCTCGCATCATGTCTAGCTCATCTAAAATAGTTTTTTCAAACTCTGCAACCACTTCAGAAGGGTGTAGGCGGCTGGCTTCTTTAACGGCTTTTTCTAGTAAGCTGGCTAGCGTTTTCATGATAGCGACATCTTTTTCAATAACGGGCTTAATGTCTGGGCGAACTACTTTGACGATGACGTCTGTACCATCGTACAAGGTAGCGGTATGTACTTGGGCAATAGAAGCAGATGCCATCGGTACTGGGTCAAAACTGGCATAGGCTTCGGCAATAGTTTTGCCTAGGCTTTGTTCGATAATTTGAATAGAATGTTGTTTATCAAAAGGCGGGCAGTCATCTTGTAGCTTGCGCAGTTCAATACCGATATCTTCTGGGAATAGGTCGGTTCGTGTCGATAATGCTTGGCCTAGTTTGATGAAAATAGGGCCTAACTCTTCTAGGGCGAGCCGAATACGCACACCGCGTGCTTGCTTGGCTTTAGAACGCCAGTTCCAGGGCAATAGCAGATTAATGACAAGCAGCCAAGCGAAAGGGGTGTCGGCTAGGATCATTTTATCAATTTGATAATAATTGATGGTGCGGTTAATTTTGATGGCTCGCACAATTTGAGAGAAGAAGTGGTTTAAAAATTTCATGAATTTGTCTTTATTTTACGCTGTTGTCTGGTTGTAAAAGAGCCTGTATGCGGGCTTCAAGTGCTTCTACCGTTTGAGCGGTTTGTTGCACTTGTTTGCTAAAACGGTTTACTTGTGATTGAGTTGGCAATAAATTGGCTTCAAAATGCAGGTACTCTTCTAGTGTATCGCCTACTTTTTGTTTGGTAGATTGCGCCTTCTGTTGCCCTGTACGAACCCAACTCCCTACCTTGAAAGCGACCATATCACCGGTCATTTTAGACAAGCCTTCTTCCCAGTCTATTTCAATAGCATGGGCGGCTTGTAAAAAAGTTTGCCCTACGCTATCTTCTGGTTCAGCTTGGGTGTTGTGTTGTATCCAGTCGATAATATTGGTTTTTAAATGGCTATCGGCTTGTCCCATTAAGTGACTTTGTACTACAAATTCACCTGTATTCTGAGCTTGTTCTGGCGCTTGGTAAATTAGGAAAAAGGTTTGTTTTAAGTCGGTAAAAGTGACTTGAACGACTTTTTCATCTAATACATTAAACCCGTTTCCTTGGTCATCATCTAGTTTTAAGGCTTGGTTAAGTAAGGTTTCAAATGTTTTGGACAAAGTGGTTTGGATTAAGCTAATGGTTTCATTTTTGGTTGTTTCTAGTGCAGACATAACGGTACCCACCCCTGGCGATTTTTGCCTTTCAAATGGAATAAAGGTTTCATTTTAAACCTTCCAGCCACGGTGCAAGGCAACAATGCCGTTGTTCATATTAATGTATTCAGCTTTATCGAACCCAGCGGTGAGCATCATTCCTTTTAAGGTATCTTGGTCTGGGTGCATACGAATAGATTCGGCTAAATATTGGTAGCTCTCTTCATCGTTGGCAATTAGCTTGCCCATTTTAGGGAGGATATTAAAAGAATAAAAGTCATAGGCTTTTGCCATGAGTGGTTGGGTCACTTTGGAGAATTCTAGTACCATTAATTGCCCTCCAGGTTTCAGAACACGGTAAATTTCTTCTAGTGCCTTATCTTTATTCGTGACATTGCGAAGGCCAAATGCCATGGTGACAAGGTCGAATGTATTGTCAGCAAAGTTAAGGGCTTCGGCGTTCGAAATAGTGTAATTGACGTTGTTGATAATACCTTCATCAGTTAAGCGATCTCGCCCAACCCTGACCATGCTTTCATTAATGTCTGCTAAAACCACCTTGCCTGTTTTGCCAACACGTTTTGAGAAGGCTTTGGTTAAGTCGCCTGTACCGCCCGCTAAATCTAACACGACATGACCTGGGCGAATACCACTTAACTCAATAGTATGACGTTTCCAAAGGCGGTGAATACCCATCGACATAACATCGTTCATAATGTCGTAGTTGCTGGCAACAGAATCAAATACGCCTTTGACTTTGGCCACTTTTTCTTCAATAGGCACTTCGGTGAAACCAAAGTCGATGGTGGTTTTGTGGGTTTGATTCATGTTATTTACCTGTGTTTAGATGGCGGGTTTGTTGGGCCACATTGGCTAAATAAGTTTGCCAGTTTTGCTCGGCATTTATGCCTAAGTCGTATAAGGTTTCCCAGCTATAAATACCTGAGTGATGTCCGTCATCAAAATGAATTTGTATGGCATAGTTGCCAACGGGCGCAATGCCTTCAATGTTAACATTTTGTTTGTTGAGTTGAAGCACCGCCTGGTCTGGAGAATGGCCAGTGACTTCGGCAGAAGGCGAATGCACGCGCAGATATTCAAAAGAGTATTCAAAGGTTTCACCTGTGTCGAAACTAACGACCAGTAGGCGAGACTTTTGTTTGAGTTTAATATCGGTTGCTTGGTGCATAGAGTCAGCTTCTGTTAACAAGGCATTATAAAATATATTGTGATAAATCTTGGTCTTGCACCAATTCGCCTAAGCGATCATCTACAAAAGCAGCATCGATAGTAATCTGTTCACCACTTTTATCAGGGGCATCAAAGGACACTTCCTCTAGCAAATGTTCTAGTACGGTATGTAAACGTCTGGCACCAATATTTTCGGTAGACTCATTCACCTCAAAGGCAATTTCAGCTAGGCGTTGGATGCCCGAATCATCAAAGGAAACGGTAACCCCTTCGGTAGCCAATAGTGCGCTGGCTTGTTTGGTTAGGGCTGCTTTCGGCTCGGTTAAGATACGTTTAAAGTCCTCTACTTTTAAAGAGTGTAGCTCTACTCGAATAGGCAAGCGCCCTTGTAATTCAGGAATAAGGTCAGAAGGCTTGGCAAGGTGAAACGCACCAGAGGCAATAAATAAAATATGGTCGGTTTTGACCATGCCATATTTGGTTGAAATGGTAGAGCCTTCAATTAAGGGCAATAGGTCACGTTGAACGCCTTCTCGTGAGACACTGCCATCACTACTATTTTGGCCTTTAGCCACTTTATCTATTTCATCAATAAATACGATGCCTTGCTGTTCTACATTATCGACAGCTTGCGTCTTTAGATCTTCTTGGTTAATGAGTTTATTGGCTTCTTCTTCAATTAGTAGTTTGAAGGCTTCTTTAATCGTTAGTTTTCGTTTTTGCGTTTTGTTCTTATTTAAGCCTTCAAACATGCCTTGTAGCTGGTTGGTCATATCTTCCATACCCGGCATGCCCATGATTTCGACCTGAGCAGGGGCTTGGTTTAAGTCAATTTCAATTTCTTTGTCATCTAAACTGCCTTCACGTAGTTTTTTACGAAACTTCTGACGGGTGTCAGACATGTTGTTGTGGCTTTCTGTTTCATGGCCTTGTGCAGGTGGCAACAGGGCGTCTAAAATTCGGTCTTCGGCTAGGTCTTCGGCTTTACGTTTATTTTGCTTAACCGCTTGTTCACGTTGCATTTTGACCGCACTTTCTACTAAGTCTTTAATAATGGAATCGACTTCCCGACCGACATAACCAATTTCGGTGTACTTAGTGGCTTCTACCTTAATAAAAGGAGCCTTGGCTAATTTGGCTAAACGGCGTGCTATTTCAGTTTTTCCGACACCGGTTGGCCCAATCATTAAAATATTTTTAGGAGTCACTTCTTGGCGCAGCTCTTCTGGCAACTGTGCACGACGCCATCTATTTCTCAGGGCAATGGCAACCGATTTTTTGGCCTCTTCTTGACCAATAATATGGGTGTTGAGTTCATGTACAATTTCTTTTGGGGTCATCATATCTCTGAAGATTCCTGTGTGTAAGTTTTAGAATTGCATTATTATAAAACAATTATCCTTAAATTATTCCTAGCTAAGAAAAAAGACAATGAAAGAACAATTAAAATTTACCAAAATGGAAGGTTTGGGCAACGACTTTATGGTGATAGATGCGATTCACCAGACCGTTCCTTTAACGCCAGACAATATTAAAAAATGGGCTGATAGGCATTTTGGCATTGGCTTTGACCAGTTGCTGGTTGTTGAACCTTCAGACAAAGTTGACTTTACTTACCGTATTTTTAATGCGGATGGTTCAGAGGTTCAGCAATGTGGCAACGGAGCGCGTTGTTTTGCCCGCTTTGTCTCAGACAAAGGTTTGACAAATAAAACAGAAATTGAAGTAGAAACCGCTTCAGGGTTAATTACGCTGTATTTGATGGATGATGGTCAAGTAAAAGTGAATATGGGCGTGCCTAATTTTGAACCCGCCAGCTTGCCTTTTACAACAGATGGTCAGCAATCACTTTATGATTTCAGCGTATCAGGTCAAACCTTTGTAATGGGCGCGGTATCTATGGGCAACCCCCACGCTGTTTTACGAGTAGACAATGTTGCACAAGCGCCTGTTAATAAAATAGGTGCCTTAGTCGAATCCCATGCTGATTTTCCAGAAAGGGTAAATGTGGGGTTTGCTGAAAAAGTAAATGCAAATCATATTAAATTAAGGGTTTATGAAAGAGGGGCAGCAGAAACCTTAGCCTGTGGCACAGGTGCTTGTGCCGCGATGGCTTCTTTCAAAAAAGTAGGGGAAGTCGCGGACCAGGTAAAGGTATCTTTGCCTGGTGGTGATTTGTTGATTGAGTGGACAGGGAAAGCAAACGATGTGCTTTGGATGACTGGGCTTGCCACCACCGTTTTTGAGGGACGTATTGATGTCTAGTTGTAACCTTTTAGCCGATAAAATTCATGCAGAAGATGTCGCGACTTACTTAAATAAAAACCGTGAATTTTTTCATGTATTTCCCAACCTGTTAGGCGAGTTGAGTGTGCCTCATCCTAAAACGGGTAAAGAAATCTCGTTGCTAGAACGACAGGTTTACCAGCTACGAAATCAGCGAGATACTTTGAAAATAGAGGTGGATGCGTTAAAAGATGCCGCTGGTAGTAATGGTGTGTTGTTACACAAGGTCTATCAACTAGCAAATGCCTTGCTAGCTGCAGACACTTCACAGGACGCCATTGATGTGGTGATGAACGTCATGAATGATACGTTTGAAATAGAACAGGTTTCATTGGTATCATGGGATGTGCCAAATCAATCTGTAAGCGGTATTCAGCAGTTAGGCTTGTCTCAAGGTTGGGCAACAACCTTAAGAACAACTTTAAATGTTGGGAAGCCTATGTGTGGATTACTAGAAAATGACTGGCAAAAAGGGTTATTTCAAACCGATCAACTAATGGCATCCGTTTGCTTAATTCCGCTGGGAACAGACAAAATGTGGGGTGTGCTGGCACTAGGCGCAACCAACGAACGTTTTTCAGCAGATTTAGGCACTTACTTTTTAGAAAAAATGGGCGACATGATTAGCAAGCGACTGAATAGGTTGTTTGTGTAGCAAGTTAAAGCGCTCCCTTTATGGAGGGTTGCGCTGGAAAGTACTATTTATTTAAGCTGGCTTACTTTTCTTAATGGCTCTGCGAATAAGTGAGATAAATATACCTAGCATAAGTCCTGTTATGGCTGAAACCACTAAAATAAGTGACTTTTTAGGCTTGATTTTTTTACCAAAGCTGGGTGCTTGGTCAACTTGAGCAACAGATAACTTATCTGTATTTAGAGTAAAGTTTTCTAGTAAATCTAATTGTTCTTCCAATCCCCTTAACTTTTCAATAAAAGGATCATCCGACTCTCTAGTCATCAGGATAATTTTTTCCGCCTCTAGCGCCTGATATCCTAATAAATAAAGGATAGTTTCTTGGTTTTTTAGCTGGGCATCTTTATTAGGTTTTTTAAAACCAATCGTTTTAGCTATTTGAATAGCTTCAGAAAGTTTAGCAACACGATCTAACCGTTGGTTTTTAGCAATATTTCGAGCAGATTGAATAGACAGTTGTAGTTGTTCGATAGTATTTTCTTTTTTGCTGTTAATGTCTTCTTTTATTTCTGTTAATGCTTGAGTTAAGGCCATATTTAGATAAATCCCTTCTAATTCCTGCACCTGTTCAGGAGTCGTTTTCAGGTTTAGTGCTATACTGGTTTGCTGGCTGGTCGCTTTCTTTTTAGGGGTCGATACCTGAATGTCTTTAACAAAATTACCGAATGCATTGTTGAAAGCTTTTATCTTAGCTTCACCGGTTAGGTCGGCATAGTTTTTCGTGTAGAGCGAAATTAAATTATTTTCTTTAAAAAAATTTAGCTGTAGTTGGCGAGAGGTTAATTTAGAGACAACCTGTTGAAAGACTTTTTGAGTAGAATAATTGTTATTGTTATTGTTATTGTTATTGTTATTGTTATTGTTATTGTTATTGTTATTGTTATTGTTATTGTTATTGTCGTGGAGGATAATATTAAGTTTATTCATTTCTTGAATACTACTTAATTCAGGGGGCAATAAATAAGCTGTTGATTGATAAGTGGGCGTCACTGAAAAGACATAAATAGCAGCAATAGCGACCACACCTAATGTATAAGCTAAAATTTGAAGCTTATCTTCCATTAGGTTATTCCAAAGTTCTAGTAAATCAATTTCATCATCAAGTTGTGGTTGTATAGAGTTGTTTTGGGCGTTCATAATGGCATGCTACCTTAGCTGTAAAGTTATCTGTATAATGTCGTAATAATAGAATTGTATCAAAATCCTTTATAACTCTGTCGTATTTAAATATCTTAAACGTGTCGGCTTTTTACTAATATTCTTAAAGGAACTATGAAAAATCCAATAGATGCTTTTTTTAAGCAGTTAACTCGATTGAATAAATCGATTCATACGCAAGACAATTATCGTCGAGATTTGGTACTATTTTTGGTATTTTATCGTGGTGAGTTTTTGGCTGACGAAATTGAATATTCGGCACAAAATAAGAACCATTTTTTAGAAACCTTTTTGGGCTGGGCTGACGTGCCTGTTGATGCAATACAGAGTTTTGTGGCTTATAGAATGCAGAAGGGGATTGCGGCCAGTAGCATTGCGCGGCAGTTATCAGCATTGCGTTCTTTTTATCAGTTTTTAATTGAAAATGGTGGGGCAAAGGCAAACCCTGCTAAAGGGATAAAGTCGCCTAAACAACCGAAGCCTTTGCCAAAAAGTTTAGATGTGGACTTGACGGTTCAGCTGCTTGAACAGCCATTAGAAACTTGGCAAGATATACGTGATCAAGCGATTTATGAATGTTTGTATTCAGCGGGGTTACGAGTGTCTGAATTGGTTGGTTTGGATGTAACCCCAGGTTTAGATAACTTGCAAGAAGGCTGGTTAAGGGTAATAGGAAAGGGGGAGAAAGAGCGTCAATCTCCTTTAGGAGCCCAAGCTTTGCAAGCACTTCAGAATTGGTTGGAAATTCGAGATGGATATGTAAAATATAATGAAACCGCTGTTTTTGTGAGTCGACTTGGCAAGCGTTTGGGGGTGCGAAGCATTCAAAAAAATTTAGATAAACGTACCTTGCAAGCAGGCCTGCCCACTAAAATGTCACCTCATAGATTACGTCATGCCTGTGCATCGCATGTGTTAGAATCTAGCGGCGATTTACGAGCTGTACAAGAGCTTTTGGGGCATGCCGATTTGGCAACGACTCAAATTTATACAAAATTAGATTTACAACATCTTGCTAATGTTTATGATCAAACACACCCACGGGCAAAGAAACATAAGAAAGAGGGTTAAGGACTATTATGAGTGAAGAAACTTTCCATGGCACAACAATTTTGTGTGCCAAAAGAAATGGCCAAATGGTCATTGGTGGTGACGGTCAAGTTACCCTGGGTCATATTGTAATGAAAGGCAATGCTCGCAAGGTTCGTCGCCTGTATAACGGTAAAATTATTTCAGGGTTTGCCGGTGCAACCGCCGATGCTTTTACGTTATTTGAACGTTTTGAAGGTAAGTTACAAGCCCATAATGGCCAGTTAATGAGAGCCGCTGTTGAAATGGCGAAAGACTGGCGTACAGACAGAGCCTTGCGCAAGCTAGAAGCGATGATGTTGGTCGCAGATAAAGAAAATATGCTGTTAATATCAGGTACGGGTGATGTTATTGAACCTGCGCATGACTTTATTGCCATTGGTTCTGGCGGTAGCTATGCACATGCAGCCGCCCACGCTTTAATGGATAATACTGCGTTATCTGCGAAAGAAGTGGTAGAGCGTTCTTTAAATATTGCCGCAGATTTGTGTATTTACACTAACCATAATTTAACCATCGAAGAATTATAATTTACTAGTCTGATTTTCATGAAAGGAATAAAAATGAGTTCACCTAATCTAAACCCTAAACAACAAGGCTTGCCGGAGAAATATTTTGAAGGCATGTTGTGGAATAGTCGTTTTATTGTCATTATTGCGGTGATTGCTAGTTTGATTATGGCAGTAGGTTTATTTTATGTGACAGCGGTGGATGTTTATTTTACCTTGTCTCATTTATCGCATTATCATGAATTAGCTGATGTAGAACGTGCGGAATTAAAGTCGGCGACGGTGGCGCATGTTGTTGGTTCGGTAGATGGTTTTTTACTGGGCATTATCATGCTAATTTTTGCATTAGGCTTGTATGAGTTGTTTATCTCTAAAATTGATGCAGCGGCTAACAATGCTACTTCGAGTAAGATTTTAATGATTAACTCATTAGATGACTTAAAAGATAAGTTGGCTAAAGTTATTTTAATGATTTTAATCGTGATGTTCTTTGAACAAGCGGTCTTTTTAAAACCAACCGGCCCGTTAGAATTGTTGTATTACTCACTCGCGATTATGTTGATAGCCTTAGCGTTATACTTTTCTCAGAAAGCTTACGACCACTAGTAAGTATGTTAGGCTTTTAAAGCTTGTTCTAGCGCCTTTTCTAAGGCGTTTAGATCTTCGCTTGATGCCGATTCAAAAATCACTTCGAATCGGCTGTCTTTTCTATAGGCAATAATATCTCGGCTAGTTTGTTGGTTGACATACTGGAACAACATACGAGCATTTTCCCCTACCTTTAAGATTGCTTTTGCGCGTAATACCTGTTTTTGGTTTTTAAACTGATTCAGCAATGCTTGAATAGGTTGCCAATTAAATTCTGCTTGTTCATCGAACACCCAGCCAATGGCCAGTTTATGCAAGTCTTGTTGGATATTGCACTTTAGTAAATGCGGTAGTGACTTGGCTTTAAATTGAATGGGTTCAGGAGCTTCAATGGTTTTATTAAGCTTAAAGCCATTTTCTGAACTTAAAAAATTAAACGACAGTTCAGCGGTTTTATGCTGAGAGAAATGTGGTTCATTCAAGTTTAAGTTCGGCGTTAAGCTATTTTGAGTAAAAATAATGTTTTGCTTGGGTGGGTAAAGTTTGTGAAAGTAGTGCTCTAAGGCTTCTAATTGAGAAGACTTTGCTAAGTCAGTTTTGTTGATGATAATAATGTCCGCCATGGTGACGAGGCTTTGCATTATTTTTAAACTGTGTAACTCTTCTAGCGAAGTATGGCTGGCATCAAAAACTGAAATAAGAGACTGGATTTGGTAATACTTTTCGAGATTAATATCGTTAAAAATATCAATTATTTTATCAGGCTCGCCTAAACCGGTCGGTTCAATAATGACTCGGTCGGCGGCACTATTTTGTGCGATATTAAGCAGGGTTTCTGTTAACTCAGCTTGTGAACTACAACAGATGCAACCACCAGGTATTTCAACAATATCGGCAACCGCTTGCTCGTTTAAAATAGCGCCATCAATACCAATGGCACCAAATTCGTTGACGAGTAACACCCAGTGTTCATCTTTAGGTTTTTGTTTAAGCAGTTGTTTAATTAAGGTTGTTTTGCCGGCACCCAAAGTGCCGGAAATAAGGGTAAGCTTGATAGATTTGTGCATGAACAGGTTGCGCGACTAAAGGTCGCGTTCGGTATGAATACGATTGCGTCCATTTGCTTTAGCCAAGTAGAGCGCCTTATCTGCACGGTCAATAAGGTCATTCATTTCTTCACCAGGTCTAAAATAGGAAACCCCTGCTGAGATAGAAAGCTTAATAGTCTGCTGAGTGTTTTTAAGGCTTAATTTAGAAGCATAAACTTTCTGACGAATATTGTCGGCAACCTGGTAAGCGTTATGTAAAGCAGTGTTAGGTAAAATTAACGTAAATTCTTCCCCGCCTGTTCGGGCAATATAATCTTGACCTTTAATTTCGCGCTGAAAGGTTCTGGCTAGGTAACGCAAGGCACTGTCACCCACTAAATGCCCATGCTGGTCATTAATATTCTTAAATAAATCTATATCGAAAACCACTAATGAAAGGTCATCAAGTTGCTCGGTTTCTGTTAAATGCTGAATGTAGTTGTTAAATCCGCGCCTATTAGGCAGGTTGGTCAATTCGTCTGTTTTGGCAAGGGTGGTGGCTTCGTCTAGTTCTTTCTTTAAGTTATTGACCTCAACAATAATATCTTCGACATCTTGTTGTAGTTGTACGGTTTTATCTTGAGAATCTAATAGGGTCGGTAAACAGCGAGCCTTTAAATGTTCTAGGGTATCATTTAAATTAGAACTATCTTTTAGAACCTCTATTTCCGTAGACAGAGAGGCCGCATTTGTTTTAGAGCTGATTAACCAAGTTTCAATACTTTCTTGTAACTCACTTAAAATAGATGAAAATTCATCTGAGGGTAAGTGTTGTTGGATAATTTTAGACAGTAAACCAGTAAACAGTATTTGGGCGGTCTTGTCGTTATAAGCATTAGAATCAATTAGTTGATTAATATCATCTACTAAATCTGGGTCGTAAGCTAACAGTGTTTCATAAATTAGCGCAAAGTGAATTGGATCAGGTTGGATATGGATAGTTTTCGAGAGTTTTTTTATTTTAGCCAGTACATCGTTTGCAATAGACTCAGCATCTTCCTCTGCATAACGATATGAGTTTGGTTGATTCATAGATAGAAGTCCAAGAGTTTAAGAATAAACTAATATTTTACGCCAAATTACCTCGTCTTTCAAAAAAAGGAAAGAAATTATGGTTTTTTTACTTTGTACGGTAAGATTTAAGCTATGAAAGAAACTTCTAAAAAAATTCCTGGTGAAGCTTATACTGGTGCCATTCATGCCCGGTTTTGGCTAGCAGGTAATGAGCATTACATTGGTATTGGCCGAATTACGTTACTTGAAAAAATAGAGACGTTTGGGTCTATTAATGCGGCTGCCAAAGAAATGAAAATGTCTTATAAAAAGGCTTGGAAACTCATTGATGAAATGAATCAAGTCTATGATGAACCTTTGGTTCTTAAGGTTCATGGAGGTAAATCGGGTGGCGGTAGCCAAGTTACCCCTAAAGGGAAGGCGGTTATAAAAGCCTTTAAAAGTTTAGAAGCTAAGTTGATTCAGTTTCTAGAAGTTGAAGTGAAGACATTAGATTTGTAGCCACGTTTTAGAGTGAAGTTAAATTAACTCTCTGTTTTTGCAAATAAAAACCAGGTTTGTCTTGCTTAAACGCTGGAATTGAATATAATCCCTCCTTTTCAGGTAAACACAAAATAAAGCCGGGCCCATCTAGCCTAGTAAATTTGATGCGAGCCGTGATCCGACCCCTCTTATTGCCCGTTAAAACAGTATCAGGAGTGGTTATAAACTTTACCTGTTTATAGCTTACATTAGGATTAGAACGAGATTATTCTCGACCAGATAAATTTAGGACAAAGTTATGAACACATTTGTTGCAAAACCTGCTGAAGTAAAACGTGATTGGTACGTTGTGGATGCAGAAGGCAAAACACTGGGGCGTATCGCTGCAGAAATCGCGGCACGTTTACGTGGTAAGCACAAGGTAGAGTATACTCCACACGTTGATTGTGGTGATTACATTATCGTTGTGAACGCTGGTAAGATCGAAGTAACCGGTAACAAACGCAAGAACAAAACTTACTACCGTTCTACAGGGTATATCGGTAACCTTAAGTCTACTACTTTTGAAAAGTTAGTAACTGAAAAGCCAACTCGCCCAGTCGAGTTAGCGGTTAAGGGTATGTTACCTCGTGGACCTTTAGGGCGCGCTATGATGAGAAAGCTGAAAGTATTTGCTGGACCAGA
This sequence comes from Hydrogenovibrio sp., assembly GCA_015484555.1. GTDB lineage: Bacteria > Pseudomonadota > Gammaproteobacteria > Thiomicrospirales > Thiomicrospiraceae > Hydrogenovibrio. Next base: position 7,829 of record WFMZ01000008.1, on the reverse strand, counting down.
ACATACGCATACTGCACAACAACCTAAAGTTTTAGACATCTAAGAGGACTCAACCCATGGCAACAGAACAATTCTACGGAACAGGTCGTCGTAAAAGCTCAGTAGCTCGCGTGTTTTTAACAGCAGGTACAGGCAAGATGACAGTAAACGGTCGCGATATTAATGAATATTTTTGTCGTGACACTGACCTTATGGTCATTAACCAGCCACTAGAAGCTACCGAAAGTGTTGAGAAATTTGACGCTAAAATCACCGTTTGTGGTGGTGGTACGACTGGTCAAGCCGGTGCAGTACGTCACGGGATCTCTCGTGCATTACTTGCATTTAGCGAAGAAAATCGTTCAGAGTTACGTCAGCGCGGTCTATTGACTCGTGATGCTCGTAAAGTTGAGCGTAAGAAGGTCGGTTTCCGCAAAGCGCGTCGTCGTCCTCAGTTCTCAAAACGTTAATATTACGTTTCGAAACTCAAGAAACCTGCTTCGGCAGGTTTTTTTATGTCTAAAATTTAGGAATCAGTATTTTAAACCTCTGTTATTAGCGGATAGTGGTTGTTAAGACTTTGTGGTGTTGTTGAAAGTATGGCTTAAGAAGGTCGTGCGAGAGGTGGACGGAAAACGATTAAGAGAAGCCTATTTAAGCTCCCATAGAGTAAGTTCGTTATCAGGTAACCATGTTTGCTTTAAAGATTTTATATCACCGTCAAAGCAACCTGGTAGCCCTTGTGTTGAACATAAACGATTAAGCTGGTGCCAATCTTCTAATAAAGGGCAAGCGCCCATCGCTTCGGGAGGGAAGTTATCTAACATAATACGAGCAGGCTTGACCACAAAGGGAAAACTATCGCTTGCATGTAAAATCACCATAAAAGATTGTTGGCTTTTGGTTTGGCTAATCAAATAAAAAGCACTCGCCATATTCAAGTCACTGGCGAACAGTACAATCGGCTTTCCAGGCGTAAGTAAGTTTGGCTTCAAAGGCAAAAATCGCCAGGGGTGGGTATCGTCATTTTCTTGAATAGGGGTATGAAGGGTTAAATTAGGTTTATCATTAACGAAAGCCAAATTGCTTTGCGCCAAGAAACCGGCTTGCTTGCCATTTTGTGAAAACAAAAGTGCTTTGCCATCATCGTGTCGAATTTCAGTGCCAACGGGTAGCAGGTCGGTTTGGTTTAGCTGAGTCTGAATAAGCCACCAACCACCAACTTGTTCTGTTTGGCTAAGCCACTGAGCAGCTTGTGTGGAAAAGTGGGTCATGGAAAATAAGGTTAAACAGGTTCGTTCTTGTAAACAGGACGACCTTGGAAGTAAGTTGTTTCAACTTGACCACTAAATTCCCAGCCACTAAAAGGTGAATTGTCGCCTTGGCTGACCAGCTCTTCGCGGTTTAGAATCCAATGTGCATCTGGGTTGTAAATACTAAAGTCAGCAGATTGCCCTACTTTTAAAGAACCATTAGGAATCCCAATAATACTGGCAGGTGAGCTGGTTAATTTTGCCAGCATTTCACTAAGTGATAACACGCCTTCTTCCACTAGCTTCAAGCTAAGAGGTAGTAAGGTTTCTAGCCCACTTATTCCAGGTGCACTTTCGCCAAAGGGCAGTAATTTATTATCTCTATCCAATGGCGTATGGTCACTGACAACGGCATCAATCACCCCCATTTTTAACCCCATGCGTAATGCTTGCATATCTTCTTTGCTGCGCAATGGCGGGGTAACATGGAATAATGAGTCAAAATCCATGACATCGTATTCCGTTAAATGTAGCTGATGAATTGCCACGTCACAGGTCACTGGCAGGCCTTTTTTCTTGGCCGCTTGAATCATCTCGACCGACTTAGCGGTAGAGAGTAAAGAAAAGTGTGCTTTAACGCCGGTTTCTTCTACTAAGATTAAGTCTCGAGCAAGTGCCGCTGTTTCAGTTGACACGCTGATTTCGGGAAGCCCTAGGCGAGAGCTGACTGCGCCACAATGTGCGACACCTTTATTTTTTAATAAGGTATCTTCGCAACGTAGCATAAGTAAAATATTATTACAGGCCGCATAGGTCATTGCATTTTTAAGCGCTAATGGGTTTTGAATAGGTTGGTTAGCTTGGCTAAGGGCGATACAGCCAGCATTTTTCAAGGAAGCCATGTTTGCTAATAGCTTGCCTTCTAGCTTTTGGGTGATGGCGCCAATAGGCAATATAAATGCAGTGGCTGCTTGTCTAGCACGACGTTGAATAAGCTCTGTGACGGCTTGGTTATCATTAATGGGGTTGGTATCGGGCGGGCAACAAATGGTAGTCACGCCACCGGCAACCGCCGCTTTAGTTTCAGAAGCAATGCTACCTTCGTATTGACTGCCAGGTTCCGCTAGTCGTGCTTGTAAATCAACTAAGCCTGGTAGGCACCATTTTCCTGAACCATCAATGGTTTGGTTTGCTACAAAATCTTCGGGCGCTTCTTCACCCATACCGGCTATTTTGCCACGAGAGATATAAAGGTGGGTTACTTCATCTAAGTTTTGCGCAGGGTCAATGAGACGAATATTTTTGATGACTAGTTTCATTTTGATTCTCCTGCGGCCAAGGCTTTGGCATTGTTAAACAATATTTGTATCACCGCCATGCGCACCGCAATGCCGTAGGTTACCTGTTCTAAAATAACAGATTGTGGGCCATCGGCCACTTCGGAATCTATTTCTACACCTCGGTTAACAGGGCCTGGGTGCATCACAATCGCATCAGGTTTGGCATAAGCTAGACGTTCATTGGTTAAGCCATATAAGTTAAAGAATTCTTTTTCGCTCGGTAATAAAGCACTTTTCATTCGTTCATTTTGTAAGCGAACATTGATAATGACATCCACATTATCTAAACCTTCTTTTATGTCATTGTAAACATGAACGCCCAAGGCTTCTGGGTGAGAAGGCATTAAAGTAGCGGGGCCTATAATGCGAATTTCGCGAGCCTCTAAAATACTGAGTGCTTGAATTTGTGAACGTACCACGCGTGAATGTTGGATGTCACCAATAATGGCAACTTTTAAGTCAAAAATATCATTCTTATGTTTGCGAATGGTCAGCATATCTAGCATGGCTTGGGTTGGATGGGCGTGTTGGCCATCACCCGCATTTACGACGTGTACATGGGGTGCAACGTGGTTGGCAATAAAGTGTGCCGCGCCACTCTCGTTATGACGAACCACGAACATATCTGCCATCATCGCTTCTAGGTTCCAAAGGGTATCTAGTAGTGTTTCGCCTTTTTTGGTCGAAGACGTGGCAATGTTTAGGTTGACGACATCAGCTGACAAACGTTTTTCAGCAATTTCAAAAGTAGTAAGGGTTCGTGTGCTGGCCTCAAAGAAAAGGTTCATGATAGCCTTGCCATGCAAGGTATCTTGTTTGCGAATATCACCCGTTTCAGGGTCAATAAAACTATCTGCAACATCAAGTATTTCCGTTAGATGATGCGCCTTTAAGCCTTCTAAGGTCAGGAAATGACGCAACTTACCTTGTGAGTTAAGTTGGATATTTGGCTTAGAGAGTCTCATTGTTCAGTCCTTTAAAGAAAGAGAGTATTGCTTATGCTCGATATTTTAATAGATTTTAAACTGGATACGAGATTAAAGTGTTTAAAGTCATTTTTTAAGATGTTTCAAGTAATTTTGGATATTCGGTTTCGAGCCAGTTTTCTAAAATAATTTGGGCAGCCTGGTCATCTAAATGTTTAGATTTATCTTTACTTTGTGCCGCTCTATTTTCAGCTTCAATGGAACTTAGCTGTTCTTCTATGTAAAAAATAGGGCGGCTATAACGACCACTAAGTCGTTGCCCAAATTTGCGGGCTGGTTGGGTCATGGCTTGTTCATCGCCGTTTAAACGCATGGGTAAGCCCACCACGATGGCAACAGGTTGCCAGGCTTCAAACAGTTTTGTAATGTGCGCCCAGTCAGGCTTACCATCTTTACTGTTTACAATGGTTTCTGGGGTGGCGGTTTGGGTAATGGTTTGGCCAATGGCGACACCGATACGCTTCAAGCCGAAGTCAAAGCCAATCACTACACCAACAGGGATATTCGTTTTTTTAACAGTCATAGCCAGCCTCTGTGCTCAGTGATTCAGCTGCAATGCCCAGGGTGTTTAAAGCGACTGTCCACATGTCTTCAATGCCGACATCAAATAAAAGGGCTTCATTGTGAGGGATGGTAATCCAGCTATTACGCTGAATTTCTCTAGAAAGTTGCCCAACTTCCCAACCGGCATAACCTAAGGTAGCAATGAACTTTTTAGGTCCTTCACCCTTGGCAAGCGCTTTTAAAATATCTTCTGAAACGGTCATAGAAAGCCCATGATCGAGTTGGCTAGACTTTTCCCATACCGCCGCGCCTTGATGCAAAATAAAACCATGTTCTACCTCTTGCGGGCCGCCCATTAAAACCGATTGGTTGGCAACGGTTGGATCCATATCCTTATTCAAATCAAAATGAGAAAGCAGTTGCTCCATATTTAATTTATGGGGTTGGTTCAGCACTAAGCCTACTGTGCCGGTGGAATCATCATTGGCAATATAAATGACCGTTTTTTCAAACCGGCTGTCATTTAAAGTCGGCATGGCAATCAATATTTGCTGTTTAAAAAAAGTAGATTTAGGGTTGGTTTGAGTCTTGGGTTCTGTCATGCCGATATTGTAACAGAATTTTAATTAACCCTATGAAAGGGCCATGCTTTATTCCAGTTGAATTTAAATTCAAATTTTAAGGGTGTATTAAGGTAATAAATTGGCTTTGTAAGGTAATTTTTCCAGATTGCTCGATGAGCATAAAGTCCGTAATGCCTAACTGTTTTGCAACAGCTTTCCAGTGTGTTGGACCCGCAATTAATAAGGCGGTAGCAGCAGAATCGGCAAGTGTTGCATTGCTATTTAAGACCGTGACAGACGAAAAGGTATTGGCTGGTCGGGCAGTTTTGGGGTTTATTAAATGAGAATATTGTTTACCTTGCCAAGTAAAAAAACGTTGATAGGTACCAGAGGTAACAATGCTCATATCATGTGGTAACTGAGCAATGGCAATCACCTCGTCAGCGTGCTTGGGAGATTGAATGCCAATACGCCAAGCGATGCTTTGCTGGTTATTATCGGCAGGCTTGTTGCCTAGCACTCGCATGTCTCCGCCAATATTGACCACGGCATGTTGAATGTGATGGTCTTTTAGAATCTGGATTGCTTTATCTAGCGCCAAGCCTTTAGCGGAGCCGCCAAAGTCGAGCTGTACTTGCGGGTTGCTTGAGCTGAGTTGGTTGCCTTGAAAGTGAATGTCTAAAATACTAGCGGGGTGCCGAAGCCAGTTGTTTAATATTTTTTGTGTAGGCGGTGGGCCATGCCAGTCTTCAGAATGAAATGACCAGAGTGCAATGAGCTTACCAATACCTGGGTCAAAAAAACCATTAGATTGACGGCACATTTTCTGCGCATATTGAATAAAGGCTTTGGTTTCATTGTCTACTTGAATAGGTTGCTGGTGTGCAATGGCTTGGTTAATTTGGAAAAGCTTGCCTAAAGGTTCCCAAGCATGCCACTGGCGATGAAAGGCCTGAAAGGTGGTATCTATTTGCTGAATCGCTTGAGTAGCTTGCTGTTGGTTAGTCGCTTGTTGCTTGGCAGAAGTCGTGGCTGGAAAGTGAATGTTGATATTCACCACCGTGCCAAAAACATACAAGGTTTGTTGAATAACCTGTGGGCTAAAGTGGGCTTTTGTTTGTTCTGTTGAAGAGGGTGACGTGGTTTGCCATAAAAACACCCCTAGGCTTAACAGTATAAAAACCCCTTTTAAAAACCAAGCTGGCATGGCGAAAGTGCCTAAACTTACTTAGCGGTTAAGCAGGTTTCAAGATGGTCAAACAGAGTGCCTGCAATATTTAGGTGATATTGGCTATCCAGTTCTCTCATGCATGTTGGGCTGGTGACATTAATTTCGGTAATATAATCGCCAATGACATCTAGCCCCACAAAATGTAAACCTTTGGCTTTTAAAGTCGGTTTAATCTGTTCACATAACCAGTAATCACGTTCGGTTAGTTCCATTCCCACACCTGAACCACCTGCCGCAATGTTACCGCGGTTTTCGCCTTCAGCTGGAATGCGTGCTAAAGCATAAGGAACCGGCTCACCATTTATTAGCAAAATACGTTTGTCGCCCTGTGCTATTTCGGGTAAAAACGCCTGTGCCATAATGTGGTGTTTACCATGGTCAGTCATAGTTTCTAAAATAACGTTGGTATTGGTGTCGCCTTGTTTTATTCTAAAAATAGAGGCACCACCCATCGCATCTAGTGGCTTCACAATGACATCTTTTTCATCATCAATAAATCGTTTAATAATATCGTGATTGGCACTCACTAAGGTCGTGGGAATACATTGTGGAAACCAGCTCGCAAATAATTTTTCATTGGCATCGCGTAAACTTTGAGGTTTGTTAACGACCAGCGCACCTTCAGCTTCTGCCTGTTCTAAAAAGTGCGTGCTGTATAAATAGTCACTATTAAACGGAGGGTCTTGGCGAATAAAAATCATGTCTAGCTCGCCCAATGCAGTGAGCGTGGTTTCACCAAAACCATAGAATTGTGACGTGGTATCTTCGTAGGCTCTGTCCCACAACTTTAGCTCGGTTACTTCTGCAAACGGGCGGCCATTTTGTAGGTAAATATCTTCAGGTTGAAGGTAAACCACTTTATGCCCACGGCGCTGTGCTTCTAGCATAATAGCGAAAGAAGTATCTTTATAAGGTTTGATGTTTTCAATCGGGTCCATCACCATACCAATGGTGAGTGGGTTGCTAGACAGGTTAGTCATTATTCGTTCCTAAACTTGGTCGCCAGTGGTTTGAATAAGCTTGGCATCGTGAATTTCACGTGCAGCGGCTAATAAGGCCAAACGAGCTACGACACCAAAGGCATAGAATCGGTTAGGCGCAGAATCACATTCTTGGCATTTGTCTGGGTTGGCGGGCGATGTTTCAAATGAAAGGGGTTCAAAATGCATACCGGGCGAATTTAAGTTATCGGTTGCTGTTTTGCCTGTATGCACTCGGTAGAAACCGCCGACTACTTGGTTGTGAATCATATAAACAACCGGTTCTGCTACCGCACCTTCCCACGTTTCATGGGTATAAACACCTTCTTGAACAATCATTTGCTCGGCAACCAAGCCTTCTTTTGAAGAAGACATTTTGTTGCGTTGCTTACGGTTCATGTTCAACACGTCTTCAGCCGCATCGACCGACACAATCGCCATGCCGTAAGTACCGCTGTCTGACTTAACAATCACAAAAGGCTTGCATGGAATATTATGGGTTTCGTAGTAGGTTTTTGTGGTATCTAATACTTCTTGGACAGTTTCAGATAAGCCTTCTAGGCCAATACGTTCCTTGTAATTAATAGGGCCACATTGACGTGAAAGCGGGCTGATTAACCAAGGATCCATATCCAAAATTTCAGAAAACTGCTCGGCTACTTTTTGGTAATGTGTAAAGTGATGTGTTTTGTATCTATCGCCCCAGCCTAGCTCCATGGGTGGCAACAAAGTTTGGTCAATGTTTTCTAAAATTTCAGGGCGTCCACCAGATAGGTCATTGTTTAAAAGTACGGCACAAGGGAAGAAGTCTTTAATCCCGACACGGTTATCTTTACGAACAATTGGATTTAAGACAATTTCATTACCAGAAGGTAATGTGAAGGTAGTTTCTTCGGTCACATCAGGGTTTAAGCTAGCAATATGTACTTCATAACCTGCTAAGGTCACAATTTCTTGAAGCGCATACAGACTTTCAAAATAGAACATATTACG
>WFMZ01000007.1 GCA_015484555.1 Hydrogenovibrio sp. | reverse complement strand
ATTTCAATCAGTTACATAAAACACTAACAAGTCAAGTAAGGTAAAAATTTTAATTACAGAAATAAGCTGTCAAGTTATTTATTAACTTTATTCACCGCACCAGCAAAGTTAGCTAAACACAACAATAACAAAATCTGTATGCTAAAATCTGTCACAATTCAAGTATATTAGAGAAATAAAATGCTAAAAATTTTAGGTATTGGTAACACGCTACTAGACATCGTCCTTTCCACCTCTCACTTCCCAAAAGAGGATGAGGAAATAAGAGCTACCCGCCGTGATTTCCAAGTGGGTGGAAATATAAGCAACACGCTTTATGTTTTAAAGCAACTTGGACACTCAACAGACTTAGTCTCCACCATAGCTGGAGACCATGCTTCCAAGCAAATACTAAGCGGCTTAAAAGATCATGGTATAGGCACACAACACCTTCAAAGATATATTCAAGGACAAACACCTACTTCCTATATCACACTAAACAATGAGACCGGCTCAAGGACTATTACACACTTTAGGAACTTACCAGAAGTTGACTTTGATTTTTTTGCCAAAATTGAAGTTGAAAACTACGACTGGCTACACTTTGAAGGTCGAAACATTGAGAATTTAATCGGCATGATTAATATTGCCAAAACATTCTTAACACACCAGCCTATCTCTTTAGAGGTTGAAAAAGATAGACAAGGAATTGATTCTGCTATTCCTTTAGCAAATTTAATTATATTTTCTCATCACTTTGCAAAACAAAGAGGATTCAAAGATGGGGAGAGACTATTAACTGAAATGAAGAAGCTAGCACCCAATGCCAATCTTCTATGTACCTGGGGAAAACAAGGTGCTTGGTTCTCGGCACCCCAAAGCAATATACAACACCAACCCATTCACCCCATTCCTCAAATATTAGATACGTTAGGAGCCGGAGATACTTTTAATGCGGCATTAATACATGCTATTTCAGAAAAAAAAGACTTAAAAAGTGCGGTTCAATTTGCCAGCCAACTTGCCGGACGAAAATGTCAGCAAAGAGGATTAGACAACTTATTGACAGAAATAAAAGACAAAAAACCTATTGCAAATATAGAACAACTATCAACTTCTAAAACATTAATTGTTCCTTGTGCTGATTTAGATAATTCTGTCATACTCATTAAACATAATAATACCGTAAAAGCTTATCAAAATAACTGTCCACATCAAGATGTTCCTCTTAATGAAGCCTATAAAATTGATGTAAACCCTTTCGACAAAACAATGAAATGCTCAGTACATGAGGCATTTTTTACCATAGAAGATGGCACTTGTACAGAAGGACCTTGTATTAACGAAAAGCTAGTTTCTGTTTCCATTAACTTAAAGGAAAATGGTGATATCTATTTAGCTTAATACCCACCCCTGGCGATTTTTGGCTTTTAACTAAAGCTAACCGATTTAAAGAAGTCCATTTGAGCCATGGCAAGCTGAATATCGGATGTACCAACAATCGCAACAACAGCACCTTCTACGGGTATCATTTGCCCCATAAAGCCACCTTGATTAAAAGATTGCATTACATCTAAATGCACCCCTGGTAGCACAATTACCGTAACAGGCCCATCGGCTTCTTGAATGACCACATGCAATCCTTGTTCACCATTAATAACACAAGGGCCAGCGTAAGACATATTCGAAATGGATTTATTTAGTGATGCACCCACAAAATTAAATATTTTTTGAACCGCATTATCATTAAGTGCTAATGAATGCTCAGCCATTAAACTAGGATCCTCTTTTACATGTTCAATAATATGCTTAAGAACTCCGTCTGCTACCGTAGCAGAATCCATATTAACGCTATGACTCCCACCTTGCTGTTCCCATAAAGAAGTATTCGAGCTCCATGTTGCCACCACAATAAGTAAAGCAGAGGCAGCAACCATTGACATGGGCTTTAACCAATGAACATCATTAGCCGATTCAGCAAAACAGTTTTTCATCAAAATCCGATCAGCCAAGCCTTCTGGTGGTTGAACCTGCATCACTGAGTGCAACTTTAAATTAAATGTTTTAACTTGCTGTACACCCTTTAATTTTTCAGGATTTTTTTCTAAGAACTGCATCACTTCTGCATCTAAATTAGCAGGATCTTGCAATAATTTTTGCTGGAAAGTAAACTCATCCAAAGGAAATTTATCTAAATGCTGCTGACTCATCGTGAGCTTCCTATTTTAGCCGGTATACTCGGTGTTTTTTCAATCATTTTTTTCAACTGCTTCCGTGCTCGAAATAACCGAGTATTAACGGTTGCTACCTTTAAGTTAAGCTGCTCTGCAATCTCTTCGCCAGAATAACCCCAAATAATCTGCATGACTAAAGGCTCTCTAAAATCTTTTTCCAAATCCATAATAGCTTTGTGCAAAAGTTGACGTTCTAATATTTCTTCAGGTTCATTTGCTTTATCATCAGCAATAATAGACTCTTCTATTTCAATCAGTTCTGGCTGTTTTTTCTCAAAGCGTCTTGCATTTTCTCTTCGCAGAATTGTCATTAACCAAGCTTTAGCGGCGGCTTCTTCATTTAAATGATCAATCGACTTCCAAGCTCGTGCAAAGGTTTCTTGAACTAAGTCTTCAGCAATATTCCTATCTTTTGACAACCAAAACCCAAAGCGAAATAAATCTGTCGAATAAGCTTTCACTAACTTCTCAAAAAATTGTTGATGGTGATGACTCACAAATAAAATCCTGTTAATTTGTTTGATCGATAATAATACGTATATATTTAGGAAAGCTCATTCTAATAACCCGCTGTATTAAAGAAGACCTTAAAATAGTCATTTTCTTTCATTTTTTATTGCTAAATCCAACTGATAAATAAATGAAGCACTAAAGATAATGGTCGACCATAGACAAAAAAGCCATAATAGAAAAATAGGAATGGCTGAAAAAGCGCCATAAACAAGATTATAGGTTGGGAACCAGGAAACATAAATGGCAAACCCAAACTTTAATACCTCAATCAACCCACTTCCCAGAATACTTCCTAAAATAGCTGATATCCACGTAGGCCGTTTAATAGGAATAAACTTATACAATAAGCTAAAACCTAATAGAGTCATCAATGACACAATGAAACCTGAATAAGCCTCTAAACCTGAATTATAGAGAAGGTCCAGCGTAACCAAAATGGCTCCCAAAGCAAGACTGAACAATATAAAAATAGGGCCCAAAACTGCAATACCAAAAAAATGAGTTAGGCTTTTAAGAAATCCTCTCTGTAAACGAGACGACCACATAGTGTTAATCTTATTATCCATCGTAATAAGTAAGACCACGCTGGTCACAACAATAAAAATGATTGATATGCCTGATAATCCTACCGCTTGATCTGAAAAACTAATCAGGTACTTTTTAATTATTGGTGTCGCAGATGGAACAATTACAGAAAATATAAACCTTCCTACCAAGTTTTTTTGTTCTATAAAAAAACCTGAACTAGATAAGACAATAAACAACAAAGATAACAAAGGAACTAAAGCAAACAAAGTTGTATAAGCAAGTACCATTGCCGCATCTAAACCTGATTTATGATAAAAATTTAGCACTACATTACGCCAAAACTTACCTTGTACGATTTGTTTTAATTCTTGTTTTTGCTCCATAAAATAACCCACTTCCTATGTATTATTGAAAAACATGTTCTTGAATCTACATAAGTAGAATAAGTGCCATTAACTTGTAAAAAAATTATTACTAAAATAGAATTCTGTTGATAATCCTATATATTTCAATTTGATAGTCAGGTACTCACCCTACTTCTAAAGTGAAGCTACCTAATACTATTGATGCATTAGGGGCCAACTTAAGGCTATCTAAATGACTATAGCTTTCAAGGAGAACAGCTCTGCTTCAATGCTAGTACTTTATTTGGTAAATAAAGCACTGTTAGCAAGCCTACTTTAAATACAATCAGATATAAAAAAAGGGCTAAAGCCCCTTTTTTACATCTAATATTTCCACAGAAACTACTTTCCCATTTGCTGGGTAAAAGCCATTCCTTTTAAAAGACTAAGGGCTTCAAATAAGTCAAAGTCCTTCGCTAACAAGTTTTTTACAGATTCTTTTTTAACTAATTTAGACTTTTTACTTTCTAAATTTTCTAAATGACCCTCTAAGTCTTTTTCCTTAATACGCCCAAACTCTGATTTTTTAATTTTTTCAACTTTTACTCTATCAATCATAATATCAGGAACAATCCCTTTTGCTTGAATTGAACGACCATTAGGCGTGTAATAACGAGCGGTTGTTAGCTTGATGGCCCCGCCATTATTCAATGGTATTAATGATTGAACAGAACCCTTTCCAAAGCTAGTTCTCCCAGCGATTAAAGCTCGTTTTCGATCCTGCAAAGCACCCGCTACAATCTCTGAAGCAGAGGCAGAGCCCTCATTAATTAAAACAACAATTGGTTTACCAGACATAATATCTCCTGGCTGAGCATTAAACTTATGTTTAGATTCTGGCAATCTTCCCTCTGTATAAACCACTAAACCATTATTTAAAAATGCAGATGAAACCTGAATAGCAGCTCGCAAAACACCACCAGGGTTATTTCTTAAATCAAGGACCAGCCCAGCTAAAGGTTTTTTATTTTCCTTTTCTAGCTTAGCTACCGCTTTTACGAGATCAGGCCCTGTTCGTAATTGAAACTGACTAATACGTACATACCCCATATTATTAGTAAGTAATTTATGCTTCACACTGGTTACTTTGATCACTGCTCTAGTTAATTCTAAGACCAAAGGTTTAGACTCTCCTTTTCGAATAATCGTTAATTTAATCTTCGAACCTGGCTTACCACGCATCAGTTTCACAGCATCGTTCAATGACTTTCCTTTAACAGGTTGATCATCCAACTTAATCACTAAATCTCCTGCTTGAACACCTGCTCTTTGCGCGGGCGTATCATCAATAGGAGAAATGATTTTGACAAAACCATCTTCCAGTCCAACTTCCATTCCTAGCCCACCGAATTCACCGGTTGTATGCTCTTCCATTTTTTTAAAGCTTTTAGGAGATAAATATGCTGAATGAGGATCTAGACTAGATAGCATGCCACTAATCGCACCTTCTAATAATTTTTTACCTTTAATCGGCTCAACATAATCATGCGAAATTTTTTCATACACTTCAACAAAAGCGCGTAGCTCATCGAAAGGTAACTTAACTTGAGCAGAAGAAAGCTCTTTTTTAGAAATGCTATTAGTTTGGTTATCAGCAAAAACACTTGTACCAATTACCAATATAGCACCAAGAATTGCGCCCGTTGACACCCATGTAATTTTCTTTGCAATCGATATATTCACTTCCGCTCCAGTGTAGGTCAATTAATTTTAAATTTGTAATCACATTATAGGCGAACTTTAGATGACTTTCGTAAACAATTTTATTAGAATATACATGTTAATCAAAATATTATTATATTATTAAGGCCTGTTATGAGTGATTCTAGCTTAGCTATGAAAGAAGAAAATATTGAAAAAGCCTCAAAAGCACTAAAAGCTATGGGACACCCACTAAGGTTGAAAATATTGTGTGTACTAGGTGATAAAGAATTGCCCGTAATGGATATCGTATCAAAAGTAGGGACGACACAAAGTAATATTTCACAACACATAGATATTCTTCGAGAAAAAGAAATTATTGTATCAAGGCGAGATGGTTCAAAAATACTATGTAAAGTCAGAGATGTTCAAATATTAAACCTTCTACAATCTATGCAAAAGACTTTTTGTAACATCTAACCCTGTAAGCTCAATCTTACATTAAACCTATTTTGATTAGAAAGTAGGTTGATACCTTTTTTTTCTCCACCATTATTTAACTCACTTCCCACAACAACACCTGCTTCAGAATTTTTTTGCTCTTGCCCTTCTTCACGTTCTAAAACATCACTAGAAGTATCACTGCCCGCTAACTCTTGACGAGCTGAATTAAGCATTTGACTAGCTTGACTGGCGACAGAACGATCTTGACCAGAAGGGTCTGCGGGTGCATTAGCAGCTCGTATAATTTGCAGCGCTTTAACAATAGTAGCTTGGGGGTCATTAGCAATAGCAGAAGTATCAATCCCTACTTCACCACCTACAGCATACTGATGTCCATCTGGCCCTGTTTGAAAGCTGAAGGACGCTCCGCTTGTTGCATAAGAACCTGCAGCGGCTAAATGAGCCGCTTCATGTGCTCTAACCTCTCGGTCCCGAGATTTTAATTGAGCGATTACCTGCTTAACATCATCCTCTTCTGAAAGCTTATCTCCAGAGCCTTCAGGCTTTTCTTTGGCTTCCGTAGATTCATTTTTTTTTAAACCTAAAGTAAGGTCTTTACTGCTTTCTTCCAAAGCTAATGATTTATTTAAAGTAGAGGCAGAGTCAACCCCCCCGCTGTCCTCCCTCAACCTAGCATTCGAAGCAGTATGATTACCTGATAAGGCAGCATAAACAGCAGAACTAGACAAAATATTCATAAATCCTCCTTACCCTAAAATTAATTAAAAACGACTTCTATACTCTAGTATAAGAATTTTAATAAAAAAAACAATGACTTAACTACTTTAAGTTAATCCTTTGCTGTATAGAT
>WFMZ01000006.1 GCA_015484555.1 Hydrogenovibrio sp. | reverse complement strand
GCGGTGAAAAGCATATGGAATTGAAGTGCTTAAAGCCTGCGTTTTATTCAAACAAAAGAAGTTGAATATAAAGTGACTGAAGAAAAGAAGATTGAAAGTTCAGATGTTCCCGTAGCAGAAGTAGAGCAAGCTGAAACACAAGTTGAAACACAAGTTGAAATGACTGAGACGGATGGTGTAGCCATCCAAGACGTCGTAGTAGGGAATGAAGCTAGTGAAGAAACGGCTTCAGATGTGGCAACGGTTGACCCACATGCGGATCGCGAAGCGGATAAATATGATAACCCGGTGCCAAGCAGAGAGTTTATTTTAGATTTATTTGAAGCGGAGCAAAAGCCTTTGCGTTTAAAGCAAGTAACCCGTCATTTCGATATTGAGGATGATGAGCGTTTTGAAGCTATTTCACGCCGTTTAAAAGCCATGGTTCGTGATGGTCAGCTTATTCGTAACCGCCGTGGTGCTTTTGGCTTAATCCAAAAAATGGACTTAATCAAAGGTAAAGTACTGGGTCATCCCGCAGGTTTTGGTTTCTTAAAACCTGAAGATGCAGATGCCGGTGGAGATCTTTTCTTATCAGATAAAGAAATGCACAAAGTCTTTCATGGCGACGTGGTCATTGCTTCTGTTATTGGGACAGATAAAAAAGGCCGTCGCGAAGGCATGATTGTTGATGTGTTAGAGCATACTAACGAGAAAGTGTTAGGCCGCTTGAACTTTGAAGAAGGGTTGGCGTGGGTTCAACCTAACAACAATAAAATTGCGCAAGATATCTTTATCCCTTCTGATGGTCTATTAGAGGCTGAAGAATCTCAAATTGTGATGGTTGAAATTTTACATCAGCCAACTAAGCGTACCAGTGCGATTGGTAAAATTATTGATGTGGTCGGAAACTACATGGATCCCGGTATGGAAATTGATGCAGCAATTCATGCGCACGGTATTCCAAACGAGTGGCCAGAAGACCTATTGGCAGAGTTAGCAGAAATTCCAGATGAAGTAACAGAAGCAGATTGGGAAGGTCGCAAAGACATTCGTAACTTACCGTTAGTCACCATTGATGGCGCAGACTCAAAAGACTTCGATGATGCAGTTTATGCTAAACGTCGTAAAAAAGGCTGGCGTTTAGTGGTGGCTATTGCTGATGTCTCTCATTACGTTAAAGTGGGCTCTGCCCTAGATAAAGAAGCTTATGAGCGTGGAAACTCTGTGTATTTCCCTCAAAAAGTTATTCCGATGTTGCCAGAAAAACTATCTAACGAAATGTGTTCATTGAACCCTAAGGTAGATCGTTTATGTATGGTTTGCGATATGAGTATTGATGAGAACGGTAAGCTAGAAAAAACCAAGTTCTATGATGCTGTGATGCACTCTCATGCACGCATGACTTATAACGAAGTTCATGACATGTTAACGGACGATAAGAGCGAATATCGTGAAACCTATAAAGAAGTTGTTAAGGATATTGAAGCTTTAGAAGGGCTTTACCAAGCCTTGAAAGGCGCCCGTGCGGAGCGTGGTGCTTTAGAATTTGAAACCGTTGAAACCCGTATGATATTTGACGAACATCGTAAAATTGAAGAAATAGTACCGGTTCACCGTAATGCTGCACACAAGTTAATTGAAGAATGCATGTTAATGGCAAACGTGGCAACGGCACGTTACCTAAAGTGGCATAAAATTCCAATGTTATATCGTGTGCACGATAAGCCTAAAGAAGAAAAACTGGCTAACCTAAGAACTTTCTTAGGCGACTTTGGTTTAACTTTAGGCGGGGGCGATAGCCCAACTGCACTAGACTATGCCGCTATTACCGAGCAGGTAAAAGGTGAATCATATGAGCATATGGTTGGTACGGTGATGTTACGTAGTATGAATCAGGCAGTTTACCAGCCTGAGAACAAAGGTCACTTTGGTCTAAATTATGAATACTATGCACACTTTACGTCCCCTATTCGTCGTTACCCTGATTTATTGATTCACCGTGCCATTCGTTATGCTTGGACAAAGAATGCGGATACGGTATTTACTTATACTGAAGCAGATATGCAACGATTTGGTGAGCATTGTTCTGCTACTGAAAGACGTGCCGATGAAGCAACACGTGATGCCGTTACCTTCTTGAAATGTGAGTATCTATCTCATCGTTTAGGTGAAGAGTATGAAGCGGTGGTGACGGCCGCCACTAACTTCGGTTTATTTGTTGAGTTAGATCCTTTGTATGTAGAAGGTTTGGTTCACATCACTGAACTGGGAGAAGATTACTTCCATTTTGATGCCTCAAGGCATTGCTTAAAAGGCGAAAGAACGGGTAAGACTTATCGTTTAGGCGACAGGGTTAAGGTTCAAGTTGCGCAGGTAAACTTAGATGAACGTAAAGTTGATTTACGCTTTATTGCCTCTGACGACGATGGTGCTGATGAGCAAGATGATTCTGTAGAAGATAAAGTGATTGAAGACCAAGTTGTTGAAGCTAATGATGGTGTTGATGAGCAAGCAGATTCAGACCAGGCAGAAGCACCTAAAAAGAAAAGACGTCATTATCGTCGTAAAGGTGGTCGTAAAAACACACCTAAGCGTAAGGACTAGGAGTTACTGATGAAACAAGAAGTCTTATACGGTATTCATACCATAGAAAAGTTACTAAAGCAGTCTCCGGAAGCTATTTATAGCTTAACGGTTCAAAAAGGCCCTTTAAATAATCGTGTTCAGGCATTGGTAACACAAGCTAGAAAGCTTGGGTTAACGGTATTGATGGAGCCTAAAAGCTTCTTTAATAACTTGGATACTGTTCACCAAGGAGTCGTGGCTAGTGTTGCCAAGCAGGCACCTTTACAAGAGTCTGATTTAGCTGAGTTAATCGCTAATATAGATGCGCCTTTGTTCCTGTTTTTAGATGAAGTACAAGATCCTCACAACTTAGGTGCTATTCTAAGAACTGCCGATGCAACGGGTGTTGATGCCGTTATTATTCCTAAGCATAACGCTTGTGGCATGACGCCAACAGTGAAAAAAGTAGCTTGTGGCGCAGCAGAAACTGTTAAGTTGATTGTGGTTTCTAACCTAACTCGAAGCATTAAAGATATGCAGAAGCTAGGCATGTGGATGACCGGTTTAGATGGCGAAACAGACAAGACAATTTACGATATGGATTTTAAAGGTTCTATTGGTCTTGTCATGGGAGCGGAGGGGTCTGGTTTACGTCAACTAACACGTGAAAACTGTGATTATTTAGCCGCTATTCCCATGCAAGGTTCTGTTGAAAGCTTGAATGTTTCAGTGGCCACGGGTGTTACTTTGTACGAAGCTTTAAGACAGCGCAAGTAAGCTAATAATGTCTAGTATATCTGATACCCACCCCTGGCGATTTTTCGCCTTGGGACAGGTTTAATGATTAATAAGAAGTGTTATTTTGTCTCAATTCCCTGAATCTCTAGAAAGTGAGACAAAGCTATTCTCAAATGGCGTTGTTGAACGAGTAGACGGTCAGCAGGCTTGGATTTCAACTGAAGATACGAGTAGCTGTTCTGGTTGTCAGTCTAAAGGCGGTTGTGGCACAGGCACCTTGTCTAAGTTATTTTCTCCTTCTGCATCGCGCTTAATTCAAATAGAACACGAGCTTTCTTTGCAAGTAGGTGATAAAGTTCTGCTGTCCATAGACAAGTCACACTTACTTAAACATTCAATGATGGCTTATGGTTTACCATTAATGATGCTTTTATTGGGCGCGTGGCTTGGTTTGTGGCTGTTTCAATCCGACTTAGTGTCATCCATTCTTGGGCTAATGTCATTAGGTCTGGGTTGGTTGTTTACAAAATATACCTATCAACCTGTACTGCCTAAATTAGAAAAAATACTTTAAAAGAGATGAAATCATGACTAGAAACCATTCATTAATATTTTCAACTTTATTTTTATGGTTAGCTACCTTGGCCTTTTCCGCACAAGCCGTGGCAAAAACTCCTGTGGTGATGTTGCCAGACTTTTCAGTCTTAGCCGAGCAAAGTAGCCCTGTCGTAGTAAATATTAGTACCACCAAGTCCGTTGGGCAAAGTATACCTAAACAGTTCAAAGGCATTCCTGATGATATGCTTCGTTTCTTCTTCGGGCTACCGCCTGGAGCAGACCCTAAAAAACAAGGGTCTAAGCAAAAAGTTAGGTCGTTAGGCTCAGGGTTTGTCATTGGTTCAGATGGTTATATAGTGACCAATAATCATGTTATCGCTGGTGCTGAAGATATTGTGGTGAAGTTGAGTAATCGTAAGGAATATAAAGCTAAGCTAGTGGGTACAGATGTCCGTACAGATATTGCCTTGCTAAAAATTGATGCCAAAGGATTAAAAGCCGCTAAGATTGGTTCAAATAAGACTTTAAAAGTAGGGCAATGGGTATTGGCCATTGGTGAACCGTTCGGTTTAGATTACACGGTGACACACGGTATTGTATCAGCACTAGGACGTTCTTTGCCCGATGATACTTATGTCCCTTTTATTCAAACTGACGTGCCTATCAACCCAGGAAATTCGGGTGGACCTTTGTTCAATATGAGCGGAGAGGTGGTGGGTGTCAACTCTCAAATTTATAGTAAAGGCGGTGGCTCTGTTGGTCTGTCTTTCTCTATTCCTATTGATATCGCCATGCATGTGGTTAAGCAACTGAAAAAACAGGGTAAAGTGACGCGTGGTTACTTAGGGGTAAGTGTTCAAGAAGTGCCTCCTGGTTTAGCAAAATCATTTGGTTTAAAAGAACCCAGAGGAGCGCTGATTGCTGAGGTGCTACCAGATAGTCCTGCTGTAAAGTATGGTCTTAAGGATGGGGATATTATTCTTGAGTTTGATCACAAGAAGATTAAACGCTCTTCAGATCTGCCTCCTATTGTTGGTACAACGGCAATTAATGAAGCAATTCCCTTAAAGTTGCTAAGGCAAGGTAAGATTAAAGTTATTTCAATTAAACTCGTGTCTCTAAATAAGGCGATTAGTTTAGCTGAAGGGCAGGATGAAGAGCTGTTAATGGGTTTAAAGGTCGCACCAATGCCTCCTGAGAAGCTTAAAGAATTAAATTTGCCATTTGGCTTGTTAGTGACAGAGGTTGTGAATAAAGGCGCTGCCCAAAGAGCAGGTATTCGTGCAGGTGATATTTTAGTCTCGGTAAATTTTCAATCAGTAAGTTCCATTAAAGTTTTAAGAGAAATTGCTAAAAAATTACCTAAAGATAGAGCGGTTCCTGTTCGGATTGTGAGAGACAAGCGTTCTGTATTCTTACCTCTAAGTTTAGGAAAGTAGATAGCATGTTGAAGGGATATAATAAAGGTCTTAAGTTAATTGCTTTATTAGAAGGTACCTCTTTACTCGCGTTAGTGGGTGTGGCCGTTCCTTTAAAGTATCTTGCAGAAATGCCAGAATGGGTAACGATTATAGGACCTATTCATGGCGTTTTATTTCTGTTATTTTTCTTCTCGTTACTCATTAGTTTTGCACGAGGAAAAATTGGGTTAGTAAAAACCGTAGTAGGTTTTATAGCTTCCTTTATTCCTTTCGGTACTTTTGTTTATAAAGCTAGGTGTTTGTAGTATCAAAAAGGTGAGAAAGTCTTGCTTTTAGCGTACAATTCACTCCAATTTTAGAATTTAATAGAAAGGGTATTTTTCTAAAATAGAAAATACCCTTTTTTGTTTTTGAGGCATCAATGTCAAATCAGTTAAAAAATATCCGAAACTTTTCAATTATTGCACATATCGATCACGGTAAGTCAACGATTGCCGATCGTTTTATCCACCACTGTGGCGGTCTGTCTGACCGTGAAATGGAATCTCAGGTGTTGGATTCTATGGATATTGAAAAAGAACGTGGTATTACCATCAAGGCGCAAAGCGTCACCCTGAACTATGAATCGAAAGATGGTGAAACCTATCAGCTAAACTTTATCGACACACCTGGGCATGTTGACTTTTCTTATGAAGTTTCGCGTTCTTTAGCGGCTTGTGAAGGTGCTTTATTGGTCGTCGATGCATCACAAGGTGTAGAAGCTCAAACGGTAGCCAACTGTTATACCGCTATTGAACAGGGGCTAGAAGTAGTGCCTGTTTTAAATAAAATTGATTTACCTGCCGCGGATCCTGAGCGTGTGGTAGATGAAATTGAAGAAATTATTGGTATCGAAGCACATGATGCGGTGCAAGCGAGCGCTAAATCTGGTATAGGTATTGTGGAAACTTTAGAAGAAATTGTGGCTAAAATTCCTGCGCCTACGGGTGATGTAGATGCGCCTTTAAAAGCGTTGATTATCGATTCTTGGTTTGATAACTACCTTGGTGTGGTTTCATTAGTTCGTGTGATGGATGGACGAATTGCTAAAAAAATGAAAATGAAAATTTGTTCAACCAAAGATGAGTATCAAGTTGATCAAGTGGGGATTTTTACGCCAAAGTTCACCCCAACAGAATTTTTATCTGCTGGTGAAGTAGGGTTTGTAATTGCCGGTATTAAAGATATCGATGGTGCACCGGTTGGTGATACGATTACCTTAGCGGGGCAAGATGTGGAACCTTTAGAGGGTTTTCAGCCTATTCAGCCTCGTGTTTTTGCCGGTATTTTCCCAATTAGTTCGGAAGACTATGAAGACTTTCGTGAAGCCCTTCGCAAGCTACGCTTGAATGATGCCGCTTTACATTTTGAACCAGAAAGTTCAGATGCATTAGGCTTCGGTTTCCGTTGTGGTTTCTTGGGTATGTTGCACATGGAAATTATCCAGGAACGCCTAGAACGCGAATATAACATGGACTTAATTACCACTGCACCGACGGTAATTTATGAAGTATTAAATAAGAAAGGCGAAATACTTAAAGTTGACAACCCGTCTAGTTTGCCAGATTTAAGTACGCTTGAAGAAATTCGTGAGCCAGTTATTATCGCCAATATTTTAGTACCTAACGAATACGTGGGTAATGTGATGAAGCTGTGTTTGGAAAAACGTGGTATTCAAAAAAATATGAACTATGCCGGTAATCAAGTGGCGATTACTTATGAAATGCCTTTGAATGAAGTGGTATTGGATTTCTTTGATAGATTAAAGTCATGTAGTCGTGGTTATGCTTCAATGGATTATGAATTTGACCGTTTTCAAGCGGGCGATTTGATTAAGCTAGAATTCTTAATCAATGGCGAACCAGTAGATGCCTTGGCGTTAATTGTTCACCGTTCTGTTGCGGTTCAGCGTGGTAAAGTATTGATTGAAAAGCTACGAAAAATTATTCCTCGTCAAATGTTCGACGTTGCTATTCAAGCCACTATTGGTGCCAAAATTATTGGTCGAACCAACGTAAAAGCATTAAGAAAGAACGTAACGGCTAAATGTTACGGTGGTGATGTATCGCGTAAGAAGAAGTTGCTACAAAAGCAAAAAGAAGGTAAGAAACGCATGAAGTCGATTGGTTCGGTTGATATTCCGCAAGAAGCCTTTATGGCGGTTCTAAGTACCGTTGACGATTAAAAGCATACAATAATAAAATAACTTATAAATAAAGATAAGGTTTAATAGGAAGGTATATGACATTTGAATTGATATTGGTAATTGTAACCGCTATTACGGGAGCCATTTTTTATGTAGATAAGATGGTTTGGAAGCCTAAGCGAGATCGTGCTATTGGTGAGGAAAAGGAACCTATTTTGGTTGAATATTCTCGTTCGCTTTTTCCTGTATTTATCATCGTACTTATCTTGCGTTCTTTTGTCATTGAGCCTTTTAAAATTCCTTCAGGGTCAATGTATCCTACCTTACAAATTGGTGACTTTATTGTCGTTAATAAGTTTGCCTACGGTATTAAATTGCCCGTGACACAAACTACCATTATTCCAGTTGGTTTACCTAAAAGAGGTGACGTGGTGGTTTTTAAATATCCAAATGATCCATCGGTTGACTATATTAAACGTGTTATTGGTTTACCAGGTGATAAAGTGGCCTATATTGGTAAAACTGTTTTTCTAAATGGAAAGCCCTTAAAGCAAGTCTTAGATGGGAAATATATTGGCTCAGGTTCGGGTGAAAATATGACGGGTACAATGGAAGTCACAGAAATATTTCCTTCTGGAAAAAGTCATGAAATTTTGTTAGACGAAGATAAATTTAGCCAGAATATGGCAACACGCACCGTGCCCGCAGGACATTATTTCATGATGGGTGATAATCGTGATTATTCTAATGACAGCCGATTCTGGGGCTTTGTGCCAGAGCAAAACTTGAAAGGCAAGGCCTTTGGTATTTGGATGCATTGGGATGATGGTATTTCAGCTTCTCGAATTGGACATGGAATAGACTAGTATGTCAGCCATAGAAAAAGCCGCTAAATTAAACCGATTAATTAAAATACTCGGCTATGACTATAAAAATGTTGCGCTATTAAAGCATGCCTTAACTCACCGAAGCATGGGGGCGCATAATAACGAACGCTTAGAATTTCTAGGAGATAGCCTGGTTAATTTCTTAATTGCTGATGTGTTATATCATCAGTTTTCAGGCATTTCTGAAGGTGACTTAAGCCGTATTAGAGCACATCTAGTGAAAGGGGAAACCCTGGCTGTGATTGGTAAAGAATTAAATCTACCAGACTTTCTCATGCTAGGGCCAGGTGAACTTAAGAGTGGTGGCTTCCGTAGAGAGTCTATTATTGCCGATGCTGTAGAAGCCATTATTGCTTCTGTGTATGAAGATGGTGGCATGGAAGCTTGTCGAACCCTAGTTAACCACTTGTTTTCAAGTCGCCTTAAGTCGCTAGACCCCTCTAAGGTGGGTAAAGATCCTAAAACACGCCTACAAGAATATCTACAATCTCGCCAAGCACCTTTGCCTGCTTACACGGTGATTAGTGTGAATGGGCCTGCTCATGCGCAAGAATTTATGGTGAGCTGTTTTGTAGAATCAATTAATCAAAAATTTGAAGCCGTGGCGACTAACCGCCGAAAAGCAGAGCAACTCTCTGCTGAACAAGCCTTGTCAGTGCTGGAGAAATAATGTCAGATACAGAAAATACCCTTCCCCCAATAGAGCCACCTAAAGATCCTTATACTGGGGATTATCAGTCTGGTTTCGTGGCGGTTATTGGTCGCCCTAATGTGGGTAAATCGACTTTAATGAATAGTTTGTTGGGGCAGAAGTTAAGTATTACTTCACCTAAGCCACAAACCACTCGCCACCGTATTCATGGTATTCATACCACCGATACACATCAAATTTGCTTTATTGACACACCGGGCATGCACCTGGGCGAGTCTAAATCGATTAACCGTTACATGAACCGTGCGGCCAGTAGTGCCTTTGAAGATGTTGATGTCGTTTTATTTGTCGTAGAAGCAGGCAAGTGGACACGAGAAGACCAGGCTGTTGCCGAAAAGTGCAAGCACTTAACCGTGCCTTTAATTGTATTGGTTAATAAAATTGATAAGTACAAGCGTATGGACGAGCTGTTTCCTTTCCTAGAAAAAATGGGCAAAAATATTACATTTGACCAGCTTATTCCGGTGTCTGCTTACAGTAAATCGGGTATTGATATTATTGAAAAAGAAGTGCTGAAATGCTTGCCAAAGCAAGAAGCTATTTTTCCAGAAGATTATATTACTGACCGTTCTAGTCGTTTTTTAACCTCTGAAATTGTGCGCGAAAAATTAATGCGTGAATTGGGTGAAGAAGTACCTTATGGTTCAACCGTTGAGATAGAGCAGTTTAAGTTTGATACTGAAGAAGATCGTTGGATTATTCATGCGCTTATTTTGGTTGAACGACAAGGCCAAAAGCAAATTGTAATTGGTAAGAAGGGCGAACTCATCAAGCGAATGGGGACGCATGCTCGTAAAGATATTATGAATTTATTGGATGCCCGTGTTCACTTAGAGCTATGGGTAAAGGTAAAAGAAAACTGGTCTGATGATGAAAGAGCCTTGGCCAGTTTAGGTTATACCGACGAAATTACCTAGTTGGCATAACTTGTGAACCTGTTAAAGGTAGCAACCTTAAAAATCGCCAGGGGTGGGGTATGGCAACAGAGCTAGAACAATCTGCTTTTGTATTACACAGCCGACCTTACCGAGAAACTAGCTTGTTGGTGACCTTTTTTACGGAAGATCAAGGTAAGCAAAATGCCATTATTAAAGGGGTAAAAGGGGCGTCCAAGTTGGCCAGAGCCAAGCAAGCTTGGTTACAACCCTTTCAATCCCTTAATATTAGTTGGTTAGATCGAAAAACCCATTCTGACCTAATCAATATCAGGTTATTAGAACCGGGTAAAATATGGTTTCCCTTAATGGGAGATGGCAATATTTGTGGTTTATATCTCAATGAATTGCTTTATAGAATGTTGTACCCGTCGGTGGTCAGTTCTGATTTATTCAAGCATTATCAGCAAGCTTTGTACGAGCTGTCTAAGTCAGAAACACGCTTGCAACAAGCCTGGATTTTACGTGTATTTGAATACCATTTATTAAATGATTTAGGCACAGGTATTGAACTGACGCAAGATGCTTTTGGTCAGACTATTCAAGCGGAAACTATCTATACTTTTTACCTTGAACAAGGCTTGGTGCCTATCGACAATAACCAAGAAGCTATGGTTGTTTCAGGAAAATGTTTACTCAACTTTGTAAAAGATGACTATACCGAAGCTTGCTTAGGTGAGCTAAAACACCTATTTAGATTTATACTATCTTTTTATTTAGGCAACAAACCCATTCAAACCCGCGCATTATTTAATTAAAGGAACTGTGATGAAGCCAATTTTTTTAGGGATTAATATCGACCATGTGGCTACCCTAAGACAAGCCAGAGGTACAAGTTATCCAGACCCCATTAAAGCAGCTTTAGATGCTGAAATGGCGGGTGCAGATAGTATTACGTTGCATTTGCGAGAAGATCGTCGTCATATTCAAGATGCTGATGTTGATAAAATTTCAGCAATGCGTCAAACCAAAGTTAACTTGGAGATGGCCGCTACCCAAGAAATGGTTGATATTGCTTGTCGTGTTAAGCCCGAAGATGTTTGCCTAGTACCTGAAAAACGCGAAGAACTGACCACAGAAGGCGGGCTAGATGTCGTGTCACAGCAAACTTGGTTAACCAAAGTCTGTAAAGCATTGGCTGAAAATAATAGTCGCGTGTCTTTATTTATTGATGCAGACAAAGAACAAATTGATGCCGCTAAAGCGGTTGGTGCGCCGGTGATTGAATTACATACTGGTACCTATGCAGAGCTAACAAATCCTGAAGCCGTCACAGCAGAATTGCAACGTATCCGCGAAGCCGCGGAGTATGCAGTATCCATTGGATTAGTGGTTAATGCAGGTCACGGTTTGCATTATCATAATGTACAAGCTATTGCCGCCATTCCACAGCTTGAAGAACTAAACATTGGTCATGCCATTATTGCCCAAGCCATTTTTTCAGGCTTACCTGCGGCAGTATCTGAAATGAAGCGCTTAATGATTGAAGCGAGACAAAATAGTTACCTAGGTCGTTAATATGATTGTGGGTGTCGGAACCGATATTGTTCAAATCGCACGTATTTCTGCTTTATACCAAAAAAGTGGAGCGGCTTTTTCGAAACGAATTTTATCCTCATCAGAGTTGACCCGCTTAGAAGATATAGCACGTCCAGAAGCTTTCTTAGCCAAACGTTGGGCGGCTAAGGAAGCTGTTTCCAAAGCATTGGGGACGGGATTTTCACAAGGTGTTTCCTTTACCGATATGACCATTGAAAGGACAGAAAAAGGTCAGCCGCTTGTTTTACTTTCAGGTAAGGCGGCAGAAGTGGCTAATGCATTAGGTATTCAATCTTGGAATATTAGCATTAGCGATGAAAAAGAATTTGCGGTTGCCTTTGTGGTCGCAGAGAAAAGCTAAGTAATTCAGCCATCTCTCTTTATAGCAAGGAGTCGTAAGACACAACAATAGGACACAATTACCTACTATTTTCCTGTGTAATTTAATACAATCAACCACATGATTTCTATAAATAAAATACCCGCACCTTTCAAAGCCAAAAATCGCCAGGGGTGGGGGCTAGGCCTTTCTTCTGCTACGCTTATGCTTGGCTCATTTTCAGCTTTTGCTGAAGCAACGCCCGCACAGTTATCTCACAACCTAGCACCCAGTGATTATTTTGGCCAAATTTTGATGTCTTTAATCATTATTTTGGTGGTTATTTTTGCAGCAGCTTGGTTGGTAAAGCGTTTTGGGCGAATGAATGGCTTGGCAAGCAACCATATGCAAGTGTTGGGTAATATGTCAGTTGGGCAGCGTGAGCGTATTATTTTGCTTGAAGTCGGTAAAGAACAGCTTCTAATTGGGGTGACCGCTTCTGAAATAAGACTGTTGCATGAGTTAAAAGAACCTCTAGATATTGGTAATGCAGCGACTATCCCTGGTGACTTTAAGGGAGGGCTTAGCCAAGTATTTGCGCAGAAATTACAAGAAGCGATGATACGATATAAAACTGTAAAAGATGAGGGTAAGGTAGGTTCTAAGAAAGATATTCTGGAAGAAAATTCCGATAAAACTAACCCAAGCCAAGCAGGTAAAACTGATGAAAAATCTGTAAAGAAAAGGCAGTCCTAATGCGTATTAAATCTTTCATCCCCTTGTTAAGTTTGCTATCTTTATTATTACTGCCTAGTTTGGTTTCCGCAGAGACTGGTGTGCCAGCTTTTACCGTGACGACTGATGCACAAGGTAATCAAGACTACACGCTAACCATGCAAATTTTAATGCTAATGACGGGGCTAACCTTGCTGCCAGCAGCCTTAATTGGCATGACTGCTTTCTTGCGTATTATTGTGGTGTTAGCCTTACTGCGTTTAGCGTTGGGAACACAGCAAACCCCTTCTAACCAAGTATTAATTGGTTTGGCACTATTTCTAACCCTATTCATTATGTCACCAGTACTTGATAAAATTTATAGCAAAGCGGTAGAACCCTACCTAGAAGAACAGATAAAGTTTAAAGAAGCGGTCGAGGTGGGTTCAAAACCCCTTCACCAATTTATGGTTGAGCAAACGCGTGAATCTGATTTAGGTATGTTTGCAGAAATGGCTGGTATTGAATTAATTGATCCAGAAACCGTCCCTTTTAAAGTATTGATTCCTGCTTATATGACCAGCGAACTAAAAACCGCTTTTCAGATTGGTTTTATGATTTTTATTCCCTTCTTAATTATCGATCTGGTGGTGGCAACCCTGTTGATGGCAATGGGAATGATGATGCTGTCTCCGATGATTATCTCTATGCCCTTTAAAATCATGCTATTTGTCTTAATTGATGGCTGGGCGTTGATTATGGGTACGCTCGCCAACAGCTTTGTGGTTGCAGGAGGCCCTTAAATGACACCTGAATTTGTATTGACCTTAGGGCAAAAAATGTTAGAAGTCGTAGCCATGCTAACCGCGCCTTTATTATTACCAGCTTTGGCAGTGGGACTGTTAGTGGGTATGTTTCAAGCCGCCACACAGATTAACGAAGCGACATTGAGCTTTATCCCCAAGGTTGCGATTGTAGGGGTGGTGTTGGTTGTAGCAGGTCCTTGGATGCTAACCCTGTTGGTGTCTTTTACCAGAGAGTTGTTTGAAAATATTCCAGCA
This sequence comes from Hydrogenovibrio sp., assembly GCA_015484555.1. Taxonomy (GTDB): domain Bacteria; phylum Pseudomonadota; class Gammaproteobacteria; order Thiomicrospirales; family Thiomicrospiraceae; genus Hydrogenovibrio. Next base: position 29,380 of record WFMZ01000006.1, on the reverse strand, counting down.
CTCATCGGCTAGGTTTATTAACCATGTCTTTTAGCTTTGAAGAATTTCTACAACTCTTAGGCTTGTATTTTTGGCCTTTTGTACGTATTTCTGGCATGTTATTAATGATGCCTTTATATTCGGGTTCTTACGTTACCGTTAAGATTCGTTTATTTCTAGCTGTCTTTATCACCATTGCAATTGCACCTTCTTTATCTCTTCCTCCACCGATAGATCCTTTTACCTGGCATGGCATCTTACTGATTATTCAGCAGCTGGGTATCGGTATTTCGATAGGGCTAATTTTTGCAGTGGTATTTCAGATGTTTGTGGTAGCGGGTCACTTAGCCTCTATGTCGATGGGACTAGCGATGGCCTCTATGGTGGATCCTTCGACAGGCGTTAATACACCGGTTATTGGCCGTTATTTCACTATTATAGCGACTCTAATGTTTCTGTTATTAAACGGGCATGTTTTAATCTTTCAGATAGTGTTGGATAGCTTTGATACCTTGCCTGTGGGGCTACATTTTTATGATCGAGATAGCTTAAAACTTATTTTTAATTTTGGTAGTAAAATGTTTGAAGGCGGTGTTTTAGTTGCTTTGCCGTTGGTGACCGCGCTATTGTTAGTGAATATCTCCTTTGGTGTGGTTGCTCGAGCGGCTCCCACCTTAAATATTTTTTCTGTCGGTTTTCCGGTGAGCTTAATGGCGGGTATTTTGATGTTAATTTTTATCACACCTCTGGTGTTACCTCACTTGCAAAATATGATGTTGTACGCGCATGATTTAATTTTAAATTTACGCTTAACAGAAGATTCTTAAATGGCTGAAAATGCAGATGGCACAGAAAAATCCGAAGAACCCACGGAGAAAAAGCTACGAGAAGCCAGAGAAAAAGGTCAGGTTCCTCGTTCAAAGGAACTGTCTACTTTATTGATGACACTATCTGCAGCGGTCTTTCTTTATTTTTTTGGTGGAGGTATGGTAGAAAATTTTGAATATATTGCGAAGCAAGGGTTAAGTTTTGATAGAGCTCATGCCTTTGACTTTAAAATGCTGACCAATCGCGTGTTAGATATGATGGTGCATGCCATTTATTTAGTGATGCCTTTTTTAGCGGTAATGGTCTTTATCGCCTTATTTTCGCCTATGTTAATTGGCGGTTGGAACTTTAGTGCCAAGGCGATGTCACCTAAAATTAGTAAGATGAACCCTATTGCAGGGTTGAAAAAAATGGTCTCCAAGAATGCCTTAATGGAGCTATTTAAAGCACTGGCAAAATTTTCTTTAATCAACTTAGTGGCCGCCTATTTTTTATGGCACTCTTATGAAGAGGTTGTTTCTATTGGGCTAGAACCTATCCGAATTGCCTTGGAACATTCGGGTTCCTTAATTGTAGAGGCCTTTATTTTTGTAAGTTTAGCACTGATTGTGGTAGCTGCTATTGATGTTCCCTTTCAAGTTCATCAACATATTACACAGTTGAAAATGACCAAGCAAGAGGTGAAAGAAGAGCATAAGCAACAGGAAGGTAGCCCTGAAGTGAAAGGACGTATTCGTCAACTTCAAAGAGAAATGTCTCAAAAACGTCAGATGCAAAGTGTGCCAGATGCCGATGTTATTATTACCAACCCAACACACTTTTCGATAGCCTTGAAATATGACCCAACGATGGCCGAACCAGAAGTACTTGCGATAGGAGCAGATTTCTTGGCAGCACAAATTAGAACGATTGCGGTAGAAAATGATATCCCTATCATAGAAGCTCCCCCATTGGCGCGAGCTTTGTACTATAATGCAGAGGTCGACCAGCCTATTCCTTATGAATTATTTAAAGCGGTTGCGGCAGTATTAGCCTATGTATATCAGTTGCGGGATGGTAAAAAAGCAGATAAGGTCAATTTTGAGACCTTGCCTATCCCTAAAGAAATGAAAACAGAAGAGTAAGTAAATACCTTAATGGATTTTCAAAGAGTACTAGAGAGTATTAAACATTCTTTTAGCCACGGACTAGGGTTGCCAATTGCTATTTTGGCATTACTAGCGATGGTTGTGGTTCCGCTTCCTCCATTTTTGTTAGATGTCTTCTTTACCTTTAATATTGCACTTTCTCTCGTTGTTCTATTTGTTACCCTTTATTCTAAACGTCCACTAGATTTTGCGATTTTTCCAACCGTTATTTTATTAACAACCTTATTTAGATTATCTTTAAATATTGCCTCTACACGATTGATTTTGCTTGATGGTCAGAACGGCCCTGGTGCAGCAGGGCATGTTATTGAGTCCTTTGGTGAGTTTGTTATTGGGGGTAACTTTGCCGTTGGTTTAGTTGTCTTTGCTATTTTAGTGGTTATTAACTTCGTTGTTATTACTAAGGGGGCAGGACGAGTAGCAGAAGTAAGCGCCCGATTCACCCTTGATTCTATGCCCGGTAAACAAATGGCGATTGATGCTGATTTGAATGCTGGGTTAATTACCCAAGAAGAAGCCCAGGAACGTCGTATTGAAATTACATCAGAAGCTAATTTTTATGGCTCGATGGATGGTGCGAGTAAGTTTGTAAGGGGTGATGCCATTGCCGGTTTGATCATTCTTTTTATCAACTTGATTGGTGGTTTTTCTATAGGAATGGGTCAGCATGATATGACCTTTTCAAATGCTATACAGGTCTATACTATTTTAAGTTTAGGTGACGGCTTGGTTGCTCAAATTCCTTCTTTATTATTGTCCACGGCAACCGCCATTATTGTGACCCGTGTGTCGGGTGATAAGCGTGATATGTCACAACAAGTTCGCTCACAAATGCTGGCTAACCCTAAAGCTTTGGGTATGACCGCAGGTATTGTAGGTGTATTTGGTTTAATTCCGGGCATGCCCAACGTGGCTTTTTTGTCATTTTCTGCTATTTGTGCCGCAGGCGCCTATTATATTTCGAAAAAGGCGGCAAATACACCAGATGTAGAGGAGGTTTTATTAGATGACTCTGAAACGACGGCTCCAGCAGAATCAGAGTTAACATGGGACGATATGGAATCAGTTGATATTTTAGGATTAGAAGTGGGGTATCGATTAATTTCGATGGTCGATCAATTTCAAAATGGGCAGTTACTTGAGAGGGTGAAGGGTGTTCGTCGTAAGGTATCACAAGAGTTAGGTTTTTTAGTGCCACCAGTACATATTCGTGATAATTTGGACTTAAAACCCAACCAATATAAAATAATGTTATTAGGGGTTAGCTCTGGAATGGGCGAGGTTTACCCAGATAAAGAATTGGCTATTAACCCCGGTCAGGTATTTGGTGAGGTAAAAGGGCAGGCGACAAAAGATCCTACTTTTGGTTTAGATGCGGTGTGGATATCGCCAATAGATCGAGAGCAAGCACAGGCTTTAGGTTATACCGTGGTCGATGCTAGCACCGTAGTGGCAACTCATATTAGCCAGGTTGTACAAGATTATGCTTCAGAATTACTGGGTTATGATGAAACTCAGAAGCTATTAGATAAGTTAAAAGAAAATTCTCCTAAGTTAGTGGATGAGCTCATTCCAGAACGCTTGCCACTAGCAGGTGTCGTGAAGGTCTTGCAAAATTTATTAGTAGAAAAAGTCTCTATTAAAGATTTACGTAGCATTATTGAATCCTTAACGGAAGCGGCCGGAAAAACGCAAGAGCCCTCAGAGCTAACTATTTATGTTCGAGCGGCACTAGGGCGTGCTATTGTGCAAGAATTAGTCGGGCCAGATGAGGAGCTAAAAGTGATTACCTTAGAGCCGACATTGGAACAGTTGTTGCTTCAAGCTTCGCAAGGAACAGCAGATGGGCAGTTAGCCATTGAGCCTACCTTGGCTGAAAGATTGCATAGTACCTTAAAAGAAGAATCTCAAAAAATTGAAATGGATGGGAGTAGTGCTATTTTACTGGTGGCACCGCAGGTTAGGGCGCAACTGGCTAGGCTATTTAGGTTTAGTCTTCCAGCCTTGCACATATTGGCTTATTCTGAAATCCCTGAAAACCGACAAATTAGTGTCGTGGCCAGTGTAGGGCAGGATTCCTAAATGAAATTAAAAAGATATTTAGCCCAAAATATGAGGCAGGCAATGGGTCTCGTTCGAAGTGAACTGGGAGATGATGCCGTTATTATGTCGACTCGAAATATGCCAGAGGGTGTTGAGATTGTGGCCGCTGTTGACCCTGAGATTGAGCAGAAACGGGTGGCAGTGACACAAAATAAATTTAAAGATCGTTATGTACAGAACGAAGCGGTGTCAGACAACCAAGCCGCAATGAACCAAGATATTCAAAATATGGCCTCTGAGCTTAAGGCGATGAAGTCTATGTTACAAGACCAGTTATCTGGCTTAGCTTGGCAACAAACAGAAACCAATGATCCTAAGCAGGTTCAACTTTTAAAGCGGTTGGTACAGCTGGGTATAGGTTGGGAGCTGGCGCAAGAGCTAGTGGGTAAGGTTGAAACAAATGTTATTCAAGCTTGGTCCGAAATTTTAAAAGAATTAGAACGAAGAATCCCTGTTTCAAATTTGGATATTGTTGATTCGGGGGGGGTTATTGCTTTGGTTGGGCCAACAGGTGTTGGTAAGACAACGACCATAGCAAAAATGGCCAGCCGATTTGTAATGCGAAATAGTGCCAGTCAGCTCGCTTTAGTAACCACAGATTGTTATAAAATTGGTGCACAAGCACAGTTAAAGACCTTTGCTGACTTATTAGGCGTTCCTGTTCATGTCGCGAAGTCAGAAGGCGAGCTGTACACCTTATTAGGTTCTTTAACGGCAAAAAAATTAATATTGATTGATACGGCAGGTATGAGTCAAAAAGATTCGTTAATGAATCAACAACCGACTAAAACAAAAGTAGGCTTAGATGCTATCCAAAATTATTTGGTGATGTCAGCCGCAACACAATTAAGTGTGATGCATGACATTGTTGATTCTTTCGGTAAAGTGGGACTAAAAGGCTGTATTTTAACTAAGTTAGATGAAGCGACTCAGTTAGGTAATGTGATTACCGTGATGATTGAGAAGTCTTTGTCATTAACTTATATCTCAAATGGCCAAAGAGTGCCAGAAGATTTAGAACCCATTAAGGTTCGAGATTTAGTCGATAAAGCCATGGTATTAGGTCAACAAAAAAATATGAAGAATGAAGAAATGGCGTTCAAATTAGGAATGGGTAAGGAAATTTCAGATGCACAATGATCAAGCTGCGGGGTTAAGAGCTATGCAATCAAGTACTACTGAACTAGAGGGTATGGAAGAGCAAACAGAGCAATCTATTCCAGCAGAAACAAGAAGTAAAAATGCAAAGCCTGTTAGGGTGATTGCCGTGGCGAGTGGAAAGGGAGGCGTGGGTAAAACAAACGTTTCTGTCAACTTGTCTGTTGCATTAAGCCAGCTAGGTAATAGAGTCTTATTGATGGATGCCGATATGGGGCTGGCTAATGTCGACATCATGCTAGGTATTCAAACTAAATATAATTTAGTGCATGTCTTAAATGGTGAGAAAACATTAGTAGAAGTGATGGCAGATGCACCTGGCGGCTTTAAAGTGATCCCCGCCGCCTCTGGTGATACTCGTATGGCGCAATTAAGCCCTGCTGAAAATGCAGGTATTATTAATGCTTTTTCAGAAATTGATGCCTTTTTAGATGTCTTAATTATTGATACGGCTGCCGGTATTGCAGACAGTGTGGTTAGCTATTGCAGGGCTTCACAAGAAGTGGTCATTGTTGTTACTGATGAGCCAGCTTCAATGACAGATGCCTATGCATTAATTAAAGTATTAAGTCGTGAACATGACTTAACTAAGTTCCAGTTATTGGCAAATATGGCACGTTCAGAAGAGCATGGAAAAATGCTCTATGATAAGTTTTCTAATGTATGCGAAAAGTTTTTAGAGGTGTCTGTAGACTACCTTGGAACCGTTCCTTTTGATCATGATTTAAGAGAAGCCATTCAAAAGCAATCACCCGTGACCTTATCAAAACCTAATAGCGCTTCAGCAAAAGCCTTTAAGAGAATAGCGAACGATATCAATAAATGGGCTATTCCAAATGATGCAACAGGGTATCTTCAGTTTTTTGTTGAAAATATCTTTAGATCTCAAAATAATTAGTGGGCAATAGGGCTAAAATTAACAACTAAACTCAGAAAAGTGTTATTGTTTTAACCTTAGTACGTTATTCTTTTTATCAGGTTTTCCAGGAGTCTAAATGACTGGTACACAAGTGTATGCAAACATCCAGAAGCAAACATCTGGTAATACATTGAATATTGAAGACTACTTGCCTTTGGTTAATAGAATTGCCTATCACCTAAAAGGCAGGTTGCCTGATAGTGTTATGGTGGATGATCTTATTCAGTCTGGCGTAATTGGTTTAATCGAAGCGTTGGGTAAGTTTGATGCTACTCAAGGCGCAAGCTTTTCTACTTATGCGGGTATTCGGATTCGTGGTTCTATGTTAGATGAAATTCGTAAAGGTGACTGGACACCGAGATCTGTTTATAGGAAATCTCGAGAAGTATCTGAGGCCATTACTCGTGTTGAAAAAGTTGTTTCAAGAGAAGCAAGAGATAATGAAATTGCTGAAGAGATGGAAATTTCCTTAGAAGAATATCATCATATTTTACAAGATACCAATAGTGCACATTTATTGGCTATTGATGAGCCTGATCATGATGAACTGTCTGAAGATAGAATGGTAGGCAGTTCTCAAACACCAATGGCAGCACTTTCTGAAGAAGGTTTTAAGCAGGCCGTTGTGGATCAAATTCAGGATTTGCCAGAAAAAGAAAAATTAGTGATGTCACTTTATTATGATGAAGAACTAAACTTGAAAGAGATTGGTCAAGTGCTAGAAGTTAGCGAATCTCGAGTAAGTCAAATTCACAGTCAGGCTATTAAGCGTTTAAAGTCCAGGTTAAGAGATTGGATTTAATATTCAAACATCATCTACATTATTTAAATAAAATATAAGTCCGCCTTATTTCGTTTGAATGAAATAAGGCTTTTTTTTGAGGAAAAATATGCAACATATTAATATTGAATTGGTTCAAACACTACTTGAGCATGTTAAAAATGAACGACATAATGAAGCCTCTGTCTTGTTTGATGAAATGGCTGCTTTAAAAGAAAGTCATATTGTTGAAGAAGTTGAGAATATAGCACTTAACCTGCAAAAAACCATGGAAAGCTTTGGTAATGATTCGCCTATTTTAAAGCACACTAAGTTGGACTTGCCGGATGCTTCAGAGCGGTTAGCCTATGTCGTTGAAGCAACGGCAGAAGCCAGTGATAAAACCCTATCAGCTTCTGAAAACTTAATGGCCATTCTTTCTTCTATTGAATCTAAAACAACAGATAAAAATATATTAGCATTAGTGACAGAAGCAAATTTAGAAGTCACTGAGATATTAATGGCACAGTCTTTTCAAGATTTAACGGGTCAAGTATTAAATAGAATTATGATGATGGTGTCTAGTTTAGAAGAAAGCTTACATCACTTAATTTTATCTTCTGGTATCGACTTAAATTCTATTCAATTTGAAACAGATGAAGATAAAAAGAAAGCTGATGAAGCGCATGGTGTCGGGCCAAATGTCACTAAATCTAGTCAAAAAGATGCTTTAAACTCACAGCAAGATGTTGATGACCTTTTAGGCGACTTAGGTATTTAACGTCTCTGCTTTCTCGCCAACACGATAAATGAGTTCTTAATCTAATTGCATTAAATGGCATACTCATTGCTTTAAGTTTCTTATAAAATTTTTATAAAAATTGCCTGCACTGGGCAATCATTGAGGAACAGAATTGTGGATGAAGAAATTTTACAAGACTTCTTAGTTGAAGCCTCGGAACTTGTTGAAAATCTTGATGGACAGTTAGCAGATCTTGCCAACTCACCAACCGATTCAGATTTATTAAATGCCATTTTTAGAGGCTTTCACACCGTTAAGGGTGGCGCCGGATTTTTAGGTGTGACGCCTTTAATTGAGGTTTGTCACCGAGCTGAAAATGTATTTGATAAAATTCGTAATGGAGATGTTGAGTATGATGATGCAGCTGCAGATATCATCGTGTCGGCATTTGATGTTATTAGTGATTACTTAGAAGCTTTAAAAGCGGGTGAAAGAGAGCTAGAGGATGCTGACCCAGCGTTATTAACTGCGCTTGATATTCTATGGAAGGGAAAGCCTGTCGCTGAAGATCCCGTAGTAGAAACGCCTGCTTCTGACAGTGATTTACAACTTGCAGAAGGCGTTGATCCAGATGGTGATATGACTGATGAAGAATTTGAAGCTTTATTGAGCCAGCGTGATGAAGAGCCTGAGGTGGCTCCGTCAGGCTTGGCTTTGGCTGATGGTGTTGACCCAGATGGAGATATGACTGATGATGAGTTCGAAGCTTTATTAAGTCAGCGTGATGGAGAAGACGATGGCTTGAGTCTGGATGTAGGAGTAGATCCAGAGGGTGATATGACTGATGCAGAGTTTGAAGCTTTATTAAAAGAAGGTGATGGCGAAGCTGATATAGAGCCAGCTGTCGCAGAACCTATAAAAGTGGCCCCTAAGCCAGTTGTAAAACCGAAGCCTACGGAATCTAAGGCAGATAATAAACCAAAGGCAATGGCAGAATCAACCGTCCGTGTTGACACTAAGCGCTTAGATGAAATTATGAACTTAGTCGGAGAGTTGGTGTTGGTTCGTAACCGATTACTAACCCTGCGTGGTTCTGATACAGAACAAGAAGAGCTAGCGAATGTCGTAGGGAACTTGGATCATGTCACAACAGACTTGCAAAATTCTGTCATGAAAACCAGGATGCAACCTGTTAAGAAAGTATTTGGGCGTTTTCCTCGTGTTGTTCGAGATTTATCGAAGAAATTGGGTAAAGAAATTGAGCTTCAGCTTGAGGGTGAAGAAACAGATTTAGATAAAAATTTAGTAGAAGCCTTGGCTGATCCATTGGTTCACTTAGTACGTAACTCGGTTGATCATGGTGTTGAAATGCCTGACGAGCGAGAGGCTGCAGGTAAACCACGTAAAGGAATCGTTGTACTTGCCGCTCAGCAAGAGGGTGACCATATTTTACTTTCCATTACAGATGATGGAAAGGGCATGGACCCTAATGTATTGAGACAAAAAGCGGTTGAAAAAGGCATGATGGATGAAATGGCGGCTAGTCAATTAGATGACAAGTCAGCCTTTGAACTTATTATGGGAGCCGGGTTCTCTACAGCAGAAGTTGTCAGTGATATTTCGGGGCGTGGCGTTGGAATGGATGTGGTTAAAACCATGATCACCAAGCTAAATGGCTCGATTGAAATAAATTCAGAGCTAGGAAAGGGGTCTCAAATTAATATTAGAGTGCCTCTTACTCTAGCGATATTACCTACTTTAATGGTTTCTTTTGGTATTGATAGTTATGCTATTCCATTAACCAGTGTTCAAGAAATATTTGATTACGATGCCAGTCAGACCAATAAAATAGACGGTCAAATGATGGTTCGACTTCGTGAAAAGAGTATTCCATTGTTGTTCTTATCAGATTGGTTGGCACCAGACCATGATTACAGTGATTTAAGTGATCATAAGGTCATTATTGTGGCAATTGGTAACCAGCGAGCAGGCTTGGTTGTACAGCAGGTGAATGGCCAAGAGGAAGTGGTTATTAAGCCACTAGGTGTGATGATGACGCATATTGAAGGTTATGCAGGGGCAACAATTACTGGCAACGGTAGTATTGCATTAATCTTAGATTTACCTGGCGTTATTCAACGCTTTCAATATTTGTAGAGGTTCAACATGGAAATGTCAGTAATGGATAATGCTAAACCAGATGATACATCTTTTTTGTCGGATGAAGAGCAGGAAAAATATTCAGGGCCAAGTATGCGCTGTGTCTTGTTTGAGCTAAATTCAGAAATATATGGTATCAACGTTAAAAAGATTAGAGAAGTTCTTCGTGTGGGTACGATACGACGCGTTGAAGGTGCTAATCCTAATGTATTGGGTGTCATTAACGTCCGAGGCGTGATTGTAACCGTTGTGGATACCCGTCAGTCTTATAGCATTCAGCCTAAAATTGTTGATGACCTTTCCCGTATTATTATTGTAGAGCTAGATTCAGAAAATATTGTTGGTATGATGGTTGACTGTGTTTTAGAAGTTAAAGATATTCCTGAAAAGCAGTTTGAACCTATGTCTTCAACCAAAGAAGGGGCTTCTCGCTACTTACAAGCCATTGCACACTTCCAGGGAAATGTTATTATCTTGATTGATGTAGATAATATGTTTGATGCTTAATTGATGACAATATCCCACTTCGTTCGAAGAGGGGTTCTACATTTTCTGTCCAGAAAGGCTATAAGCAAAAATTAATACTTGAGCGACAGCTTCATAGAGTACTTCAGGAATTTCATGATCAATTTCAACTTGTGATAAGAGTTCGGTTAGAGCGGAGTCTTGTTTGATAGGGATGTTATGTTCTTTAGCCAAAGAAAGTATTTCCTGAGCAATATATCCTGAGCCTTTAGCGGTTACCTTAGGAGCAGATTGGTCTGGAATATATTCAAGGGAAATAGCAATAGTTTGATCTAAGGTGAGAGTTTCTATCTCCTTAGACATCATTTTAATCGAGAAGCAATAGGCTACTTAATCCAATTTTAGAAGCGCTGCTGGTTAATACATCGTTTGTATTTTCCCATGATATTTTCTTGCCGTTAGCACAGGCATCTTTGATTAGGATAGAAAGTAGTTGCAGTCCAGAGGTATCGATGTTTTCTAGGTCTGAAGCATCGATAGTAATCTCATCTTGATCAGAAGAAAAATCAAGTTTTAAGGTGCCATGTAATGACTCAATATGATGTATGGTTAAACTTTCTGGTAGTTTAATGGCAAATTCACTCACAGCAATACTCCTTTAAACGGTAGCGTTATAAAACGCGATTAATAACTGATAATAGTTTTTCCGGGCTAAAAGGCTTAACAATCCAACCTGTCGCGCCAGCTTCTTTTCCTTTTTGCTTCATATCCCCAGAAGACTCTGTGGTTAAGCATAGGATAGGAGTGAATTTAAAATTTGGTAAGGCTCTTACCGCATGAATAAGTTCAATGCCATTCATATTAGGCATGTTGATATCGGTCACAATTAAATCAAAAGATTCTTTTTTAGCAATTTCAAATGCAATTGCACCATCTTCAGCTTCAGTTACATCATGACCCGCAGATTTTAATGACATGCTAACCATTTGACGCATAGATTTTGAATCATCTACAGCAAGAATTTTAGACATTTTTTCCTCTCACACTAAATATTTAAATTTGGTTTATTTTAAGTACAAATTATAACGTTTATTCGTCAGTAGTTAAGCTCTTTTTGATATCTTCTAAGATGCCAATACTCACTAAATGATCGACATTTAAGACAACCACCATATTTTTTTCAATTGTCACCAGGCCTTTCACAAACTCGGAACTAATTGTCCCTGTCATAGAAGGGACTGACTGCAATGTTTTATTGTTTAAGCTGTGCACATCAGATACACCATCTACCACGACACCAATAATTTTTTCGGTTTGCTCTTTATCATTAAAAGCTCGAAGGATAATGACCACTGTACTATCGTCATAAGTTGTTTCAGGCAAGCTGAAACGTAATCGTAGATCCACAATAGGTACGACAGCTCCACGTAGGTTTATGATTCCTTTAACATAACCAGGGCTGTTGGGGATATTTGTGGTACGTTCCCAGCCTTTAATTTCTTGAACTCTAAGAATGTCCACACCGTATTCTTCATCCCCTAAAATAAAGCTGAGGATTTGATTGTCGGTACTATCATTATTGCTTATTTGTTCTTGAATGGTTTCAACATCTGAGCCCATTTAACACCTCGATAAAGTGTGAATATTATTTATTATAGATTTAGGATTCAAAATTTAACCGATTTTACAAAAAAGGTCTAGTAAAAAGAATTAAACTTTTATATCAATCAGCGCAATTTTTTTTGCCTGAGTATCAACTTTCGGCGGCGCTGTTGCAATATAGATACCAGTATAAGCAATATTACTGCCATCGAGTTGTTTTTTGAACATATCAAGTGAATTTTTAACTTGAATCATAAAATAGTGAGGTTCTGCCCATATTTGGAAGGTTAAGTTTTCATTAATTAAAGCCGATTTAACCACGAGTGATTCATCTTCAAACTTCAGTTCCGTTAAGATTTCCCATATATCCGTATCTTTTAGTTTTTTGTGGCGAATATCAACGGTCATCTCGTGTAGTGTATGTTGTGACGTGACGGGCAAATCAAATGTCATGTTCTGGCCATCTAAAGCTTGTATTTGCTGGATTTGTGTTTTATTTAAGAGTGAGTTAATAGAGGTTTGAGCTTGCTTAAGTTCAGGAGAAGGCTGCTTCAGCGCTGTAGTATCAATAGCATTTTTTAATTGAAATAATTGGGCTTTAAAATCTTGTTTAATGCCTCCTTGTTTTTTACTTAACTTACTTTCTAAAAAAAGGCCGCTGTTTAGCATGGCTTGTCGAATTTGTAGCGCATTAATTTGAGGGCTAAGTTTAAAAATACTATCAATTAGGCTGGTTAACTGAGCTTGAATAGCCGCCGGTAGTTGTGGGCTATTTTGTAATTGAATGAGTTGCTGTATTTGGGGTTTGCTTGCCGATTGATTAGGTAGTAGGTTTGCGAGCATTTTATGGGTAATATTATCAGAGGTAGGACGGGCTTCCCCTTTAATCACTAGTTTTAGTTCAGGCGTTAATTGAGTGACCGTTGCTTGAAATACCTTATTTTCTGGCAAAGCAGAACCTAGGTTAGCCTGTAATGTTTGCCCCCCAATATTAATAGTGGCTATGTTTTTTGAAATAGAAATAATTGAAAGGTTTAATGTTTGCCCTACTTTAATCAAAGGCGCCTTTTCTGAGGATAGACTTTGAGCTAGTAAGTTACTATTAATGGTTGGGGGTAACGGCATAAGTGACCTTTCTAATATTTAGCCAAGAAAATATCTGGCGTTCATCTAAGCACTTTATAGTAATTTATACTAGAATAAAGAGAAAGTTTATTCACTTCTAATAAATGAAGGTTTCTTTTAGCAATAGTGAATGACCAAATTATTTTAGCGTGTTATACGCAAAGTCAAAAGGACGAGTGCTTGTGAGTGAGAAAGAGTTTAATTACCAAGATGCGGATTTTTTAAGGGTAAAACGTATTGCCTATGATTTTGCGGGTATTGACTTAAATGAATCTAAAAAGAACCTGGTTTATAATCGCTTAGCCAAAAGAATTCGTTTTTTAGAGCAAAACTCTTTTTCAGAGTACTTAGATTATGTTGAAGCCCAAGGAGAGTCGGAATTTGTTCAGCTCATTAACGCCATTACGACTAATTTGACCTTCTTTTTCCGAGAAAATCATCACTTTGAATATCTGACTGAAACGGCTATTCCTGAACTATTAAAGTGGAACAAAGCTAGCAAGAAAATTAGAATTTGGTCTGCAGGCTGTTCAACAGGAGAAGAACCTTACTCTTTGGCCATTATTTTGAAAGAGTCTGTACCTTCTGACTGGGATGCAAAAGTAATTGCTACAGATTTGGATACCCAAGTTATTGAGACGGGTCAAAGAGGGGTTTATAAAATAGATCGCTTGAAAGGGGTGACAGAAGAACGTAAAAAACGTTTCTTTCTAAAGGGTGAAGGCTCAAATGCGGGTTTTATAAAAGCCAAGCCAGAATTACAAGAAATTATTGAATTTGGGCAGGTAAACCTGATGAGTGAGTGGGCCATACCTCCAAAAGTAGATATTATTTTTTGTCGTAATGTTGTTATCTATTTTGATAAACCAACACAGGCAAAATTATTTGATCGTTATGCTGAGCGACTGCCTGATAATGGGCACTTATTTATAGGGCACTCGGAATCACTATACAAAGTATGTGACCGTTTTGAATTGTTAGGTAAAACGATTTATCGTAAAGTTAAATAAGGCATTTTAGCCAAACCTAGTAATATTTTTAATATTTTGATTTGAAGGAAAAATGATGGCAATTAAAGTTTTGATTGTTGATGACTCTGCTCTGGTTAGGCAAATGCTAGAAGAGATGCTGAGTAGTGATCCTTATATTGATGTTGTCGGCACAGCAGATGACCCTTTAGAGGCGAGAGAACAAGTTAAATTGCTTAAGCCCGATGTGTTAACGCTTGATATTGAAATGCCTAAAATGGATGGAGTTACCTTCTTAAAAAATTTAATGAGGTTACATCCCTTACCGGTTGTCATGGTATCAACCTTAACCGAAAAAGGCGCGGAAATTACTTTCGAAGCGTTAGATGTGGGTGCGGTAGAGTTTGTGACGAAGCCTAAAATTAATCTTGAAAATACCTTTCAGCAATATGCACTAGAGATTCGCAGAAAAGTTAAAATTGCCGCGAAAGTCTCTCGTTTTCAGTTAGAAAGCCATTATCAAAGGTATGTTCGAAATAAAGAATCACGACCTAAGACATTAACGCATTCTTTAGGTGTTAACAGAGCGGCTAGTGCTGAAGAAAATCCACCAATGAGGTTAAATGAAAAAATCATTGCCTTAGGTTCGTCCACTGGTGGTGTTGAAGCGATTAAAGAAGTATTGATTCGTATGCCTAGTAATGCACCTGCAATCGTTATTACCCAGCATATTCCCGCTGCATTTAGCTCCCCCTTTGCAAAAAGAATGAATACCGTTTCTAAGATGAATGTGTATCAAGCAGAAGAAGGGCAAGTGCTTAGGCGTGGAGAGGTTTATATTGCACCAGGCCATTGCCATCTTAAAATTATTAAAAAGGGTGGGCAGTACGTTTGTCACCTAGATGACGGACCTTTGGTGAATCGCCATAAGCCCTCTGTTGATGTTATGTTTCGCAGTGTCCTTGAAAGTTGTGGCCTGAATACCGTTGCCGTTATTTTAACGGGAATGGGTGCCGATGGTGCGCAAGGCATGAAAGAGCTTAATGACTTAGGTGTGAAGACCATTGCGCAAGATGAAAAAACAAGTGTTGTGTGGGGGATGCCAGGTGAAGCTACTAAAATTGGAGCGGCAGATCAGGTATTGCCTCTAGATAACATTCCCGAAGCTTTATTAAAGCTTTCTTAAACTGAATTGGCATAATTAGTGCTGTTCAACCTGTTAGATGTCCTCTGTTTCATATTAAAATAGGGAATCAATAAAAATTTAGATGCAATGGCTTTGTTGAGTCGTATGCATCAGTTTGCCGTTTTGAATGATAAGCCGCCTTTGATATATAGGGCTGTTTCTTAAAAGGATTAAGTGGGATGAAATTATTTCATACAAAGAATAAAGTATTAAACGTAATTCGAGACTATTGGATTTCATGGGTGATTACGCTAATAGGAGTCGTAATGACCTTTATTGGACCGCCTATTCTAGGTATTGTATTTTTAATTCTTTCATCCCTTGTTTGGACCATCATGGTGGCAAAGCTTGCCGGTCGTGCTAGTAGCCAAACTGAATCGGATAGTTTGAATAAAGGAAGCCAGGAATCTAAAGAAGTGGTTCTTGAAGACTTTTTAGGAGATATTCTTTCTAATATTGATGAAGTAATGGATCAAGAAGTTGAAATTGTTCAGGGAGAGCTGCTTCAAGTAAAAGACTTAGTTTCAGAAGCCATTAATACGCTAAGCGAAAGCTTTACAGACCTTCATACACACTCTCAGGCAGAGTATAAAGTAGTCGTGTCTTTGATGGACACACTGGGTGGTTCGGGTGATGGAATGAACTTCCAAAAGTTCTCGGAAGAAATCAAAGGTGTGCTAGATTATCTCATTAAACGATTAAGCGACTCTAGCGAAAGAAGTAGTTTGACCGTTAATAAGATTGATGACATGGTTGATCAAATAGAATCTATTTTTACCTTACTAGAAGATGTGAAGGGTATTGCAGATCAAACTAACTTATTAGCATTGAATGCGGCCATTGAAGCGGCAAGAGCAGGAGAAGCGGGTAGAGGCTTTGCTGTTGTTGCTGATGAAGTTAGAAAGCTTTCGATTAACTCGAACGTGTTAAATGAACAAATTAGAAAGCAAGCCGAAAATGCGAAGAAGACCGTTGATCAGGTTCGACAGCTTGTTAGTGAGACGGCGACTAAAGATATGAAGGAAGCAGAGACCTCTAAAGAGCAAGCGGATACCTTGGTAGGTGAGCTTGAAATAATGAGTGGTAGCCTTTCAGGACAGCTAGGTGATGTATCAGGTATTATTTCTCAAATTGATAGCTCTATTTCAAATGCCATGCGCTCATTACAGTTTGAAGATATTGTGCGTCAGTTAATTGAACAGGTACTTAACCACTTGCAGAACTTGAATGCTTTTTCAGCAGATATTAATAAGCTGATTGAAGAAAACAAGACGGTTCCACCAAAAACTTATGAAGAATATTTGCATAGAGTCAGTATCTTTAAAGTTCGTATCCAGGAGTTAAAAAAAGGTATTGAAGATAGCCGAATGACAAAAGTATCCTCTGCTTCTATGGAAGAAGGCGATATTGATTTGTTTTAACACTAGATAGTTTTCTAGTGCGCCATCCTGAAAAAGTGTCAACTTATTTTCAGGACGGGTCAAAGCTAATAAAAAAGCCCCCTATTTTAAAATAGGGGGCTTTTTTAAGTTTAGCTACTCTGATACGGATAGTAACAGGCATAGCATTATTAGTATTACATCGTCTTCGTGGTTTCTCTCGTGCCTTCTAAAGCTTGAATGGCTTGGTTAGTACGTTTAAATAGTACTTGGCTGTCATCCGCTTCATTTCGCAGTTCGGTCACACCAGCGTGGCTTGTTAAACAAGTAGTTTCCCCGTCTTCCAAGCGAATGGTTTGTGAGGTAATACTTTCCTGCGCTAGCTTGGTAATGCGGAAAGCATCAACGGCTTTCACTTCTGGTAAAACAAACATAAACTGGTCACAACTTAAACGACCAATGTAGCCCAAGTCACCAATGACATTCTGAATAGCGTGAGCGGCCGTTAAAATGGCTCTGTCACCTGCTTCATGGCCATAAGCATCGGTAATACGCTTAAAGCAATCTAAATTAATTTTAGCTAACGATAAAGGGCGGTTGTTTAAACGCGCACGGTTTACTTCTTCTTCAACCAAGCCTAAAAAGTAATCACGGTTATACAAATCCGTTAAAGGGTCGTTAGAAGACATATGTTCAATTTGTTCTTCCATGTGCTTTCGGCTGGTGATGTTAATCGCTAACCAAACTACCGCGGGTGTGTTGTAAATACTGGCGTCTAGAGGGTAAACTCTGGCTTCATACCATTGCCCGTCTTGGGTGGTTTGGCTATCAATACCATTAACATCACTATCGGCCAGTTGGTATTCTAGCTCTTGTAGACGACCTGTTTTAATGGCTTTTTGAACGGTTTTGGTAAAGCGTTCGGCCATTTTTTCAGGTAAAACATCGGTATAGCTTTTGCCAATTAAAGACTCTCCATCGGCATAAAGCGCTCTGTCTTTGCCGCCAATAATATCTAAATAAACCCCTGTTTTAGACATGACAAAGATAGGGTCTGGCATGGCGTTGGCAATGGCTTCAATGTGCGAGCTAATTTTTGCTTGTTCAGGCATGTTTCAGTCCTCTGTCTTATTTCATAATAGGTTTGTATTTAATTCGGCTAGGCTGAGCCGCTTCAGGGCCTTTTCTGCGAATTAAGTCTGCTTCATAGTCTGAGAAGTTACCTTCAAACCATTCTACGTGAGAATCTCCTTCAAATGCGAGCATGTGAGTAGCAATTCTATCTAGGAACCATCTGTCGTGAGAGATGACCACCGCACAACCTGCAAAGTCTAATAAGGCTTCTTCTAGTGCGCGTAAGGTTTCAATATCTAAATCATTGGTTGGCTCATCTAATAGTAAAAGGTTGCCACCACTTTTTAAGGTTTTTGCTAGGTGAACACGGTTTCTTTCCCCCCCTGACAGCTCGCCAATAATTTTCTTTTGGTCTGTGCCTTTGAAGTTAAAGCGGCCCGCATAGGCGCGAGCATTTACTTCAATATTACCAATCATGAAAATATCTTCACCGCCTGAAATTTCTTCATAAACAGTTTTAGTATCATCTAGCGCATCTCGGCTTTGGTCTACATAAGATAGTTGAACGGTCTCACCAAAATTAATCGAACCGCTAGTTGGCTCTTCTTGTTGGGTTAGCATTTTAAACAAGGTTGATTTACCTGCACCGTTAGGGCCAATAATACCCACAATACCACCTTGTGGTAGTTTGAAGTTTAGGTTGTCTATTAATAGTTTATCGCCAAAGCTTTTTGAAAGATTGTCGACTTCAATAACCTTGCTACCCAAACGCTCTGAAACGGGAATGAAGATTTCTTTGGTTTCATTACGCTTTTGGTTTTCTTGGCTACTGAGTTCATCAAAGCGTGCTAAACGCGCTTTAGATTTGGCATGGCGCCCCTTAGCATTAGAATGAACCCAATCTAATTCGCTCTGAATGGTCTTCATTCGTGCGGCTTCTTGTTTGGACTCTAACTTTAAGCGAGCCTCTTTTTGCTCTAACCAAGACGTGTAGTTACCTTCATAAGGAATACCTTGGCCACGGTCAAGCTCTAGAATCCATTCGGCAGCCTTGTCTAAGAAATATCTATCGTGAGTGATGGCAACAACGGTTCCGGTAAAGTCGAGAAGGAAGCGTTCTAACCAAGCAATAGACTCTGCATCTAAATGGTTGGTTGGCTCATCTAGTAATAACATGTCTGGTTTTGCAAGTAATAGCTTGCACAGGGCAATACGGCGTATTTCACCACCAGAAAGGGTCGTTACATCGGTATTCCAATCGGGTAGTCGAAGCGCATCGGCCGCAATTTCTAAGGTTCGGTCTAAGTTATGCCCATCCATTGATTCAATTAGGTCTTCAATCTTAGCTTGTTTCTTGGCTAAATCATCAAAGTCCGCATCGGGTTCGGCGTAGGCTGCATAAATAGCATCCAAGTCTGCTTTGGCTTGAATCACTTCGCTAAACGCTTCTTCTACGTTTTGCTTAACCGTTTTAGCGGGGTCTAGTTGTGGTTCTTGCGGTAAATAACCCACTTTAATGCCCGGTTGTGGGCGGGCTTCACCAATAATGTCAGTGTCTAAACCGGCCATAATTTTCAATAGCGTTGACTTACCAGAACCGTTTAGTCCTAAAACACCAATTTTGGCGCCCGGAAAAAAGGAAAGTGAAATGTCTTTTAATATGTGCTTAGAAGGCGGAACAACCTTGCCTACACGGTTCATGGTATATACAAACTGAGCCATTGGATAATGCCTTTATCTTGTTTCATAATATAAAAAACATACTGTATCAAAAAAGCGGTGGGTTGGGCGGTTAAAAATGGCGTTGAACCTTAAAAATCGCCAGGGGTGGGTATCGGTGTAAATTGGCGTGAAGCTTTTAAAAACAAGGTTTTAGCTTGCTTGTTGGGTTGAAATGGTTATAATGCCCGTTTTCAGATTCAATATTCTGAATTTCCTTGCTTCACCAATCTTTATCCACATTGATAAAGGCAACTGGGAAGCTTATTTTACTATATCCATAAGGAGATCATTAATGCGTCATTATGAAGTCGTGTTTTTAGTGCACCCTGATCAAAGCGAACAGGTTCCTGCAATGATTGAACGTTACCGTGGTTTAATCGAAGAGAAGGGTGGTTCAATTCACCGTCTTGAAGATTGGGGTCGTCGTCAATTAGCTTATCTAATCAACAAAGTACACAAAGCTCATTATATTTTAATGAACATTGAGTGTGATCAAGCAACACTTGATGAACTTGAAAACTTATTTTATTACAACGATGCTGTTCTTCGTAATATTGTTATTCGTCATAACGAAGCGATTACAGTTCCTTCTGCAATGGCTGAGCAAAAAGAAGACAAGCGTAGAGGTAGAGATCATGGCTAGAGGTTTTGGAAGAAAGAAATTCTGTCGTTTTACGGTTGAAGGCGTCAAAGAAATCGATTTTAAAGATTTAGATACTTTGAAGAGCTACATCACTGAAACAGGTAAAATTGTACCTAGCCGTATTACTGGCACAAGTGCAAAATATCAACGTCAACTTGCTACTGCTATTAAGCGTGCACGTTACATTGCGTTGTTACCTTACACTGATCAACATAAATAATTTATTTGTTAGAACTAGACAAAGGATAAATAGTGTTATTTGTTGCTAATTATACTATGAAGGGTCCATTACAGGCCTTAATAGCAACGTTACTTTTATCTGTGCTAACCGTTTGGTTTGCACCATTTGGGCTGTTGTTAGGCGGTATTATCGCTTTAATAACGCTTCGAGTGGGGGTGAACGAAGGACTAAAAGCTTTACTGTTAGCGATGATTGCTAACGTTGGGTTTACCACAATGCTAATGGGTTCTATATGGCCTGGCATTGTGACTGTTATAGAATACATGTTGCCCGTTTGGTTATTGTCTTTGGTATTGCGAAAGACCAATTCACTAGCCAGCGTTATTCACCTAGCCATGTTAATGGCTGGTGTTGGGGTTGTTGGTTTTTACTTAACGGTTGGGGATCCAGCTGTTTGGTGGGAAAATTTGATTAAGACGGTTTTAGAACCGTTGATGGCGCAAGCCGAAGTCACATTGCCTCCAGAACTAGCAACTAATATGGCAAAAGTAGCGACCTTATTTTTAGGAATGTTTGCGGTCATGTTATGGACCTCAATCATCTTTTTAGCAAGGTGGTGGCAGTCAGCACTGTATTTTCCGGGCAGGTTCCGTGAAGATTTTTACCAAATACGCATGCCGAAAAGTGTCGCGTATTTGGCAGTGGTAATTGCTTTAACAGGCCTGTTGGTAAAAACAGGCATTGCACAGGACTTGTCTGGTGTGATGGTAGCGGGACTGATGTTTCCTGGTTTGGCTATTGTGCATCACGCAGTCAGTGTCAAAAAAATGAGTTCAGGTTGGTTGATAGGGCTTTATGTTCTATTGTTTATTTTTCCACAAATGATTTTGATTGTAGCGACTATTGGTCTCGTTGATACCTGGTTAGATATCCGAAGCCGTTGGACGCAAGAAACTAAATAGAGGTTTGAGTAATGAATATTATTCTACTTGAAAGAGTACAAAACGTAGGAAACTTAGGTGAACAAGTTTCTGTAAAAGCAGGTTACGCACGTAACTTCCTAATCCCACAAGGGAAAGCTAAGCCAGCTACTAAAGCTAACTTAGAAGCTTTTGAAGCACAGCGCGCAGAGCTTGAAAAGGTAGCGGCTATAGAATTGGCAGCAGCACAGGCTATTTATGAAAACATGAATGGTACTGTTGTTTCTATCGAATCTGTTGCTGGTGATGAAGGCAAGTTATTCGGTTCTATCGGTACAGCTGATATTGCTGATGCTTTAACAGCGGCAGGTTTCTCTGTTGCTCGTAAAGTAGTTCGTATGCCTGAAGGTGCACTACGTCACGTAGGTACTTTTGAAATTGATGTTGAATTACATTTCGATGTAATCGCTTCAATTACAGTAGAGGTTAAAGCTGCTGAGTAATTAGCCCGCTTTATTTCTACTAAAAACGAGACTTCGGTCTCGTTTTTTTTGCTTAAATTTTCTCTTTCTAAAAACTTCTTGACCTACTTTAAAGCGTTATAATATTCTTCCTTTTTGTGAAACCTAAAATGCAGAATACATGAAAGACGAGCAACTTTTTAAAACACCACCACATTCTATTGATTCCGAACAGTCTGTTATTGGTGGTCTCATGCTGGATAACGAAAAGTTTGAAGACGTTTCGGTACAGCTACAAGTCTCTGATTTCTATACTCAGCAACATCAAATTCTTTATAACGCACTGATAGAGCTTCATTCACAAGCCAAACCCCTAGACCCAGTTACAGTGATTAGCAAGTTAGAATCACTCGGTCAGCTAGAAGATTCAGGTGGTAAAAAATACCTGGTCGACTTAGTCACCAATACACCCGGCTCAGCCAACGTATTATTTTATGCAGAAATAGTACGAGAAAAATCTATTCTTCGTTCTTTAATTAAAGCCTCAAATGAAATAGCAGAAACCAGCTACTTTCCACAAGGCATGGATGTACGCTCTGTTTTAGATATTGCAGAAAGTAAAGTGATGGCCATTGCTGAACATGGTGCAGGCGATCAGCAAGAATACAAAGATATGCAAACTTTGTTAGATTCTGCCGTTTCAACCATTGATGAACGCTTTAATTCAGATGGCTCTATTACCGGCCTAGAAACCCATTTAACGGACTTTGATGAGCTGACATCGGGTTTACAGAAGGGCGACTTAATTATTGTAGCGGGTAGACCTGCTATGGGTAAAACCACTTTTTCAATGAACCTTGCTGAAAATACTGCCATTAAAAGTAAAGCCTCCGTTGCCGTATTTAGTATGGAAATGCCTGGTGAGCAATTGGCATTAAGAATGATTAGCTCGGTTGGAAAAATTGATGCAGAAAGAATTAGAACGGGTCAGCTACAGCCAGATGATTTTGGTTTATTGAATGTTGCGGTTACGCAACTATCAGGTGCAAAGGTTTATATTGATGATGCACCCGCTTTAAAAATAAATGACCTAAGAGCCAGAGCCAGACGAATTGATAAAGATATTCGCGATCAGCAACGTAAACAAGCGATTGCCGATGGTATTGAAAACCCCGAGTCGGTTGTAAAAGGGTTAGAGCTTATTGTGATAGATTACTTACAGCTAATGCAAGGGTCTGTGCAAACTGAAAACCGAGTGAATGAAATTTCAGAAATATCACGAGGCTTAAAAACCCTTGCCAAAGAATTAGATGTACCTGTTATCGCACTTTCCCAGCTAAGTCGTAGCCTAGAACAGCGCCCAGATAAGCGCCCTAAAATGGCTGATTTACGTGAATCTGGAGCCATCGAGCAAGATGCCGATATTATTATCTTCATTTACCGAGATGAAGTTTATAACCCAGATACCGATCAAAAAGGCATGGCAGAAATTATTTTAGGCAAACATCGTAACGGTTCTTTAGGAACGGTTAACTTAACGTTTGTCGGTAAGTACACTAAGTTCGAAAACTATACCTCTTTTGATGTTCCTGATGATTCTTACTAGTCTTATTAACCAACGTTATTGCATAGCCTATGTCTAACTTTCGTCCCATTATTGCGCGTATCAACTCAAGTGCTTTGAAAGCCAACTTAAACCAGGTTAAAGCTTTGGCGCCTAACAGCAAAGTATTGGCTATTATTAAAGCCAATGGCTATGGACACGGCATTGCACGGGTGGCGAAAGCCTTATCTCAAGCAGATGGTTTTGGGGTGGCCTCTATTGATGAAGCTATTCAGCTTAGACAGCAAGGATTTTTACACCCGATCGTTTTGTTAGAAGGCATTTATAGTGAAGCCGAGTTACCTCTGGTTTTATCTAATAGGCTAGATTTAGTGGTTCATTGCTTTGAACAAATAGACTATTTAAAATCCCTTTCTAAGCATGAACAGCTCACTATTTGGATCAAACTCGATACCGGTATGCATCGCTTAGGGTTTACGTCTAATCAAATACCCGCATTCGAAAAGTCAATTTCTGAAGTCACCTGCTCCCTAAATATTAACTGGATGTCACATTTTGCTTCTGCTGATATAGAGATAGAGTTTACTGACATTCAGCTAAAAACATTCTTAAATCAAGTAAGCACAAAACTAGGCGCTAAAAGTATGGCTAATTCTGCCGCCATACAGACCCTTCCAGAAAGTCACCTAGATTGGGTTCGTCCAGGTATTATGCTATATGGCGCTTACACAATGGACTCAGCAAAATTAAGCCTTAAACCAGTCATGACCCTATCCAGCCAAGTCATCGCATTAAGGTGGGTGCAACAAGGGCAAAGCGTGGGCTATGGCAATAGCTGGACAGCGATACAGCTAACCCTAATTGCGACGGTAGCCGCAGGCTATGGCGATGGTTACCCTAGGCACGCACCATCAGGCACGCCTGTGTTGGTTTGTGGAGAAAGAATGCCTTTAGTGGGGCGTGTATCAATGGATATGATTACCGTTGATGTAACAGCGCTAGCAGAGAGTGTTGAAATAGGTAGCATTGTTGAACTCTGGGGCGAAAACTTAGCAGTTGATGAAATTGCGAAACAATCAGGCACGATTGCTTACGAACTCTTATGTGGTGTCACACAGCGAGTTCCTCGTGAAGATGTGATGAGTCGTGAGAAGTGATTGATGAGCGCTAATAAATCAGAAGACCTAAGCTTTAAAATTTTAAATAAAACTCGTGGCTACAATGGTTTTTTTAAGGTCGATGAAGTTCACTACCAATTTTCGCAATATCAAGGCGGTTGGTCGCCAGCGATTACCCGAGAAGTGTTTTCTCGTGGAGAAGCCGTTGTTGTTTTATTATTTGATTCTCAAAAACAACGCGTTATTTTAGTAGAACAATGCCGAGCAGGTGCCTTAAATAATAGTCTTGCTCAAAATGAATCGGCTTGGTTATTAGAACCCGTTGCCGGCATGATTGACGAGGGGGAAACCGCTTTGGAAGCTTGTCACCGAGAGAGCAATGAAGAAGCAGGTGTTAAAGACGCACACTTTGAATTTATCTATCGTTACTACCCAAGCCCTGGTGCTTGTGAAGAAGTTCTACATCTTTATGCCGCAGACATTGATAGTCAATATTTGCCTAATTTTGCAGGCCTAGCTTGTGAAGCGGAAGATATTAAAATTGTGCGTTTATCGTTCACAGAAGCTAAGCAACGTTTGCTGGCAGGTCAGTTTAATGTCGCCAGCACCATTATTGCCTTACAGTGGCTATTTTTTCAAAAACTAGCTTAACTTATTTATATTTAAAGGATTTTTATGTTCTGCCTATTTCGTAATTCTCGTATTGTTAATCCATTAAATTATTTGGTTCTGATACTCAGTTGGTTACCGACCCTTTACTGGCTCTACTTTACCCTGGTTGAAAAATCATTTCTTCATAACTTCTTTGATGGGGCTTCTTTGATGGTAGACCTCTTGTTAGGGTTGCCAATTGTCTTACTCTTTGCCATTATTATTTACGCCATGGTGTACTGGACATTTAAAGTTATCATTATCATTTTTGCACCCTATATGATTGAAAAAAATAGTGAGGTTGAAATGCCCGAAGATAGTTTAGACCCTGCTATGGTTGAAGAGTTTGGAGACGATTATTGGCAAAAAGATGAAGCTGAATTAAAGGCCCTTCAGGCGGTTAGAAAAGATAATGCGGTAGAAAAAATGGATGCTTCTGATGATAATATTCAGGCTGACTTAACAGAAACACCAGAAAAAATAACAAAGTGAATTTAACGCTAAGTACCGCTTTAAATGAATTGCGGCAGCTAAGTAAGCTAGCTATTCCCATGTTTGTCGCTCAACTTGCCGTATCAGGCCTGGGCTTGGTTGATACGCTTATGTCAGGGCAAGTCGGCACAAATGACCTGGCCGCGATTGGCTTGGGAACCAGTATTCTCTTTCCTATTATGATGCTTTCAATTGGTATCTTGCTTATGCTAAATCCACTTATTGCCAAGCAATTTGGTGATAATAACCATCTACAAATGAGTCGATTTTTAGTACAAGCATTTTGGCTTGCCATTCCTTTAAGTGTAATAATGTTTACCTTGTTAGCAAATGGTGCCTGGGTCTTAGACCTGCTTCCTTTAACCTCTATTGTTTATAAGCTGACGGAGGATTACCTTTTTTATATTGCCTTTGGCCTGCCTGGTTTAGCGCTCTTTTTCGTGATTCGTTTTTTTTGGGAAGGCATGGGTCTTATTTTTCCAACCATGTGGATAAGTATCGGGGCGTTAATTTTAAACATCCCCTTAAATGCGGTCTTTATTTATGGCTTTGGGCCAATAGAAGCCTTTGGTGCAGCAGGCTGTGGTATCGCCTCCAGTATTGTTATGTGGGTGATGTTTGCTCTAGGAATAACCTATGCGTTAAGGTCTCCTAAAATTAGGCCTTATCTTATCAAGCTAAAAAAACAGCCTTTTCAGCAGCTAAAGCCACAATGGAAAGATGGGCTACAACCCCTATTAATGTTAGGTATTCCTAATACATTTTCACTGTTATTTGAAGTGAGTCTGTTTAGTTTAGTGGCTTTATTTGTTGCGCAATTGGGGACAGAAGTGATTGCGGCTCAGCAAGTTAGTGTGAGCGTCACCTCTATTTTATTTATGCTACCCTTAAGTATTTCCATGGCATTAACCTTTAGAGTAGGGGAAGCCTTTGGTCAGAAAAGTAAGCAAGAAGTGCTTATTCGCGCCTATACCGGTATAGGGTTAGCTGCAGTGCTTAGCCTGTTAGCAGCCAGTATTACCTACGGATTACGTTGGGATATTGCACAATGGTATACCGATGACCACCATGTGATTGCGATTGCCATTATCTTATTAGGCATTGCCGCATTTTACCAATTATTTGATGCCATTCAAGTCGCCACAGCAGGTGTCCTAAGGGGCTTGCATGATACTCAAGCCACTATGTGGGTTACCTTTGTTTGTTACTGGGGAATAGGCTTGGGTGGTGGTTATTTACTCGCCTTTAGTAATATTTTTCTACCTGCTTTAGGCGTAACGGGTTTTTGGGTTGCGATTGTCGCCGGTTTCTTATTGGCCGCGATTGCGCTACAAGTGAAATTATTTAGCCTATTAAAGGCATTAGCCCGAAAGGGTGAGCTGGTTTAATGTTAACTATCGAGACCACCCCTGGCGATTTTAAGCTGTGTAAATGTGGTTCTGGTAAAGCCTATTCAACTTGTTGCGAGCCTTATCATTTAGCTCTAAAGCTACCTGAAACGGCAGAACAACTCATGCGATCTCGTTACACAGCTTATGCGCTTTTAAATAAAGACTACCTATTAAAAACCTGGCATGAAAGCACGCGCCCAGATAATTTAGAATTTGAAAATGGGTTGTCTTGGCAGAAACTAACTATTTGTTCGACCAAAAAAGGACGTGCAAAAGAGGCAAAAGGTTGGGTTAGCTTTGAAGCCATCTTTCAAATAGGCTTTAGCCAAGAGATAATGAAAGAGAAAAGTTACTTTGTCAAAAATCGCCAGGGGTGGGTATATGTTGATGGAAAGGTTCGCTAATTGCATGATAAAGTAGGATGCTAGAGCATAAAAATCGCTATTTAACCCCCCATTTTATTAAGTATCATCGTTATTTTTTGTCTCTTGAAAAAACTTAAATACACCCCACATTGCTAATGCCACTATCGCAATAGAGGCCACTACAAAGCCTGCGGTATATAATAAAGCTGATCCTACATCATCTATTCCAATGCTATTCATTGTGTATCCCTTAATTATTTTGACTAAAAAAAATATTATTACTAGTCAAATTGATACAAGCATTTTACAATAAGAAACTAGAAATTATAAAATTTAATAGAAGTTAAATAATCAATGGCACAAACCATTAACGAGCTAGAAAAAGAAAGGGCAGGCTTGCTAAAAGCCATTGAAAGTCAAGCCCAACAAATGTCAACTGGACGAGCAGGGCAACCCGCCGATAGTTCAGAGCATACTTTAAACGATTGGTTAAATGCCGCAGAGGATGTTATGCCTTCAAAACCTTCGCCTAAACCCCAGAAAAAAACCATTACGCCTAAAGCCACAATGGCTTCAAAAAGCTCATTCTTTGGCGTCATTATCATGTTGTCCCTACTATTAACTATTTTGGGTGTTATCTATATTGCCTATACCAGTATAAATAATGAATTGAAACAGGTGCTGGAACTGAAAGAAACGACTTCAGTAGAGATAAAGTCGTTACAAGAATCTATTCACAAGCTAGAAGAAACCGTAGCCTCTAAAGGGCAAGGAAAGCTGTTTAAAGCACTTCAAACTAAAGTTGACAAGCTCGAAATGGAAGTACAGAAGCTAAAATTAGCAAAAGTGCAGAGCATGAGCACAGTTGGTTCAGTGATACCTTCTAATACGGTCACCCCGGCTATGTTAGACCAAAAGCTAAAAGAATACACCAAAGGGATTGATGCTAAGTTAGAAGTTATTCTGAACAGACTAAATAATGACCAAGTGATTAGCCTAACAGAGCCAGCTAAAAAACTTGATAAGAAGGTAGCCTTGAAAGAAGAGGTTTATGTCGTCGTCCCAGAAGTTGTTGAGCCAAAAGAGCCCACCATAAAGCCATTAGACCAACCTGTATTTCATTTAGTTGAAAAGATCGCTAAGCCAGAGAATCCTACTATGGGAAAAGATATTCACGTACCTTTGGCTAATTACAGTGCCGATGTAAAATGGCTAATGGAACAACCTGCGTTTAACTACACCTTACAGTTAGCCAGCATGTCAGAACAGTCATCTATTCGTAAAATGATAGCAGACAAGTCTTTACAAGGTACAAAGGTTGTACCACAGCAACGTGGTGACGAAGTGAGTTATGTACTAATTTCAGGTTCCTATGCTAATAGAAAAGAAGCCAATAATGCCAGTGCGCAATATAAAGCAAACTTCGGCATTACCCCCTGGGTACGAAAAATTAAAGACTTAAGTGCTAAAGTTAAATAAGCGTCGATATTGTTTGACACTTTAGCCAAGGCTCTCTATAATTCGCTTCATTCCAAACATCCTTTCAACTGAAAGTGATGCAAATTGACGTAACGCACGTTACCGAAATTTAACTATGCCAGTGTGATGGAATTGGTAGACATGACGGATTCAAAATCCGTTGCTTTACGGCGTGGCGGTTCGAGTCCGCCCACTGGTACCATTTTTCGTATATCTCTATATACGACCGTAGCTCAGTTGGTTAGAGCACCACCTTGACATGGTGGGGGTCGGTGGTTCGAATCCACTCGGTCGTACCATTTTTTAACTTATATTCCAATAAGTTATGATTAAATTAAGCCTAGATAAATTCCTTCTTTCTATTTTGAGCCCAAATTGAGCCCATCTAGAGCCCAAATTAAATTTGTTGATATTTTTTTATTCAACTATTTTGACCACTACCATAATTTTTAATTAATTCCTTTATCGCTAATCTCACGACATCAGAACGAGTTGGAATAGCCTCCTCTATTTTAGCTATCTTCATTCTTAAAGAATCTAAATCTTTTACTTCCTGTTCAGTAAGTCTTACATTTACTTGTGTTTTCACAGACCTGCTAGCCCCTTTTAAGTTTATATTTGAATCAATTATACAAAAATACTGTCTACCAAGTTGACAACTTTGTTTTTCTGTGTACTATGTATACATGTATACCAAATATACATATTTTATACACTTACAAGGATTTTATATGAAAGAGTATTTAACAGCAAAAGAGCTTGCCGAAGAACTCGGTTATTCTGCAAAGTATATCAAT
>WFMZ01000005.1 GCA_015484555.1 Hydrogenovibrio sp. | reverse complement strand
CTCACAGATCTGGTATAAAGTAGGTTCTAGCAGTGAAAGTAGTGGCTTAACCGGTGTTTCTCATGTACTTGAACATATGATGTTTAAAGGCACGCCCAAATATCCATCCGGTGAATTTAACAAAATAATTGCCCGCATAGGTGGTGAAGATAATGCTTTCACTTCCAAGGACTATACAGCCTATTATCAAAAACTGGAAAAAAGTCACCTTAAAATCAGCTTTGAATTAGAATCCGATCGTATGCGCCATTTATCATTGCCTGAAGATGAGTTTAAAAAAGAACTGATGGTCGTTATGGAAGAACGACGCTGGCGCACCGATGATAAGCCTCAATCTTTAACTTCTGAACAGTTTTCTGCAACGGCCTATGATAATAGCGGTTACCACAATCCGACTATCGGCTGGATGAATGATTTAAAAACGATGACCGTTGAGGATTTACGCCATTGGTATGAACAATATTATGCCCCGAACAATGCAACCTTAGTCGTTGTTGGCGATGTTTATGCTAAAGATGTATTTAAGTTAGCAAAACATTATTTTGGTGATCTCAAACCCAGTGCATTAATTAAAAATAAAAGCCGAATAGAACGTGAACAAAAAGGCTCTAAACGTATTGATATGCAATTAGAAGCTAAATTACCTTATTTAATTATGGGCTATAAAGTCCCCGTTATTAATACTGCTCAATCTACTTGGGAGCCTTATGCCTTAGATTTATTAGCTGGAATTTTAGATGCTGGAGACAGTGCTCGATTAAGCAAGCGCTTAGTTAAGGGGACAAAAATTGCGACTACGGCAAGTGCCAGTTATTCAATGTTTTCACGCATGCAAACCCTTTTTTTACTTGATGGAATTGCCGCTAAAGGTCATACCAGTGCCGAATTAGAGCAGGTGTTATTAGCTGAAATTAAACAATTAAAAGAGCAGTTAGTGAGCAAAGAAGAATTGCAACGAGTCAAAGCCCAAGTCATTTCTTCAGCCGTTTATGAACAAGACTCTATGTTCTATCAAGCCATGAAAATAGGTATTGCTGAAACAGTTGGCATCGGTTGGAAAACTGAAAGCCAATACGTTGACCATATCAAAGCTATTACTGCTGAACAAATTCAACAAGTTGCAAAAAAATACTTAATTGAAAAAACATTAACCGTTGCTACATTAACGCCTATTGAAAAGGCTGAATCGAAAAACAGCCAAGAAAAAACATTAGGGAAGGAAAAATAATATGCGTTTTGATAATAAATCAACCCACTCAATCAAGACTTATTCAGTTAATGCAAGAGTATTCTTTTTAATACTTTTTGGTTTTATTTTTACCTCGCTCTTTAATATTAGTTTTGCTCAATCCGATAACAATACGGTTGGAAAAGTTTTAAAAGTAGGTAAAATATCTCAATGGTATACCAAAAATGGCATGAAAGTACTCTATCAACCTGCTCGAAGCTTACCTATGATCGATTTCCGTCTGATCTTTGATGCAGGGGCTGCTCGTGATAGTTTATTTAAAGCCAAAGAGAATGTTGTTTTATCAGGCCTTGCTAAAGTGACTAATAGTTTAATTTTTGAGGGTACCGATAAATTAAGTGCCAATGATATCGCTGATAAATTCGCTAGTTTAGGAGTTCAATATGGCAATGGTAGCTATCGAGATATGGCTATTGTTAATATGCGTACACTTAGTGAACAACAAAAGCGTGATGATGCCCTCTCGTTATTAACCCAAGTCTTACACTTTGCAAATTTTCCTAAGGACGCCTTACAACGTGAAATTGAGCATATGTTAGTCTCCTTAGACTATGAAGATCAAACGGCATCTAAAATTGCCTCACGTTTTTTCTACCAATCACTTTATCCCAGTCACCCCTATGGCACACCACCTGGCGGTACTCGTGAAAGTTTAAAGCTCATTAAACAGAAAGATCTATTAGCTTATTATAAACAATTTTATGTTGCTAAAAATGTTGTCTTGGCAATAGTTGGAGATCTTAACGAAACACAGGCTTTGGAGTATGCAGAAAAGATTTCGCAAGCCATGCCCACAGGTCAACCTGTACAAAATTTAGCGCAAGTGAGCATGCCAAAAAAAGAAAAAATCATTCGTCATAATCACCCCGCCACTCAAACTACTGTTCTCATGGGTTTGCCTGTGCTTAAACGTGGTGATGAAGACTTATATGCTTTGAATGTAGGTAATCACATTTTAGGCGGCAGTGGTTTTAGTTCACGCTTGATGAAAGAGGTTCGAGTGAAACGAGGACTAACGTATAGTATAGGTAGTTATTTGGTTCCCATGCATGCCAAAGGTCCTTATCAATTCAGCTTTACATCTAAGAAAAGTTCTGCTGAAGAAGCTATTAAAATTGTTCGAGAAAATGTTAAAAATTTTATTGAAACTGGACCTACTCAAGAAGAGTTAGATGATGCTATACTAAATATTACCGGTAGTTTCCCTCTACGTCAAACGAGTAACAAAGACATTGCCGAAAATCTTGCGGTGATCGGTTTCTATAATTTGGATTTAGAT
>WFMZ01000004.1 GCA_015484555.1 Hydrogenovibrio sp. | reverse complement strand
GGGGAGTTAAAGTATAAGCTGCGAGTTGTAGTCGTATCAATGACTTGAATTAAACCATATTCATCACGAACGGCATAAACCAATTTACCAGGTACTTTCAAAGTATGTTTTGTCATTACTGTAAGCTCCATAAGCGTAACTTTAAACCTAGGGTGGTGGTGTAGCCCACTTCTATAAACTGGATATTACCCTCTTTACCAATTAAAAAAGTAGCCGGAACGGCTTTGGCGCCATAGCGAGCCATTAAGTCTCCACTTTTATCGTTCACAATATTATTTGGGTTCATATCATGTGCTTTGGCATAAGCTAATATTTCATCGTTTGAACCAGATTGGGTGGCAATGTTAATGACCTTGTAGTCTTTCGCTAAGCTTTCAATGTTGCCATGCTCTAATTCACAAACAGGACACCAAGTTGCCCATAAATGAACCACGACGGGCTGGCCTTTTAAAGTACTTAATTCAATAGGCTTGCCGGTAATGGATACGGTCTTAATTTCTGGAGCAGGGCCGGTCGCCACGTCGCCTTGCATAAACGGGCGAACCAGTAGGTAAAGTGCTAGAAAGCCCGCTAACCAAAGTGAGTTTTGTACCCAATTTCGTTTTAAAAATGGGCGAGGTGAAGGGTTTGAAGAATCTGTTTTCTGGGTCATATTATTTTGCCATTATTTACGTTAGACTTATTATAATTTTCTGACATTTAAAAGTAAGGGTATCTCATTATGGAAGCAGCGTTTTGGCATAAAATGTGGAAAAGTGGTGTGGTTGGTTTTCATCAGCAGGCTATTAATCCTTTCTTACTCTCGTATTGGTCTAGCTTAAAGCTAACCGGGCAAGAAAAAATATTGGTGCCTTTGTGTGGTAAAAGCAAAGACATGCTTTGGTTGGCAAAGCAAGGGCATGCTGTTGTGGGTATTGAATTACATGAACCCGCGGTAAATGATTTTTTTAGTGAAGCAGGGTTGGAAAGTTCTGTTGTTGACGATGCGGTTTATAAAGGACGTTCAACGGATGTCATTACGCTGCTACAAGGTGATTTTTTTGCCTCAACATCGCAACACGTTAAAGGGGTAAAGGCTATTTATGACCGAGCGGCTTTAGTGGCCTTGCCGGCTAATATGCGTCAGGACTATGTTGCCCATTTATTTAAGATACTGCCGAACCATCCGCCCATGTTGTTAGTGGCAATGGAATATGACCAAACTCAAACAGCAGGGCCACCTTTTTCCGTGCCTGAAATCGAAGTAAGAGGTTTATTTGAATCGGTTTATAACGTAAAGGTTTTGGCAACGGAAACCTTTGCTCGTAAAGGGGTGGAAACGACCGAGAAGGCTTATTTGTTAACACGGAAATAAAGTAGCGGGTTTGTTTGGAAAGCCAAAAATCGCCAGGGGTGGTCTAGTGTCAGACCACCCCTGGCGATTTTTAAGGTTGAATAAGGTTTATTGTTACCTAAGCTTTTTGTTCTTCAAACTCTTTCATTAAACGTTGAAAGCTTTGAAAACGCCCGTAATCTATGCCATCATTTTCAACTGCTTCTTGAATAGCACAATAGGGTTCAATGGTGTGAGTACAGTTGCTGAACTTGCATTGCCCTAAGAAGGGTTCAAAGTCATGGTAGGCTTGTTCTAGTTCGTGCAAACTACAAGGTGATGGCGTAAACTGACGAACACCTGGGGAATCAATAATATTACCAATATTGCCTTCACATTCAGGTAAATGATACAAAATACTGTTGGTGGTGGTGTGCACGCCAAGCCCTGTTGATTCTGATAATTGGTTTATTTTAATATCGATATCTGGCGACAAGGCTTTTATAAGCGATGATTTTCCTGCACCAGAAGGCCCTACAAAGACGCTATTTTTAGTGGCAAGTAGCGCTCTTATTTTATCTAAGCCATCTTCGGTCTCCACTGAAACAGGGTAAATATCAATATCTAGGTTTGTGTAAGGCGTTAACAGCTCGCCAATTGCATCCCAGTGTTCTTCACTTTGTATTAAATCTATTTTGTTAATGACTAAGAAAACCGGTAAATCAAGCTGATGAGCAACCACTAAATAGCGATCAATCATGTCTGGATGAATGCCTGGCTCAACGGGCATCACAATACCTAAAATATCTATGTTGGCGGCAACCATACGAGTTTGTCCTCGAAACCCTGGGCGAGACAAGGTTTGTCTGCGTGGCTCGGCAGAGCTGACCACGCCAGAGCCGTCTTCAATATCTGTTTGCCAGGTAACGACATCTCCTGCGACTAACTTGCCT
>WFMZ01000003.1 GCA_015484555.1 Hydrogenovibrio sp. | reverse complement strand
CGTAAGGCGTTTTTTTTCGTCTGGAATAAAATAAATATAAAAAGTTATCAATATTTACGAATTTTAAGGTTAGCTTAAGGTTTGTTTTTTAGGATAGGAAGTGTAGAAATTAGCTAGCATAGTTATAGGCACTTATTGTGGCCAATACTCAGTTGCGAGTCAAGAGTTGACTGATGCGAAAAATAATGCTAGAGGTGTAGAAGTGAGCAAGGGTTCTGAACATAATGGTAATAAAGTGAGAGGTAAAGATTAATGGGCTGGCTAGTTAAACTTTCATTAGTTTTATTTTTAGTGCTAGGGATAGCGCAAGCGCAAGCGCAAAGCTTGACTGCTGAACAGTGGGTAGTCTCATTGGATGATGGGCAGGAAAAGATGCCATTGTCCTATTATAAAGGTCAAGTATTGTGGATTGATTTTTGGGCAAGTTGGTGTCCGCCTTGCAGAGCCTCTTTTCCTTGGCTTGACCAAATGCAAAAAAAGTATGCGTCAAATGGTTTTAAAGTGATTGCGATTAATGTAGATGAAAATATAGAAGATGCCAAGCGTTTTTTACAAAAAAACCCAGTTAGCTTTAGTGTGTTTTATGACCCTCGTGGAGAGGCTCCTCAGCGGTTTAATGTACAAGGAATGCCAACCAGTATTTTAGTAGATAAGACGGGGCGGGTACATTTTATTCATATTGGGTTTAAAGCAAACCAAAAAGCTATTCTAGAACAGAAAATACGTGAAGTATTAGGTTAGGAGATAAAAATATGAAAAGGTGGGGCTTATTGGGAGTTGTATTGTTGCTGTTAAATGGGTGTAGCCACCTAAAACCTTCTAAAGTTAAGCCTTGGGAGCGAGGAACCATGGCTCGAGAAGATATGGCACTGGTGTCTAACCCTGTTCAAAATGGGCTAGATGAGCATATTTATTTTTCTAAAGAAGCCGCTTCTGGTGGTTCTGGTGTAGGTGGCGGAGGCTGTGGATGCAACTAAATAGAAGGCTAATTTTAGCTGTTGGCTCTTTGTTGGCGACGACATCGGGCGTGGTACAAGCTGCAGATTGGGCTGTAGATTCTTCTGTTTTATTTTATGCAGAGAAGGACAGCCAACACCAGGATAGGGTGAGTCTTGCAGAGCCGGTTTTAAGTATTACTAAAAATAATGCTCCTGATGACTATTTAAATGTCACCTTGGTTTATGATACGCTAACGGGGGCTTCTCCAAATGGAGCGTACGCCTCTTCTAGGACGCAAACTTTTACCTCTCCTTCTGGAGGAAGTGGTTATACCGTCGCGCCAGGCTATACCCCTTTAGACCCTTCCTTTAAAGATTCAAGGACTGCATTGAGCCTTAGCTGGATGACGCCTTTTAGTAGAGAAAGCCGTTATTTAGCGGGACTAAACTTCTCCTCAGAAAGTGACTATACCTCTCTTAGTGGAAACTACTCTTTTCTAAATGATTTTAATAATAAACAAACTACTTTGACTATGGGATTGGCCTATAGTTATGATGCGATTAATCCCCATGGTGGGTTTCAAACCCCTTTATCTTCTATTAGCAATAATCAAAGTCAGTCTCAGGCTCAACCAGTTACAACAACAAGCGCATCAGGAAATGGAGCCGAGGGAGGAGGAGGGACATCTTTCTCGCTTTTTGATGGGAAAATTAAGACAACTTTTGATGCTATTTTAGGTGTGTCTCATGTATTGAATCGTTACACTTTGTTAAGTTTTAATTATGGTATTAGTGAGGTGGATGGTTATCAAACAGATCCTTATAAAATAGTTCCTATTTATGATGCAGGTGGTTTTCCTGTTGATTATGTTAATGAAAAACGCCCTGGCAGCCGTTTAAAGCAAACACTGAAAGCGGATATTGTGACTGCAATAGGAAAAGACAGTTTGCATTTGAGTTATCGTTATTTTTGGGATGATTGGGGTATTCAAGCTAATACCTATGATATTAAATATCATTTAAGGTTGGGCGAGAGTTTCTATGCAGAGCCACATTATAGGTATAGCCATCAGACAGAAGCTAATTTTTATGTACTTGGGTTGAGTAGTGCTCAGGCTGTACCAAGTTATGCTTCAAGTGATTTGAGGTTAGCTAATATGGTCACAATGACGGCAGGAGGAATGTTTGGTTGGAAGGTCTCTTCGGACACGACCTTTACTTTAAATTTAGAGAAAATGCAACAGTCAGGAAATTCATCGCCTAGTTCTGCAGTAGGTGATCAGAGAAAACATGACATGTTCCCAACAGTTACCGCTACAATGGTAACTCTAGGGGTAAGAACGCTATTCTAAATGATTGATAACTCTTTACATATAACATGCATTGAACCAGAATCGTCTTTATGGAAGGGAAGGTTTAATGCTATGAATAGTCCTTGTGAAATTTTATTAGAATGTGATGATGAAGCTTTAGCCAGAAAGCTATTGCAACAAGGTCAACAAGAAGCTTTGCGTATTGAAGAAAAATTTAGTCGCTTTAACGTAGATAGTGTTATTGGTTCTTTGAATAGAATGCAAGGTTCTTGGGTGGGCGTTGATACTGAAACTGAAGCCTTGTTAGATTTTTCGGCGCAATGTTGGCAGTTATCTGGTGGTTGGATTGATGTCACTGTAGGGCGTTATTTTCAGCTATGGAAATTTGATGGTCAAACCCCACCACCCTCAAGAAAGCAGCTGAAAATAATAGCTAACTCTGTCGGCTGGCAAAAAATAATCCAAAAGCCTGGTCAAATATGGATCCCCGAAGGTATGCAAATTGATTTAGGTGGTATAGGTAAGGAATATGCAGTGGATTTAGTCGCTAACAACCTCGCAAGTTATGAAAGCTTAGGAGGTATATTGGTTAATTTTGGCGGGGATATTAATGCTATTAAAGCAAGGTCGAGTTTAGCGCCGTGGCGGATTAGCGTGGAATCGCTACCCAACCAAAAAAATGAGAAAATAGTATCGATTGTAAAAGGCGCTATTGCAACAAGCGGTAGTACTCACCGGTTTGTTGTTGATAAATATGGAAAGCGTTTGGGGCATATTTTAAACCCAACTACAGGGTGGCCTGTGCGCAAAGGTCCATCATCAGTCACTGTCTTTGGCGAAACGGCTATTCAAGCGGGGCTGCTGGCAACGCTTGCTATGCTAAAAGGGAAGCAAGCAGAAACCTTTTTGCAATCACAGTCTGTCCAATATTATTGTCAGAGAGGTGAATAATGCGTTTATTGTTGGTAGAGGATGATAAGCATTTAGGGGAGGTACTCCAAGAATCTCTAGGTAAATTGGGTTATGCAGTAGACTGGTTAAAGAGTGCAGAGCAAGCGAAGTCAGCAATTGAGCTAGAGCACTTTGATTTAATATTACTTGATTTAACCTTACCAGGGCAAGATGGAATTGATTTTCTTAAACAGATACGCGGGCAAGGAAATGATACGCCGATAATTATTTTAACCGCAAGAGATCGGATAAAGGATAGAGTGTCCGGATTGGAAAGTGGTGCAGATGACTACCTGTCTAAACCTTTTGAATTAGCTGAGCTAAATGCACGTATTAAGGCTGTATTTAGAAGAAATCAGGGCTTTTCAAGTAATCAGCTAAAGTACAAAAACTGGGTTCTAGGCCTAGAAGATTGTCGATTTAGTATTGCCGGGGTGGATATTTCCTTATGCCAAAAAGAATTTGAGTTACTCAAAATATTTATTGAAAAGCCTGGGCGAGTTTTATCAAAATCCTTTTTAGAAGAAAGTCTTTATAGTTGGTCTAATGCTGTTGCTAGTAATAGTGTTGAAGTTTATGTGCATCACTTGCGGAAAAAGTTACCGGTAAATGCTATTAAGACGGTTAGAGGTCTGGGCTACCAATTACCGGCGGAGCAAACATAATGTGGTTGCGAGGGCGCTCATTAAAGCGTTGGTTGCTGGGGCTTCTGAGTATAAGCTTCGTGATAGTTTATACTTTTATTGTCGCAGCCACCTACTATAAGTCTGACCATGAAATTAATGAAATTTATGATGCCAACTTAATTGGATCTGCTTCAAGGATTGAGGCAATGGTTAAGTTAATTGGTGTGCCTAAGCTAAATGAAATAGGCTCTGCTTTTGTGAACTCAGAACGAAAGCTCTCTTCGTATTATTCTCCCATATCTGTCGCAGTAATCTCTAGTGATAAAGGCGTATTCGTAGCTTCTAACCCAGAGTTTAAAACACTTTTACTAGAATATATGAAAACCTTTTCGTTTAATGAAGCGGGGCTGGTTACATTAGAATCTGAAGGTAAGAGTTGGCGAGTTTTTGTACTTTCCATGGAGGTCGATAATAGCTCCAAATCTTTTCTTGTAGTAGGTGAGCCTATTGACTATAGGCAGATAGCCGTCCTGGAAATTATCGAGGTAATGGGGCTGCCAATATTGGTAGGGTTGCCTATTATGATATTCTTGTTATCTTTGGTTATTAATATAGGTTTTCAACAACTGAATCGTTTTAGTCGTTCTATTACTGAGCAATCACCGCAAAAAATTATAGAGTCATCTTTGGAAAAAGATTGCCCAAGTGAACTTGCCCCTTTAGTTTCTGAAATCAAGCAACTGCTGTATCGAGCTCAAGAGCAAACAGAGCAGGAAAAAGACTTTATAGCGAATGCCGCTCACGAGCTAAAAACACCGATTGCAGTGCTTAAATTACAGGTAGGGCTATTAAATAGCGACAATATTGATTGTCAGGTTAAAAAAATTAACACTACCTTAAAAAGAACTGAGAATTTAATTCAGCAACTATTGAATTTGCAGTATTTAGAAGTGATGGAGTTAGACAAAACTTATTTTTCATTAAATAACGTGCTGTTAGAAGTGCATGAGTTATTATCGCCTCTACTAGAAAGAAAAGAGCTTTTAGTTAATTATAATTTACCCTCTGCAGAAGCTGTCTCTTATACACATCTG
>WFMZ01000002.1 GCA_015484555.1 Hydrogenovibrio sp. | reverse complement strand
GCGACGAATATAGACTTCAATCAGGTTCTCTTCTTTTTCTTCTGTATGGTCGGATATTTTTTGCAATAAAATCTGTTTAGAAAAGACCTGTTGTGGGTGTAAAAATAGGGTATGCAGTAATTGAAACTCGGTAGCGGTCAGTTGGTGAGAGGTTTGTCCAATAGATAACACTTGGTTGTTAGGTTCTAAGCTAACGGCTTCATTGTTTAAGCTTATAAAACTAAGCGGATTAGCTTGTGCCAAGGTTGGTTGGGTTAGGTTGTGTACGCGGGCTAAGAGTTCTTCAAAATGGAAAGGTTTTCCTAAATAGTCATTGGCACCTTTCTGTAACCCTTCAACCCGTTCTTGCCAAGAATTTCGAGCACTTAAAATTAAAATAGGCAGGGTTTTCTCAGCCGCTCGAATAGCTTCTAATACCTTTAAGCCAGGCATTAGTGGCAAGCCTAAGTCTAAAATAATGATGTCATAATCATACTCTAACGCCAGGTGCAGGCCTTGTTCGCCATCCTGTGCGGTATCCACTAGGAACTGCTGTGCTTGAAAACCTTTTTGTAAGGTTTCCACTAAGAGCGGTTCATCTTCAATGAGTAATAATTTCATGTAGGCATAGTATCTTAAATTGAAGTGGTTTCAAAGCCAAAAATCGCCAGGGGTGGTGTCTATTTTAAGACCACCCCTGGCGATTTTTAAGGTTCAAATAGAACGAGTGTTACCTTTATTTACGATTAAATAAGGTTTGATCGGCATCGGTGATGCCAGCCGTTAGCTTGCTTGTAAATGCCCAGTCTCTTCTTTAAGCCTTTCCGCAATCCAGACTTTGATGATAGATTGCCTCGTCACGCCAATTTTTTTAGCTTCATTATCTAAAGATTCTACTATCCACTCAGGGAAATCAACATTTACTTTTTTGGTGTTGATATTTAATTTAGGGACATCTTTTAATCTGACTGCAGTGGAAAGATCTAAGTACTCTGTGATATCTTCACCATCATCGAATTTTTTATCAAACTCTTTAGCGGTTATTGTTTTCATAATGTTTTTCCTCATTTTTTCGACATCTTCGAACACTGATAATTCGGTGGGTTTCATTTCTAAGTGTAAAAATGGCTACATAGCACTTACTTTTGAATACTGAAATAAGAGCATAGCGAGTTTCATCACCGATAATATTAGCTAGTACAACCAGTGCATTTTCATTTTGCCATAAGTTTTGTGCTTCAACAAAATTAATACCATGCTTTTCTTTGTTTATCTTGCTTTTATTGTCGTCATATTCAAATTTCATAGAAAACCTTTCTTTGGTATAGAAATCATACTTTAATTATACTTTTCTTGTCAAGGTTATGACTTTTTGGAAGCTTGGGCAGAAGGGTTTCAAAGCCAAAAATTACCCTAAAGGGCATAAACGCCAGGGGTGGTGTCTGTTGAGACCACCCCTGGCGATTTTTAAGGTTCAAATATAACGAGTGTTTGTTTTATTTTCGGTCAAATAAGGTTTGATCTGCATCGGCAATGTTATCAACTGTCTCGGTTAAGTTGTGTAGCTTGCCATCGTGAATGTCGTA
Source organism: Hydrogenovibrio sp. (assembly GCA_015484555.1). Classification (GTDB taxonomy): domain Bacteria; phylum Pseudomonadota; class Gammaproteobacteria; order Thiomicrospirales; family Thiomicrospiraceae; genus Hydrogenovibrio. Next base: position 1,008 of record WFMZ01000002.1, on the reverse strand, counting down.
GATAAAGCCGTGTACGGATAGGGCTTGTCCTTTTCGCCATGCATTACGGACGGCGGGAATATGGCAGATGTTGCGAACTTGTTCTTCAACGTTAATTTCGCAGAGTTTATTGGCCTGCTCTTCATGGGAAAGGTGTTTGAAACTTTCTTTTGAACGTTGTAGATATTTACGAATAGGGCGAATCCAGTGGTCAATTAAATCAGGATTACTTTCATTGAAAGAGGCTTCAACACCACCGCAACCATAGTGTCCGTTGACAATAATGTGTTTTACTTTTAATACTTCAACGGCATATTGAATAACCGATAAGACATTCATGTCGCTAGAATTGACTAGGTTGGCAATGTTTCTGTGTACAAAAATAGTACCTGGATCCATCTTAACCAATTCGTTAGCGGGAACACGGCTGTCAGAGCAACCTATCCATAAGTATTCAGGGGTTTGAAGATGGGATAAGCTTTGAAAAAAACCTGGGGTTTCTTCATTGATTTGTTTGACCCATTGTTCATTGTTTTCAAATAATTGTTGAATATCTGGGTTGTCATGGCTATGTTGACACATCAATAAAATCCTTTCTAAGCTTGTTGTCCTGCAGATTGGCCAATTAAAAAGGCCTCTTTTAAAGCTATTTTGGCTTGCTGGTCATCGACCAAATCTGGCAGGTGAGTTTGTAAGGTAAAGTCCAGTAAGTCGTCTAGTGTGGTGTGTTGACAGCTTTCAATAAATGTTTCTAATATAACAGGTTCTTCAGGTATAAACTTTGAAACAAAGCCGGTTGCTTGGGTCACGTAAATATCTGTGCACTCCATCATCTCAAATAGATAAGAGTAGGTATCAATGCCATTATCTTGTGCCAATACTCTGGGTAAGCTGCTTATAAATGTTTGCAGGTTACCTAAGTTTGCCGGTAGGTTAACTTCTTTGGTAAGGTTGTATTCCTTTCCTTTGAAGTGAAATAGCATGTTAACGGTAATGGTATTATTCATTGTTTATTCTAATCCCTTAGTG
>WFMZ01000001.1 GCA_015484555.1 Hydrogenovibrio sp. | reverse complement strand
TATTCATAAAGACCAAGCCAGCGGTTGTCATTCCGTTACGATGGTTTGCCCACTGAATGCCTCAAGCCAATTACGTACTGAACAACGCCAAACCCAGTATGCCAAAGAATGGGCTTTTTTATTATCGTCCACCTTTGCCCAGTTAGAAGCTGATTTAGTCATTGAAATATTAAGCCAACTCCCCTTTCCAAAAACGGACTTTCCAACCCCTTATTTGTCCAAAAAACTACCTTATGAGGCCGTTGCCTTAGCACTTTTTAATTGGACCTTGGGGAATACAATGCTTTTAAAAACACTTCCCTCACAACAACAAACTATTTGGATAAAAAAAATCTGCCAAAACACCTCTTGGCAAGCCATTGCCACACAGCAGGGCTTTCAAGGCAGAAAAGCATTGGAAAAATGCCTAATTGAAAGTGCGTATATTTTACTAGATACTTGATTTGACGCAATTTCAACTAGGCTAATTGCCTACTCAAGCTTTTAGTCAGGCTTAATTTCCGTTATGATGAACTGTGTTTATATACCTATATTTTAAGGAATGTTTCATTGCAAAGCTTGTTACCCAATCGTTCGCTATTTAGCGCAGCCACAAAGTCGCTACAAATAGTAATATTTGGCCTTTTAGCAGTGTTAGCGACCCAAGCCCTGGCCGCCGCACCCAGCTACTCGCTAAATGCTGAACAGTTGCATAAAATTTTAGGGCAAGACAAGTTAGTCATTATTGATATTCGTGATGCCGAAAGTTACGAAAACGGGCATATTCCGGGCGCCATCAACATCCCTTACGAAGACTTTCATTACCAGAAACCCAACAAAGTGTCTTATATTTTAAAACCTTTTGCGTTTAAAAAATTAATGGAAAAGAAAGGCGTGGCAAATGACAGTACCGTGGTCATTTATGGCGAGCTAGCCAACTTAAATGGTTCTCGTATCTTTTGGGCATTTGACCTTTATGGCCATAAAAACCATAAAATTTTAGATGGCGGCTTACAAGACTGGCGGCAACACCATTACCCAGAAGCCTTAAAGCCAACCACCTTGGCTAAAAGCCATTTTACCATTAACATTCACCCAGAATATATTGCCACCAAGTTTCAAACTTTTATGGCCACCAAAGGCGACGAATACGTTATTATCGATGCTCGCCCAACCGACCAATTTGCCGGTAAAGATGACCATAAAGGACGTATAGGCTATATTCCACATGCCATTAATATCCCTTGGTATGAGCTGGTTTCTAACCGTTCGATGAAAGATGAAAAAGGAGTTGAAACCAGCGTCTCTAAGCTAGAAAGTAATCAGAAACTAAAAGCGCTCTTTGCCGGCATTCCCAAAGACAAAAAAATTCTCTTGTATTGCAACACGGGTTCTGAAGCCTCTGTACTATTTTTAGCGCTCAAAAAAATAGATCGACATGCCAAAATATATGATGGTTCTTGGTCTGAATGGCGCCTCGATAATTCCATGCCTCTTGTGAAGCCTAAGCAATAATTAATATGTCTTTACGCGTTCAAATTAACCTACTGTTTATTTCCTTGGTCTTTGCCTTCGGCCTGGGCAGTTGGTTGTTTTTTAATACCCAACAGCAGAAGCTGGTAGAAACCAGTTTGCAAGAACAAGCCAATTCAATCAGCATCCTAATTTCAAAAGATTTAGCAAAGCTAATTTACCTAGACGATACCGACTCTGCAACGGATATTGTTCAGCGCATTAAAGAAATTCCGGTTATATATTCGGCAACCGTTTTTGATAAAAATAACCAGCCTTTACTACAAGTAACCGATGATAAAAATATTGATGACGAGCTGAAATATACCATTAGCTCTCCCGTCATTTTTCAAGGCATCTTACTTGGAGATGCTCACTTCATCTTTCACAGCTCCGCACTGGTTCAGCAAGCCCAAAAACTAAAAATAACCTTTTTACTGCTATTTGCAGGCATGTTTTTTATCAGTATATTATTTGCCATTTATATTAATGAAAAGTTTATAAAACGCCTCACTCAGTTGAATGAAGCTTTAAAAGAAACCGCTACCACCAAGCAGTTTTCTTTACGATTAAACCCCCAGCAACGAGATGAAATTGGAGAAGCCCAACATAACTTTAATAACCTAATCTCGATGATAGAAGAGAAGACTACCCGATTGACTAACCTGGCATACCATGATGGCTTAACAGGATTGTTTTCTCGTGAATATTTACTAAATGAAATCACAAATTCTATTAACTCTCCCTCTAATGGCTTTCATGCTGTTTGCTATATTGACCTAGACCAATTTAAAGTTATCAACGACACCTGTGGGCACCAAGCTGGTGACAGACTATTACAACAACTCGCAGGTTGCTTTAAAGAGTTTATTGCCCAGACACCTGATTCTACCTTAGGGAGAATTGGTGGCGATGCGTTTATTATGTTGTTAAAAAATAGAACCAAACTAAAAATTGACCAAACCATTAAAGCGCTACACCAACGTATTAGAGACCTTGACTTCCAGTTTTTGGAACGTTCTTTCCCTATTGGAGCCAGCTTAGGTGTCATCTACTTTCAAAATACTTCTGCCTCTGCTGAGGACTTGTTAAGTGCTGCCGATGCCGCCTGTTACGAGGCTAAAAACCAAGGTCGAAATAAGGTCATTAGCTTAGATATGGCCGACCATGCACAAGAAAGCTATCAACAAGACATGAACTTAGTTTCTTTAATTTATGAAGCCATTGAAAAGCACCAATTTCAGCTCTACTTCCAGCCTATTGTTAGCTCTGACAATGATGCTAGCAGTCAATATGACCATTATGAAACGCTATTAAGGCTGCCTGACAAACAGGCTGAAGGCAAGATGATTTCACCTGAGCTATTTATTCCCGTTGCAGAACGCTACGGCCTAGCAAAGCAGGTTGATACTTGGGTGGTAGACAACTTGTTCAATGCCTTAGCGCAGGCGCCTGAGTTTTTAGAAAAAATTAAGGTGATCAGTGTCAACCTATCTATTGACAGCTTAACCAGTGACCACATGCCTGATGTGATTGATGGCTTGTTTAAAAAATATGGCATATCTCCCCATAAAATTTGCTTTGAAATCACAGAAACAGGCGTGTCGTCTTCCATTCAGAATGCCATTAAATTTATTGAACACTTCAAAAAGCAAGGCTCGCGTTTCTCTTTAGATGACTTTGGGTCAGGCATGTCATCCTTTGGCTATTTAGCGCAGTTGGATGTTGACTATCTCAAAATAGACGGTTCCTTTGTGCAGTATATGGAAAATAATGCGGTTAACCAAGAAATGGTCAAGGCTATGACTAAAATTGGCCACCAGCTAAACAAAAAACTGGTTGCGGAGTATGTTGAAACCGCAGAAACGGTTGCCTTGCTAAAAGAAATTAAGGTAGAGTTTTTTCAAGGTTATTACTTTAGCCAACCCAAGCCAATTGATAGCTTTATCAACCCCAAGGGTTAAGCGGTAAAGAATAAAGATACAGATTAAGCCTTAAACACTCACCTTTTCACAGACCACCCCTGGTGATTTTTGCCTTTCACTATAAAATTAATAAAGCCTAGCTTTGCTTATAGATCAAACACAATTGTTTTATTACCATGAATCAACACTCGGTCTTCTAAGTGGTTGCGTAAGCCACGTGCTAAGGTAATTTTTTCAACATCACGACCTAATCGTTTTAAGTCATCAATGTTTTTAGCATGGTTCACTCTAATCACTTCTTGCTCAATAATGGGCCCGGCATCCAGCTCTTCTGTCACATAGTGGCACGTTGCGCCAATTAATTTTAC